>JAKURQ010000025.1 GCA_022449785.1 Candidatus Poseidoniia archaeon
AGGAAAAACGATAATACACAGGTATCAAAATCCTGGTGATTACATTGTTTCATTATCAGTTACAGATGATGATGGTGCAGTTGGTAATAATGATAGAAAATTAACTTACATCACCGTTCTTCATGGAACTGTTAATGAGGGTTCAGGCTTGCCACATGCTATTATATCTGTTAAATCTTCAGTTGTTTCACCAGGAGCTATTGTTGATTTTAATGGTGGAGGTTCATGGGCCTGGGTTGACGGATCCCCTTCAACAGATGAAATAACATCTTGGTTATGGGACTTTGGTGATGGTGAAACCGAAACAGGCAAAGAAGTTTCCCATAAGTTTGGTTCTTCAGGTGGACTAACTAGTTTTTCTTCAGTAGGTAATTATTGCATAAAATTAACAGTCACTGGTTCAAATAATATGCCAGATACAGTCTATCGTACTATAAGGGTGGTTGCAGAAGAAGCTAATGATGCCTCATCTCCTAATCCTAAGGTTTACACTTCTGTTTCAATAGGTGATCCAAGGACTCTTGATCCTGCAGAAGCTTATGATTCAGCAAGCGGTTCTGTTCTATCTAATACTTATGAAACTCTGATTTTCTATGATAGAGACCGGGAAGACACACTAATTCCAGTATTAGCAACAGAGGTTCCAACCGTTTCTAATGGAGGAATCTCTCCAGATGGATTAACTTATACTTTCAAAATTAGGCAGGGTGTCAAATTTCATGATGGTTCAGAATTGACTGCGGAAGACGTTGTTTTTTCAATAAATAGATTGCTAATTATGGGTCTTGGTCCTTCTTGGATGTATGCAGAATTATTAGATGATACGGACGAAGATGGAGATGGCACTGTAGATAGCATAGTTCAGATTGATCAATATACAGTCCAATTCGAACTGAAAGAATCAGCCCCTAGATTTTTAGCAGTTATGGCCTATACTGCAGGCTCCATAGTGTCAAAGGATTGGGTAAGCAGTAAGGGTTGTCCGTACCCAAGTCCAGGTGTAGAATGTGCAGGTATTCAGAAAGAGGCAATGGGAACAGGACCTTACATGATGAACGAGGATTATGGCGGCAAATGGGTTCCAGAACAATATGTCTTGATGCAATATTATCCTGATTATTGGAGAGGTTGGAGTCCCGCAGAAAGGCAATCTACAGGTAATCCTTCTGAATTTATTGAAACTGTTCTCTTAAAAAAGAATAATGATCAGTCAGCTAGGCTACTAGAATTAAAATCAGGAAATGCAGATGCAGTTTACGTTGAGCCTAATTACGTTGATGAAGCACTAACATATGATAATATCCGATATGAAGATAAGCTACCTTCGTTGACGATGTTACAAATATCCTTCAATCACAACATATCTAATCATGAAGGCTCAGCGCCTAGTAGTGATTTCTTTGCCAATGAAGATATTCGTAAAGGATTTTGCTATTCCTTTGATTATGATTCTTTCATTAATGATGTTATAGATAACAGAGGAATACAACCTACAGGACCTATTCCAGAAGGATTGTTAGGATATAATCCAAACGGTCCAAAGTACAGTTATAATCCAGCAATGGCTGAGCAGCACTTCAGGGATGCGGGTGTCTGGGATGATGGTTTCACAGTAGATGCGTACTATAACTTAGGAAACGATGTGAGACTTAACGGCCTTTTACTTCTTGAGAATGCTTTAGAGCAACTAAATCCTAAATTTAATTTAGAAATCCAAGGTTTGGAATGGCCATTATTCTTAGATAAACTAAAAACTCGTGAAATCCCTATCTTTATGTTGGGTTGGGGTGCAGATTATGCAGATCCTCATAATTTCGCACATCCTTTCTTACATGGTGCACAGGGTTACTATCCGTCTAGTTATCTAGGATTCCAATACGATGATATTGATGATTTAATTGATGCAGCAGCATCGGAAACGGATCCTAATACAAGGGAACAGATGTATTTTGACTTAGCTGAGTTGGAGCATGATAAGGCTCTCCACATATGGGCCTATCAGCCTATTAGTTACAAGATATGGAAAAGCTGGGTTAATGGTTGGTACCACAACAGCATGCATAGTACTTTGTATTATACATTGAGTAAGAGTTAGACGCGTTTATCTTAAGTAAAACTCTCCTTGGCAAGCAGTGAAGCTCTGGATTTACGTTCTCAGAAGATTAGCCCTAACCATCCCAGTTATGTTAGGTGTCACAGTCATTACTTTCTACTTATCCTATGGAATGGGTGATCCGCTAGCCCCATATGTTACTGAGAGAACAACACCTGAACAATATGAAATGCTTGCTGAAAAGCACGGACTTAACGAACCAATACATATTCAGTACGTAACTTACCTTAGAGGTGTAATTACATTTGATTGGGGATATTCTGAGGTAGTTAATGAAGAGGTTTCCGAAGCACTTAGGTATAGATTTGCAGCGACTTTGGAGTTATCGATTTTAGCTTTCATAGTGGCTGTGGCAACGGCCATTCCTCTGGGTATTTTTTCATCAATACGACAGAATAGATGGGAAGATCATGGAATCAGATTATTCGCCTTATTTGGTTCTGCCATACCTATTTTTTGGTTCGCACTTTTTCTTCAATATTTCTTTACTCTGTATACAGATTGGCAGATTAGCTTGCGATATGATCCAATATTATGGGAAATCACTGATCCGATTGAGATTAAAACTAATTTTCTTCTGATTGATTCAATAGCTGCAGGCTCATGGCCACATTTTATTGATGCCTTGAAGCACATGATTCTTCCAGCAACAGTTTTGGCTTATGGTTCGATGGCTACAATTATTCGTCTAATGCGAGGCAATATGTTAGATGTTCTAGGTCAAGACTATATTAGAACTGCAAAATCTAAAGGTTTATCTGAGAATCAGGTTACTTACAAGCACGGGGCACCGAATGCGATGATTCCTACAGTGACATTGTTAGGAATGGGCTTCGCAGGTCTGATTAATGGTTCGGTTTTGACAGAGACAATATTCACTTGGCCAGGTTTAGGAGCTTGGGCAATTACTGCTATGCGGAGCCTGGATGTATCTGCAATCTTGGCTTATACTTTATTTTCAGCATTCCTTTACATTATTGCCAATTTGATTGTTGATATACTATATGCTTTCTTAGATCCTCGCGTTGAATTAGGAGGGCATTCGAGTATAGCCGAGATTTTGGTTGTTTCTCTGTCTATACTAATGCTGATAATTACCCTTATCAATATCGATGCAGCAGTTTGGTTTGGTTTCCTAATTTTAGTTTCACTATCAGGACTTACAATTTATTCTATCTCCAAAAGAATGCTTGATAATCCTGAGGATGCTTGGGTAATATTCTTGTTTGCTGGAACTATGTTTGTCGTTTGGTCTATTCTTTCAGGTTTCTTCATGACAATTATCTATTGTACTTTGGCTGTTTACATAGGATATTTAATTTATTATTTAGAAGACGTCAAAGAGAGTTTGGGTCCAAAGTTAGATGAGTTCAAGCGGGCTTCTTATCAAATTAAAAAGAATCCTTTAACAATATTAGGTCTTATTTTAGTAGTATCTCTGTTATCTATTGCACTTTTTGCACCATGGCTTGCACCTCCTGCAGAGACCCAAAGAGATCCAATGCGAATGGAAGAGCATTTTGAGTATAATTTCAATCATCAACCACCTTGCTATTTTTCATGTACTGCAGAATCTGGGGAAGAAGATGGTTACATCTTGGGAAGTACTGATAGAGGTTATGACATTTACTATGGAATTGTTTGGGGCAGTCGTACTTCTCTCGATGTTGCAGTAAAAGTTGTTTTCACAGGCACTTTCATTGCAGCAGTAATAGGAGCCGTTTCAGGATATTATGGTGGAAGAATAGATGATATTGTTATGAGGATTACAGATGTTTTCATAGCTATTCCTGGTTTAGTTTTAGCTTTAGCAATAATTGCAGTTACAGGAGATAATTCTATTGAAATGCTGATGTACGCGTTGATTATTGTTTGGTGGCCAGGTTTTACTAGAGTTATTAGGGCCGAAGCACTTAGAATCAGAAAATTACCCTATATTGAGGCTGCAAAGGCAGCAGGTGCTTCAGATTTTAGAATAATTTTCCAGCACGTCCTTCCAAATTGTATAACTTCCATAATTGTTATTGCAACTATGGATATGGGAGGTATTGTTCTTTCATTAGCAGCACTAGGTTTCCTTGGATTTGGTGGTGGCCCAGATCTTGCTGAGTGGGGAAAACTTGTCTCTTTTGGTCAAGACGATATTTTAACTGGAGAATGGTGGGGATTCTTTTTCCCAGGACTGGCCATAGCACTATGGGCTTTAGGATTCTACTTACTAGGAGATGGAGTTAGGGATATTTTAGATCCTAAGCAGAGGAATTAATGTTAGAAATCAAAGACTTGAAAACCAATTTTAACACATATGATGGTGTTGTCAAGGCACTTAATGGTGTAAATTTAACCATCAAAGATGGAGAAATTTTTGGTTTGGTTGGCGAGACAGGCAGTGGCAAATCCGTAACTTGTTATTCAGCTTTAAAATTACTTCCAAAGACTGGGGAAGTAGTTGGTGGAAATATCTTACTGAATGGAGAGGATATAACGCATGCTTCAGAGGATAGACTAAGGCAGATAAGAGGTGGAGAAATAGGCATAATTTTCCAGGACCCTTTATCGGCATTAAATCCAGTAATGACTGTAAATGAGCAAATAGGAGAAATTTTGGTTCTTCATCAAGATTCTAAAATTAAAGAACTAGCTTCAGAGAAAGAAATACCAGTTTACAAAAGTGAAAAATGGAAAGCTTCTCCTGGTGTCGAATTTACAATTATGGCCTTTTGTATTTCATTTATTTCTCTTTTCATAATGCTTGGACAGTTTACATTCAGTCTTCCATTCTTATTTGTGGTTGGAATGATGTTCTTAAGAGACTATTTACAGAAGGATATCCCTGACTCAGCCCTTGACTTAATGGTCATCGATGCTTTATCACGAGTTAAACTGCCTAATCCCAAGCAAATTGCTCAGTCATATCCACATGAATTGAGTGGCGGAATGCAACAAAGAGTGATGATTGCAATGGCTTTGGCAGGAAAGGCAAAGATGCTTATTGCAGATGAACCAACTACTGCATTAGATGTTACAATTCAAGCACAAATTCTTCAATTGATAAAAGATATTCAAAAGGAAGAAAACATGTCAGTTCTTTTGATAACGCATGATTTAGGAGTTGTTGCCGAAACTTGTGAAAAGGTTGCAGTAATGTATAAGGGTAAGATTGTTGAAGAAAATACAGTTGAAAGGATATTTAGACATCCTAAACACAAATACACTAGAGCATTATTGAATGCAATTCCAAAAGGTGGCAAGGAAAGGTTGAAAGTACCGGATGTAGGGGAGATGGGTTCAATATGAGTAATAAAATCCTGTCAATTGAAGGGCTAAGGAAACATTTTCCTGTAAAGAATGTTTGGGGAACTGATATCGCCTTGGTCAAAGCTTTGGATGGCGTTGATTTAGAGATTGAGGAAGGAAAAACTTTTGGAATAGTTGGAGAAAGTGGATGTGGTAAGACGACTTTGATGCGCACTTTGCTTAGACTAGTTGAACCAACATCAGGTTCAGTGGTTCTATCAGACGAAATTACGCAAAATCAATTCTTGAGTAATAATTTAGAAGAATTGACAAATGAAGAGTTACGCAGTTTCCGCAGACAAATTGGTGTTGTTTTTCAAGACCCGATGGGTGCTCTAAATCCTCGAATGTTGATTAAAGATATTGTGAGTGAGCCATTAGTAATTCATGGTAAAACAGAGAATATGCGTGATAGAGTTATTGAATTGCTGAACAATGTCGGTCTTGGTGAAGAACATCTGTATAGATATCCACACGAATTCTCCGGTGGTCAAAGGCAAAGGATAGTGATTGCAAGAGCTCTTGCTTTAGAACCAAAAATATTAGTTTTAGATGAACCTACATCTGCTTTAGATGTATCTGTTCAAGCTCAAATTCTTAATTTATTAAACGATTTACAAGAAAAATATAATCTGACATATATTTTCATTTCACATGATTTGTCTGTTATAGAATATATGTGTGATCGTTTGGCAGTTATGTATTTGGGGAGGGTAGTTGAAGAGGCAGATACCGAAGAATTATTTACAAATCCTCAACATCCTTACACTAAAGCATTGTTATCAGCTACTCCTAATTTTAACAAAGATAAAGAAAAAATTATGATTCTTGGGGATGTTCCTAGCCCAATAACTTATTTGGATGAATCCAAAGCTAAATTGGCTACAGAAATTACTGAGCAGGAGCGATTAGAAATTAAATCTATAGAAGGAAAAGGACTTGATTACATTGTTAGATCAAGTCTTAACGAGGTACTTCCCTTGAAAGAAGTTGGACCTTCACATTATGCAAGAGTGAAATAAATGACCGAACAAGCTCCAATTTACAGATTGATATCACATATGAAAGAACATCGTTCTACGATGTGGTTAGCCACTCTATTTTCAATATTGAATAAGATATTTGATTTGGCACCTCCGCTGCTGATTGGTGCTGCAGTTGATGTCGTGGCTAGGCAAGAAGAATCAGTATTGTCGAATTATGGCTATACAGATCCCAAAGAACAATTAATCATTCTTTCAATTTTAACAGTAATAATTTGGGTTCTTGAATCATTATTTGAATATATTTATGGAGTATTGTGGCGTAATTTAGCACAAACAGTCCAACATGAATTAAGACTTGATGCTTATTCGCACATTCAAGAATTGGAAATGGCTTGGTTTAGCGATCAATCAAAAGGCGAGTTGATGTCAATTTTGAATGATGATATTAATCAATTAGAAAGATTCTTAGATAAGGGAGCTAATGAATTATTACAAGTGGGAACAACTGTTGTTGTCATTAGTGCTATTTTCTTTTACATTTCTCCTGAAATTGCAATTTATTCTATTATTCCAATTCCAGTGATTATTTGGGGTTCATTCAGGTTTCAATCACGTATAGGACCACATTATACAGAAGTTAGAAAGGAAGTTGGTCTTCTGAATGCCCTCCTTTCTAATAATTTGAGTGGTATAAGCACAATCAAAAGTTTTACCAGTGAAGAACTTGAGATTGAGCGAGTTAGGGCAGCTTCACAGGCCTATCGTGAGGCAAATCGTAGGGCAATAAGACTGAGTGCAGCCTTTGTTCCGTTGATTCGAATGGCCATTTTAGTAGGATTTACAGCAACTTTGCTTCATGGCGGTATTGTTACGCTTAATGGTGGAATGGAAGTAGCATCATACAGTGTTATGATTTTTATGATGCAAAGATTACTTTGGCCTTTAACAAGATTAGGAGAAACGTTTGATTTGTATCAGAGAGCAATGGTTTCTACAACTAGAGTTTTGAATTTACTTGAAACTGAGATAAGTGTTCAAGAAGGCGATAAAGAATTAGATATAACTAAAGTTAAGGGAGAGATAAGATTTGATGATGTTAATTTTGCTTATCCTGAGAGAGATGAGGTGATTAGTAACTTAAGTTTGGCAATAAAGCCAGGCTCAACACAAGCTATTGTTGGTTCTACAGGAAGCGGAAAAACTACGTTGATTAGATTGTTGTTGAGATTCCACGATCCTTCATCAGGTAGTATATCATTGGATGGAGATGAAATCAAAGATTTGAGAGTAAAGAGTCTTAGATCATCTATTTCATTAGTGACACAAACAATTATTTTGTTTCCAGGTACGGTTATGCAGAATATAGCGTACGGTAGAGTAGGTGCAACAGAAGAAGAAATTATCACTTCTGCAAAGATTGCTGAAGCTCATGATTTCATTATGCAATTACCGTATGGTTATGATACACAAATTGGTGAAGGCGGTCACAAATTATCTGGTGGACAGAGACAAAGATTATCCATTGCTCGCGCAGTTTTGAAAGATGCACCTATCTTAGTTCTTGATGAAGCTACTTCATCAGTTGACAATGAAACTGAAGAGGCCCTTCAGAAGTCACTTGCAGTTATATCAAAAGATAGAACAACTATAGTAATAGCCCATAGATTATCTACGATAAGGCATAGCGATTCGATTATTGTTCTAGATGATGGTAAAGTGATTGAATCAGGAACTCATGAAGAATTATTAGACAATAAATCTCAATATTCTAAACTTTGGAATGTACAAACAGGACAGCGTTAATTCGGGATAGTTGCCCTTATCACCCCCTCTCTCTGATTCCTATTATCGGGCCCGTAGATCAGCCTGGAAGATCGCCTGCTTTGCAAGCAGGAGGCCTCGGGTTCAAATCCCGACGGGTCCACCATTTTTTCTAAAGATATTTTTTTAATGGATAGCAAATACCAGACTATGCGTGTATTAGTTGCAGTGATGGTTTCCATCATGCTTTGCCTTCAGCCTATGATTTCATTAGAAGACAGAAGTGACAATTATGAAATTGTTTCTTTTTCTTCGCTACAAGAGCCTTCAGTTCCTGATGAATGGTGGAAAGATACCAATATGGATAAAGACAAAAATCGTATGCATGATATGCTAGATATTGCACTTGAGCAAGGCAAATACGTTGTTGACGGTAAGATCTCCGTATTAGTCGATTTTGATCATATGCCCACAGAGGCAGATGAACAATTATTGATTGATGAAGTTGGGTTTGACCCGTCTTGGAGATTTCATCATATTCCTATAATTGCAGGTACTATTGAAACTGAATTACTTGACGAATTATTAGAAGTAGAGGGCGTGGTTTTCTTGACTTTGAATGGTGAACTGAGGATAGCACTTGATAATGCAATTGGCATTCATCATGTTGATACGGTTTGGGATTATGGATATACTGGTGAAGGAATTAGTATCGCTATAATTGATACAGGTATTGATCCATTACATGTAGGCCTAAATGATTTTGATGATGATCCTACTACAAATGACCCTAAAGTTGTTGCATTTTATGATGCATTAGATGATAGTGGAGATGATGGAAGTGGAGAAACAGAACCTTATGATGATCAAGGTCATGGTTCACATTGTGCAGGAATATCTGCAGGTACTGGTGCAGTTGATGAGAACCCGATGGGTGGCGATGATTCAAAGCCCAACAGGGGGGTAGCTCCTGATGCTTGGCTAGTTGGAGTTAAAGTGTTAGATAGTGGTGGCTCGGGAAGTTTTGCAGAAGTTATGAGAGGAATGGAGTGGACTATTGACAATAAAATTAAGTACAACATAAGAGCGGCATCGATGTCTTTAGGTGGTGTTTGGTTAGTTGAATTAACCCAAGAACAAGAAGAGCGTGTAACTCATCTTGCAAATGAAATGGTCGCAGCAGGTATTTCATTGATGATTGCTGCAGGAAATAGTGCAGCATACGGAACTATAGGAACGCCTGGTGCAGCTAAAGATGTGATTACAGTTGGTTCAACTGAAGATAGTAAGGAATTGGCAGTTTATTCTAGCAAAGGCCCTACTCATGAAGGCCAAATAAAGCCAAACGTAGCAGCTATAGGTTCTGCAGTAATGTCCGTGGAAGCCAATAGTGGTAATGGCTACGCTTCATATTCAGGAACAAGTATGGCTACGCCTATGGTTGCAGGTATGGCAGTTTTACTTTTACAAGCCAATCCAGATTTACAACCTTTGATGATTAGAACAATTCTTGAATCTACATCTGAATTTAGATGGTTAAGTCATCCAGTTAGGCCTAACAATGATTACGGGTGGGGATTTGTATTGATGGATACTGCTCTTGATGAAGCAATAAAATATGATGCATCGCTTTCGATTAACATAAGTGCAGATACTTCAGTTATCTATTATGAGGGAAATGATACAGATGGCGGCAATGATACAGCATCTAGATTCTTTGTGCACGAAAATGAGAAATTGTTTTTTGATGTAGAAGGCAATGCTTCTCATCTTGAGTGGCGTAATATTTTGATAGAAGACGTTTGGCACACTATTGATTCCATTTCAGAAATAGATGTAATGGAAACACAACTCGGGACTGGTAATCACACAATCTGGGTTAGAGCTGTGAGTTCAGAGGGTATTAGCTATCCAGTTACAGTTCCCTTGAATATAGGTGATGCGAAATCACCTAAAGAAGAAGAAGCTCCATCTATAACATTTAGTTTTGTTGTTTTTACATCACTACTTGTTGCCGTATTTAGAAAAAGAACATAATTGATATATACGCCCTTGACAGGGAAATATTATGCAAGAATTCAATGTATCTTTAGCTGATAAGCCTGGTGAGCTAGCAGAAGTAGCATCAGCCGTTGGTGATCAAGGAATCAATATACTTGGTTGTGTTGGTATGGGTCGTTCTACAGCTTCAGTCACAATGGTTACAGATGATGAAGAGGCCACAACAAGAGTTTTGAAGGAGATGGGTAGAGATTTCGACGTCAACGAATTAATTTTGACTACTTTATCAAATAAACCAGGTGCACTTGCAGAAATGGCAACTAAGTTAAGTGATGAAGGCATAAATATCATATCATTTTACATTATGAAAATGGAAATGGATGCTGCAGATGTTGCTTTAACTACAGACAATCCATCTAAAACAAAAGAGATTTTAGGAATTTAAATTAAATGAAGGTTGATCTTCATGGTCTACCTTTGTCTGAAGCAAAATTAAAAGCTCAAATTGCAGTTGGTGAGGCTTGGGCAGATTCTTCGTCTAAAATTGAGTTAGTCCATGGTCATAATTTAGGTACTGCTATCAAAGATTATATTCAAAGTAAGAGTGGCCTTAGTGATGATATGATGCGAATATATCCTGAAATTCCTTCGTTAATATTGAGTGACAAGGGACTAGGTTCGACAGTAGTAAAGTTTAAACGACCTTGAGTCATAGTGTATTATGGATTTACCGGCCCTAATTGGTGT
The DNA here is from genome assembly GCA_022449785.1 of Candidatus Poseidoniia archaeon. Classification (GTDB taxonomy): domain Archaea; phylum Thermoplasmatota; class Poseidoniia; order MGIII; family CG-Epi1; genus CG-Epi1. The sequence goes on from JAKURQ010000025.1 coordinate 10,906, forward strand.
ATCATTAGTTTGCGCAATGGGTGCAATGTCGCCAGGGCCTAGTTTAGCTGTTGTTTTGCGAAATACAATATCTGGAGGCCGTACACAAGGCGTAATGACTGGTATTGGGCATGGAATTGGATTTGGAATATATGCGATGCTTGCAGTAACTGGCCTTTCAGCAATATTGATAGCAGATGAATCAAAATTTGAGCTACTTCAGTGGAGTGGTGCAGTTGTTTTACTTTGGTTGTCCTATAATATGCTCACTTACCAACCTTCAGGCGATAAAGAAGAACACCAGAGCAGTGGTCGCCGAGGTTTTGTTGAGGGTTTTATGATTGCATTTCTTAATCCAAAAATTCTTGTTTTTTTGGTTGCAGTTTTCAGTCAATTCTTAGATCCACAGATGACAGATATCGATCGTGTAGTAATGGCATTAATTGCAGGTCTAATTGACACAGTTTGGTATGTTTTAGTTGCTGCTGTTTTGTCAGGTACTGCAATAATTGATAAATTACGTGATAATTCTGTTTTAATAGATAGAATGATAGGTACTGTCTTATTGGTTTTAGCATTAGCACTAATCAGTAAATCATTCACTTAGAAAAAAATTAATCGATTGATTGTGTTTTCTCCATTGTATTGATAGTTCTCCATACCCAAAGTGGACCAACAATTGCAGATACTCCAATTGAAATTGCTATAGAATACCAAATCCACACAATATCATAATCATTAATAGCGAAATAGTAGGCTAGAGGTGCTGAAATTAACAAGACTCTTAGCGCTGTAATTACTAGTACGGGAAGTCCTTGCCCTAACCCTTGCATAATTCTTCCACATGGCATAGCAATTCCAACAAAGGGGTATGCAAAGCAAAGAGTTCTTAGTGCACCTATACCTATTTCTTCAATAACAGAATCATCTGTGAATAAGCCCATAATATATGGAGCTGAAATAAAAACAATTGATGAAGCTACAGCTACAATAACAAAAGCTCTGCTTATTCCATAAACAATTATGCTCCGAACTTTATCCATCCGTTTCGCACCAGTAAACATTCCAACAGTTGTAACAAGTCCGGTTGCAATACCCATAATTGGCAAAAACATTAACATATCCAATCTACCCGAGATAGTATAGGCAGCCACAGCATCAGGGCCATATCCATCGACTAAAATATAGTTGAATACTCCTTGACCAAATGACATGATAATCATTGAAATTGATGAAGGTATTCCTACCCATAATATCTCTTTCATCAACTCAGTAGAAAATGTGAAATTTTTCAAATCAAAACTTATGTAAGCATGATCCTTAAAGAACAACATATACACAAAAATTGAAAACACAACTGTTTGTGATACTACACTAGCTAATGCTGCTCCTTCGACTCCTAGCCCTAATCCAAAGCCTCCATATCTCTCCAGATTGAAAATGAAAATGGGGTCCAATATAACGTTTAGAACAGTTCCTATGACTGCTACCATTACTGGGAATTTCATATCGCCTTCTCCAGCCAAGATAGATCTAAATACAATAGCAAAGACGATGAACGTCATACCATAACATGTAACTCTTAGATAGTCCCATGATTCGTTGAGCATCTCATCAGGTGCTCCTAATGTAGAGAGAACATCCTTTCCTAATATCAATCCAAAAATTGTTAATGTTACTCCTAGAAATAGACCGATAACCAGTCCATGATTAGCTGCATTGTCAGCTCTTTTTTTGTCTTCAGCACCAATTGCCCTTGATATTGAGGATGTAAGCCCAGTTCCAACACCAAAAGTTATCCCCATTACAAAAAAATAAAGAGGCATATTGAATGCTACTGCAGTTATTGAATCTCCACCTAGTTGACCAATGAATAGCATATCCACTATTGAATACATTGTTTGTATTGCCATCCCTGCCATTACAGGAAGCGCAATACTCCAAAGTGACTTCTCAGGATTCTCTAGAAAATCCTGAAGTCTTGATTCATCTTTTTCTCTCACTTAGTGACAGCCTATTGCTTCCTATTTAGTAATAATTGATGATTAATTAGCTAATTTATTTTCAATCAAATTTGCAAGAGTTTCAGGATTTCCCTTACAATCATTGAGTTCTCTTTTTGTAACGAGCATTACATAATTCGTGCTTGTTTTTCCTACTATACATGGAGTTAGTCCTTTAGTATATTTTTCTAGATTGGGATTTCTTTCATTTAGATGTATAAAATCAATGGGCATACGTAATCTTCTTTCACATGTCTTCCAGGCATCTTTCTTTCCAGAAGTAGTGTGTGTAATGTCACAAAGTGAGCACTTGGAACTGCCGAAGAGTTTGCCAGTAAAATACTTCAATTCTCCGATTATTCCACCATCTGCATGGTATATTCCTATTACCTTATTTATGCCAGGCATGATTTATTTTTATTCTTCTTATATAAAAAGATAATTAGCTAGTGCATAACTTAGATTATACACTTAAGGTTATATCGCAGATTCCTAAATGCATTTGTGAATTCTGAAGATATTGAAGAGGATGTTAATCCTCCAGCTGAATTGTATGCATATCACGCTACTAGTTCTTTCTCGCACGATACTGCTATGCCTTATCTCAGTTATTTTGCAGTTAGACTAGGTGCAACTTTCGAGCAAATAGCATTGATGCAGTCTCTGATGAATTTGCTTCCAATGTCCTTACAACATTTTTGGGGTTGGATATCAGATAAGAAAATGGTGAGAACTTATTGGATTATTGGAGGTTCTGTTCTAGCAGCTTTAGCCCTTTTTCTTCTTTCAAAGGTTGAAAATCCAAATGAAATGATATTTTTGGTGATATTGTATTCTGTTGCCCACTCAATAATCATACCTACATGGTCAGCACTACAAGGAGATTGGATGAATCCATCAAGACGTGGAAGTACCCTTAGTCGCTTCCATGTAATAGGTGGTTTGATGGGTCTAATTGGATCTTTCATTGCTATTTATGTGGTACACATTAATCCAGAAGATTCCCCAGATTCATTTAGGCCATTGTTTGTTATAGCCGCTTTTGCAACTTTTCTTGGAGGTATGATTCTAATCAGAGTACCTTATCGTGATCCTACTAAAATCCCTGATCAAATATTAACAGACCAAGCCAAAAAAGAGTATTCAGACACTTTCAAAAGTTATGTTAGAGCCCAATCATTTTACACATTGAATATGTCTCTAATTTGGCCATTATTTGCTATAATATTGATAAAAGTCTTAGAGGTAGATAACATGGTGCTTGTTGCTTTCAGTGTGATAGGTGCAGTATCTGAGATGGCATTTCAGCCAATAATGGGTCGTTTGGTTGACCGAGTGGGGCCTTTACCGGTTCTAATCATGAGTAGAATAGGTTTTGCGATTCTACCATTTATCTATGCTTTTTTCCCAGATATAAAAGTCATGATTGCGCTACAAATTGTTCTTCTAGGTCCATGTTTCAGTGCTTTCCTGATAACATCCAATGCCATAGTTTTGGACCTTGCTCCCAATAAGGAAAGAGCAGCATACTTCAGCTATTACAACACCAGAGTAGGGATAACTACTTTCATTGGAGCATTGGCAGGCGGTTATCTTGCAGGACACATAGAAGATTTCACAGGTGCAATCTTTGTTATTGATAGTTTAATGAGTTTTAGTTTGATTGATAATTCAGATTACACTTGGCGTGCTATTTTCATAATATTTTTGATATCTGGAATAGGAAGAAGTATTGGTACAATTCCGTTCCTAAGATTGAAAATGCCAAGAAAATACCCCGGTTCTATAAATTTCATTGATAGGTTGATGGAGTTTAGAATGTTCAAGCGTCGTTAATCAGTAGTATTTTTGCAACAATAAATGAAAGTGATGCACTCCTATTTCTCTCTTTGGAGAATATCTTCCTCTATCATAAGAATTTGACTTAACGCCTTTCTGAACAGATTCTACAATTTCTTCATCTTCAAGTTCTACTTTGTCCAGATCAGCTCCAGCTCCTTTTTCCATTAATTCTTCTTTCCAAACATAAGTGAAGTATTCTATTTCGGTATATTCAGAAGATTTTGGTTTTACTACATTTATTGACAATCCCCATGGATAAAAATTAAACATCATATTAGGAAACAAAAAGAAGTAATATGCTGAAACATTTTTACCATAATCCTGATGTTCTTTTGGCAAATCAAAAGTATTTTCATTATCTTTGCCAATACCTATTTGCAACACAGTATTGTCAATTCCTTGTGTAAAATAGTCTTCGTATTCCAATTCTTTATTCAAATCTTTGTGGACAAACGGAATATGAAATCCTTCCAAATAATTATCACAATAGAGGGCCCAATTTGCATTTACTTTGTATGTTCTCGACAATTCCGGTTTGTATACAAATTCATCAACAGGTAACCAATCCAATCTTTCAGCCATTGGTTGAATAAGTTCGGAAAGATCACATTTTTTATCATTTATAACAAAAAGTAAATTTTTCCACGATTCCATCTCAATTTCAGGTAAATTGTCATCATTACTTGGAAAGTTTTCTACATCATCAAATTCAGGCATGAATTTCATTTTTCCATCAATCTCAAATTGTCTACCATGATATCCACAAACCAAAGTTTTGGTGTTACATGCGTCATTACAAACGATGTTTCCTCTGTGGGTACATACATTTGACAAGCATCTAATTTTTCCATTATCATTCGT
>JAKURQ010000026.1 GCA_022449785.1 Candidatus Poseidoniia archaeon
ATCTAATGGTCAAAACATGAGAGGCCTTACTTGCTTAATCACAGGAGCTACTGACGGAATAGGCAAAGAAGCCGCTATCGAACTAGCAAAGAAAGGAGGTAATCTGATTCTTATTGGAAGAAGTAAAGAGCAAGGGGAGAAAGTTGTCGAAGAGATAAGAAAAGTTGCTGATAGATATGTCGATATTGACTATTTTACGGCAGATCTTATGTTGATGAAAGAAGTCTCTAGAGTTGCTGATGAAGTATCCAGAAAATATCCTAAAATTGATGTTTTGTTAAACAATGTTGGAGCGTATTTTGCTTTCAGAGATGTTACGGAAGAAGGATTTGAGAGAACTTTTGCTCTAAACCACCTAGGATATTTCTTAATGACGAAAAAACTACTTCCTCTCGTCGAAAAAAGTGATTACAAAAGAATTGTAAATGTTTCATCAAGTGCCCATTATGGTATTGATTTTGAATTTGATAATATGAATGGTGAAAAGAAGTATAGTGGTTTTGATACTTACAAAAAATCCAAGCTTGCTAATGTCATGTTCACTTATGAATTGGCAAAAAGAGTGAAAGATAAGGGAATAACTGCAAATTGTTTACATCCTGGATTCGTATCTACAAACTTTGGAAAGAATAACAATTTCTTGTGGAGAAATTTCATTCGAGTAGCGATGTGGTTAACTGCAATAAGTGTAAAAGATGGTGCAAAGACTAGTATTCACTTAGCATGTTCAGACGAAGTAAAGGACATTACTGGAAGGTTCTTTGCTGCTTCTAAAGTCAAAAAAGGATCTAGTAAAGCTAAGAATGAAGAACATAATCGAAAACTTTGGGAACTTTCTGAAGAAGCCGTAGCTCCATTTTTGTAGGTCTTGGAAAACTTTTAAAAGCGTAACAATAGAATTGTAGTATGGACACGAAAGTTTTGTTCTCAGTTTTATTAGTTGCTGGAATCCTAGGTGGCTTTTCCATTAATGAGTATCTCATAGATGAGGAAAATGGAAATGTATTCTCCGAAAATAATGCTGAAGAGCCTATTGAACAAGTTGAAGTTGGGAACGAAGCACCTGACTTTGCTTTGACGGATACTGACGGTAATGAATTCAATCTTTCCGATTATGAAGGTGAAAAAGTACTGGTTTTAGAATTCACAAATATGAATTGTGGAACTTGTAAAAACTTTGAAAAGAATGAAATTAAAAGTTACTGTAACGATTCTATGCCTGAAGATGTCGAAGTTATTTCAGTAACTCAGACAAAGAATGCTGATGAGAGTGAATTAGCTGAAAGAACTGATGAAATGGGTTGGAGATTCATGAAAGGCAGTAGCGAAATGACTGATGCATTTGGGGCTGACAGAAGTCCTACGGTTGTCATAATTGATAAGGATGGGATGATAACTTTCTCAGAAAGTGGGCCAATGTCTAAATCTGAATTGGAAGAGAAAATCAACTCTGCACTTGAATGAGTATTTGGTTCGATAATTACACTGTAGAAGATATTGTTACCAAAGATACAATGGTTGAACACCTCGGAATAGAGGTTACTGAACTTGGGGATGACTATGTTGTTGGCACAATGCCTGTTGATAAAAGAACAAAACAACCTTTTGGTATTTTGCACGGGGGTGCATCTGTTGCTCTTGCAGAAACGCTAGCTAGCTATGCTGGGTTTCTCACTATTGATCCTGAGAAATACCACGTTGTTGGAGTCGAAATCAATGCCAATCATTTGAAAATGGCAAAAAAAGGACTTGTAACTGGAAAATGTAGCCCAATCAAAAGAGGGCGTTCTACACAAGTTTGGCAAACTGAAATTACCAATGATGATGGTGAACTTGTTTGTATTAGTAGAATCACTCTGATGATTTTAGAAAAAAGATAAACTAGAATTGCATTATCAGCAGCAGAGATACGTAACCTGTGAACATTAGGAAAGGTGTGTCCCAAGTGTGTGGAGAATAAGCTTCAGTCAAAGTCATTATAATTGGAACAAATAGCATAGCTAATATGAATTGTAAAGTCGTGAAATATTCATAATGCATGGCTATCACGACAAAACCTGTAATCAATACGCATGCGCTTCCTTCCAATGTTCTTACATATGTTTTATCAGTAAAAAGCGCTCTTGTTTTGTATTCATGCTTTCCAAACCTGACGCCCACTGGTTCTGCTAAACCATCTCCAACAACATTTATCAAAATAGGAATTACTACTAAGGATTCTAAACCCCATTGGCCAAACAACCAAATCATAGGAAGCATTACGGAGAACCCTGCTGCGAATTGTGTGAATATCCAAGTTAGAGTATAGGGTCTATCTTCAGGCCTATCAAATCCTTCATACATTAACTGAAATGGAGGAAAGAAGCTCCTAATAGGTTTGTAGAAAGCAGTCAAAGTCAAAGTGGAAACTATGGCGCTTATAGCCAAATATATGAAATCTGTAAAAGTTTCGGCATTGAACTGTTGATCTATGAAAACAGGTAGGAAGAATATTGCAAAATGATTGAGTTTTCGAGTGTAATTTACTCTAATGCTTAGATACCTTACAAGTGCACCTGACAAAAGCATGATAGTACCAAGAGCAAAGCCCTTTGCAACAGTGGACAGTATTTCCGGAGTGAATTCCTCTATTTCGGGGGGGATTTCCATACAGCACCAAGTGGTGGACCGGGCGAGATTTGAACTCGCGCCCTCCTCCATGCCAAGGAGGCGATCTTCCAGACTGATCTACCGGCCCGCTGAAATGTCATTTTAGTAGGCCGTTAATAGAATTATAGGCCGTAAATTGTTTAGTAGTGACCAAATATAGGGTCATGTGAGAGGCGTAAAGGAAGTAAAATCTTACATTGATAAAAACAAAGTTGATGCTGAAATTATCATGTTCGAAGCTGAACAAGCAAAAACCTCTGCTTCGGCGGCTGAACATCTAGGGTGTGAGGTTGCTCAAATTGCTAAAAGTATCGTGTTGAAGGCGGAGAATCCAATTTTGGTGATACTCTCTGGAGACATGCGTGTGGATCTAAAGAAACTCTCCGAAGTAATTGGAGAAAAAGCGAAGTTAGCCAGTCCTGAATATGTTTTGGAGGAAGTTGGTTTCATAATCGGAGGAGTTCCGCCAATGGGGTTTGATAGACCCGTTCAGGTGCTTATGGATAAATCTGTAGAACGATTCTCTGAAGTATTTAGTTCAGGCGGTTCAAGAGAATCTATCTTGCGAATCAAGGTTGATGAACTCAAAAATGCTACAAAATGTGAACTTGTTGATGTTTCAAAATAAATCTAGATAGTCCCCTTGAGATATTTCTGTCTCTTAGGTTCAGGAAATTTTTCTATTGAATATCTCAACATTGTTCTAGGCATATTTTTGTAATGTTTTTTTAAGAAGATTTCTTCTTTTTCTAGGTCTCTTTTTCCAGCTTCTCTAAGCATCCATCCGACTGCTTTGTGAATAAGATCATGTTCATCATTAAGCAATATTTCGGCTATCTTGAATGTATCATCTAAATCATTTTTTCTGATAAACCAATGTGTTGAAACGATAGCTATTCTTTTCGTCCAAAGATCTTCTGATCTAGCCCAAGAATAAAGAATTGAACGTTCTTTATCCATCAAATGTTTACCTACTACATGTGGACAAGTTACGTCTACCAAATCCCAATTATTGACATATTTGAAGCTAGAAACATAGATTTTGTAAAGTTGGTTTCTAACTTTTTCATCTTTATCTTTAGAATACTTATTCGCTAAAATTATCAATCCTAAGAGTCTTTCTTCATGATATTTTGATTTTATGAGTGTTTTCATTTCGGTAGTGGAAATACTGATATTTTTCTTAGCAATTGATCTGATTTGAGGAGTTCTCACTCCAAGGAAAATATCGCCATACCCATACTCTCCTTTACCTGTTTTGAAGAATTTTTTACTGTGGACTGCTCGTTCTTTATCTGCTAGAGATCGTATTTCTTCACTTGCTTTCATTTCTCCCAATTACTTACAACTCCCAAAGACATTGATATTGCTGGACCTATGCCTATTGCAAACATAACGGTACCTAAGCCAAAAGTTCCACCTAGTGCTATACCAATACTCAAAACTATGATTTCTATTCCTACTCTTACTCTACCGATTGGCCAATTTGTCTTCTTTTGAACGCCTGTCATCCAACCATCACGTGGCCCTGGGCCCAGATTTGCTGTAAGATATAACGCACTGCCTATTCCAACTAAGATAATGCCAATCGAGGCTTGAATTATTTGTGGAATAAAGTCTGTCTGATTTGGGATAAAGGGCGCCATTACGTCTATTGACATGGCGATTAGTATAGCATTCAAAATCGTGCCAATTCCTGGTGTTTCCCGTAAAGGTATCCAAAGAAAAAGAACCAGAACACTAACAACAAATGTTGCCATGCCTACTGTCAAATCTGCCTGTTTTGATATTCCCTGTGCAAGAACTGTCCATGGACTAACACCAATCCCTGCATCAATCAATATTGCTTCACCAGTCCCAAATATCCATAAACCTGAAATTAAGAAAAGCAAAGTGACGAAACGAGGTTTGAGAGTAAGGGGTGTATCGGAACTCCAAATCGTGTGAGGAACTTTATGTGCAGGCCTAATGAATTCTAAAATAGAGTTTAGTGACACGATTGTCCATACTTCTTAAGGCGCCAATAATTGTAGGGCCAAGGAGTAAGGAATCCTGCAATTAGCATTGGTACTATAACCCACCATGTGAGTTTGGCACCTCCTGTCAAAACTACATCTACAATGTTCATTGCCGCCTCCATTGATATCATAGAGATCAATGACATGCCAACAGCCACTCTGAAGGCCTCATTGAGTGGCATTTGTTTCAAAAGGATGAATGTCTCAAGGGCTATTGAAGTCATTATTCCATTGAACATTGCAAGTAGCATGATACTCATAACTGACCATGCCCATGGGTTACCCGTATATTGAAAGAAAAAAATAGTCCCAAAATCACCGATTGAACATCCTATCAAACACCATTTTGTGTTGTGAGCGGACTGTTTCCAAACAGCTCCGTCATTCCAATTAAATTCATCTTTTGGTACTGAATCCAATTGAAGTAATCCTAAGTCGGCCCCTGGTTCATGTATCGAATATCCTGCATTTGTTACTGCAGATTCCAATGTTTCTTGGCTAGGGGTGCCGTTTGTATTGATTGTGGCTTTAGCTCCTGCCAAATTTACCTCAACCTCCAATACGCCATCAATGTTGCTTAATGCTGTTTCAACATGATTAACGCAATTATTGCAAGTCATGCCACCAACTCCTAAAACATATTCCTTAGAAGGCGTCTCTGTCATTGTAGAATAGCGAACATGGATTGAAATAAAGGTTTGTTTGTGTATATTTATTGTTCGAAATCAGTAAACGTGATGGGCTTGCAAGACTTGGAAAAATTAAAACCAACCATGGTGCTCTAGATACGCCTACATTGCTACCTGTTGTTAATCCAAAAATTCTAACTCTTTCTATGGATGAATTGAAAGAATGCGGAGCTCAGGGCTTGATTACGAATAGCTACATCATATACAAAAATTCTGAATTGAAAAAGGTTGCTGAAGAGAAAGGAGTTCATGGATTGTTGAATTGGGACGGCCCAATAATGACTGATAGTGGAACTTTCCAATCTCATGTGTATGGTGAAATTGATATGCAACCAGATGAAATTCTTAATTTTCAGAAGAAAATTGGAGTGGATATTGGTACTGTTCTAGACGTTTTTTGCGAACCTGAAACTAGGTTTGAAGATGCGAAAAAAGAATTAGAAGAAACCCAACGGAGAATTGAGGAATCTGACAAAAATAAAGGTTCTATTTTCCTTGCCGCCCCCATACAAGGTGGGAGACATTTGGATCTCAGATTAAAGGCAGCTGAAATGGCCTCACAAACCAATGCCGAAGTGTTTCCAATTGGTGGAGTAGTTCCTTTGATGGAAAAAAATAATTTTGAGAAATTGGCAGAAGTTATTATTGCTGCAAAAAAAGGTCTTGATATTTCTAGACCAGTTCATCTATTTGGTTGTGGTCATCCCATGCTTTTCGCTTTGGCATCTTTCTTAGGATGTGATTTATTTGATAGTTCTAGCTATGCTAAATTTGCTTCACGAGACAGTTTAATGTTTACATGGGGGACAAGAAATTTAGAAGAATTAGAAGAATTTCCAAGTGAATTTTCTGCGGCTCCTGATATTACTGTTAATCAATTGAAAGCAATGGAAAAGAAACAAAGGCAAAAAATTATAGCTAAACACAACTTAATTGTCTCCTTTACTGAAATCAGAAGAGTAAAACAGGCAATACATGATGGTTTACTATGGGAACTAGTAGAAAATCGACTAAGAACCTCGCCGGCTTTGATGAAAATATTTTCTATTTTGAAAAGAGAAATGGATTGGATTTCTGAATTCGAACCTGCTTACCGATACAAAACTCCGATTAAAACTGGAAATGAATCTGATGATAGGCCTATATTTTCTAAACTTGCAAATTCGTTCAAATCGGGGGACATGGTACATCCTTATTTTGGAAAAGTTCCTAACCATCTGTCTGAAACTTATCCGTTCCACCCTGGGTTATTGCAAGATGACATTGAAGGTTGGAAAATGCAAGATTGGAATGTTGACCGTGTGCAAACCATTCTAGATTACCAATTTGGAAAAGGAATTGGAAAAATCCTTACAAAAGGAGAAACTGATTTAGTAGTCAGCAGAAAAACAAAAAGGCTAAGAAATTTACTTCTAAATGGAGAACATGTAGCTTCACTCTCGCACAGAAGAGGAATGTTTATACTTCAGAAAAAGGGGGCTGAACTAATACACAAATCCTCAAAATCTCCAAAATTTCGTGTCATTGTTGATGCTGATACTGCTGAATTTAACAGAAAAGGAAAAAGTGTTTTTTGTAAATTTATAGAGGATATCGATTCCGATTTAAGGTGTATGGATGAGTGTATTGTTGTAACTCCTGACGATCAACTAATTGCTTTTGGTAAATTACTTGTTTCTCCTAAAGAATTAGGGCTCGGGCAGCAAGGAATGGCTGTGCGAGTTCGTAGTGGAATTAAATCGTAAGTTCTTTAATCAAAGGTCTATCTATTGTTCTATGCAGCGCAAAGCTTTAGCCGCAGGAATGGTGATGATTCTACTTCTGAGCATGAGCTTTACGAATTTAGCTGCAGAAGAAGAAACGCCTGTTTATGGAACTAATTGGTGGGATGTTTATTCTCGAGATAAGAACCATGACGGTATTTCTGATGTATTAATTTGGAAGTTGGCTCAAGGCGACAGATTTTTTAGTCCTGGAGAAGCAAGAGTCTTCGTAAGATATGACCATCATCCAACTGATTATGATGTTGAACTATTAGAAAATGCAGGGGTTGAAGTCACGTATCGTGCCAAATACATTGATTTGCTTGCTACTACCATGCCAAGGGATTTGATTCTTGATATTTCTACATGGGAAGGGGTTGTAATGCTAGATGATATCGGGAAAGCTGAACCTCACATGGCTACTGCTGTGCCCACTATGGGAGTCGATAATGTCTGGAATAATCATGGCATTTATGGTGAAGGTGTTTCTATTGCTATTGTCGATACTGGCGTCAATAATGCACATGTTGGTCTTGATGATTTTGATGACAACCAATTTACGAATGATTTGAAAGTTGCTGCTTACTATGATGCTGGTCAAGATGCAATTATTTGCTCTGAAAACGGGCTTGCAGGTACACTTCCTTGTTACCCTGGCCAATCTATTGATAGTGGTACCCACGGAACACACGTAGCTGGAATAGCTGCAGGTACTGGGGATGGTGAAACTGCAGCTGATGGAACTCCGCATATTGGGGTTGCTCCAAAAGCTCATTTGGTAAATGTACTTTCATGCTGTGACGGAGATATTGAAGACATTATTAGAGGAATTGAATGGACTATTGAATATCAAAACTTAGTCCAACCGAATATTCGTGTACTGACTTCAAGTCTTGGAGAACAACAAATTGAATTTCACATCGATAATGATGGTTATTCAGCTTGGAGTCAAATGGCTGACGCTGCTGTTGAATCTGGTCTTGTAGTCACATTGAGTGCCGGTAATGAATTTGGTTCAGCTACTGTTGCTGGCTGTAATACCATTGATTCGCCTGGTGATTCTAGATTACCAATAACTGTTGCATCTCTTGATCAAGATCTCAGTCTGGCAATTTACAGTTCTAGAGGTTATACTTCTGATGGAAGAGTCAAACCCGATGTTGCAGCCATAGGTAGCTCAATTTGGGCCCCTGATGCTGCAAACAATGTAGGCTATACTGCCAAGAGCGGAACTAGTATGGCTACTCCTTTAATGGCAGGAATTGTAGCTCTTACTTTAGAAGCAAATCCTGATTTGACTCCTGCAGAAGTCAAAGAAACTTTAGTTGCAGGATATGCCATTGAAAGAGAAGTTTTGAATGATGATCCTGATGCTGCATCTAACAATTGTTCGCTTTTAGAAACTAGGCCAGATAATGAGTATGGATACGGGCAAGCCGATCCATTGACATTTGTTGAAGTTGCGGGGAAAATTGATCCTGAAGTATCGGTAAACTGGAGCTTGGATTACGAAATGGAAGAAATTAATGGGACTATGGTTCCAGTTAAACCAAGATTATACAATAATGATGTGCTGGAAGGAACTGCCGTTACTCTAAACAAGCCGACGAACGGAGGAGGTGTCCAAATTAAGTTTGGAGCCAGTCAATGGTACAATGCTACAGATACCTCTTCACAAAAGAATTGGAAAACATGGAAAATTTCAGTTCCTGAGGACTTAGAACTTGAGGATAATCAAACTTTGACCTTGTATGCTAGGTTGGTGTTAGAAGGCGGAGAATCAATGTCTGTCATCAATAGTTTTTCAGTTGTTTATATGGATGATAATCGTCCTGCTAGTTTACTTATTGAAGGGTTAACTGATTTAGGAGGAATTATTTTCCTACCTGTTATTTTGTTAGCTGCTGTTGCAATGGGTTATATTTTTACACAACCTAGGAGATCTAAAAGTAATTTAGAAGTTGAAGAATCTGGAGGAGATGAATTTGTCTGGGATGATGATGTTGCAATTGATGGACAGAATAATCTCATGACAACTATGTATGGAAAGATGAGTGCTAAAGCGCTTACATTATGTGCTCTTTATACTGCTCAAGGAATTCCTTCTGGATTTATTTCTTATACGCTAATTGCCTACCTTGCAGAACAAGGATTTAGTGCTGCGGCAATAGGCAATATGTTGTTCTGGGTATACTTACCCTGGGTTTTCAAATTCCTTTGGGGTCCTTTCGTTGATACATATCATTACTTGCCAATGGGAAGGCGTAGACCTTGGATTCTCAGTGCACAAGCTGGTATGGTAATTACTGTTATAATTATCGCACTTGTACCTGGTATCGATACTAAAGTGACGTTGCTAACTGCTTTATTATTCTTCCACAATTGTTTCGCATCTCTGCAAGATGTTGCTGTAGATGGATTAGCTGTTGATATTTTGAGTCCTGAAGAATTTGGAAAGATTAATGGATTCATGTTTGGAGCAAAGCGTTTTGGTACAATGGTTGGCGGAGCTGGTATTGGATACTTTATGGGGAAATATGCATCAATTGGAATTACTGAAGGGCTCCTCTTGACTGTGCCAATGCTATTGTTGATTATGTGCTTGCCTGCATTCATCAGAGAAAGGCCTGGTGAAAAATTATTCCCTTGGAGTGAAGGTAAAGCTGTTGTAAAATCTGCCGAAGAACCAAAACCAGTGGCTACTAAGAAAACCATAGAAGTGGAAGAAACTAATTGGGATATGGGTACTCACACTGCTCAATCACTAACTGTTGATATTGGTTTGCTAATTGCTTTAGATTTATTTTTATTATTAACAATTGGAGATTTTGCAGGGAAAATATGGTGTCACGTGCTTGCTGCGCTTGCAGGTACACTGTACTTTGTGTTGCTACGTAACAATACATTTGGTCAGCAAGCTTTCGATTTAGCTCCAGAAAAGAGCGATATTGTCAAAGCACTCTCGCTTAGGGCGCCTTTGATTGGTATCGTCCTTGCTATGTTAACATACTTCTGGGAATTCTTGATTCCTGTTTTGAATGTTCTTTTCATACAACGATTAGGATGGACTGATACCGAATATGTTGCTGTAACTGGAGGTTCAGCAGTAATTGCTGGAATACTTGGAACGATTGGAGGCGGTATTATTGCTGATAAATTTGGTGCACGGCGTATTGCTAGTTTATTTGCCATCCTAACTGGTCTCTCGATTTTTACCATCGCTTTGGCTGAACCTTTATGGGATAATCGAACCGTTATGACTTGGTTAATTATCATATATCCTTTCTTCGGAGCTGCAATGGGAATTTCGTTAATTTCATTATTCATGAATGTTACTTGGCCAAAAGTAGGAGCTACCCAATTTACATTGTATATGGCAATGTTGAATTTTGGTGCATTGTTTGGTCTTAAGATGGCTGGATATTTCGAAGAGAATTTCACTTACACTACCACGATTATGATTGGGGGGACATGTCAACTTCTGATTGCGTTCGTCCTGCCGTTTATTGATCCAGGCCAAACAAGAAGAGAATTAGGGAACGAATTTTAGGCGATAACCCTTAAGAAGAGCTCTTTCTGGAACCCTGCCTTGGAGACGGGGCAGGATAAGAGAAATGAGCAATAATATCTATGTTGGAAACTTGCCATGGTCTTACAGAGACGACAAATTGAAAGAACTGTTTGAAGAGCATGGAGAAGTAACATCTGCAAAAGTAATTGTAGATCGCATGAGCGGCAGAAGCCGTGGATTTGGATTTGTCGAAATGGCAAGCGGAGATGAGGCTGCATCAGCAATTGAAGCCCTAAATGGTTACGATGCTGAAGGCCGTGAATTAAAGGTTAACGAGGCCAAACCTCGAGATGGTTGAACTAATAGAGAACGACGAACATTTTATTCTGATTTCGCTGTTACTGACAGTGTGTATGCAAATGAGCTTTTTTGCTATAGCATACATGCTGCAGATTGACAAAGTTACAGATTTTGCAGGTACTTCTAATTTTCTAGTTTTAGCTGTATTTACTCTTTGGTTAGGTGGAGATTTCTCATTCCCAAAAATACTCGCATCGCTTATGGTTATACTATGGTCTTTGAGATTAGGAGTGTACCTAACTTACAGGATTATGGTGTGGGGTGAAGACAATCGTTTTGATGAACTTCGAACTAAATTTTGGAGTTTCTTGGGATTCTGGACTTACCAAATCTTGTGGGTTTTTCTAACCTCTTTACCTGTAATTTACTTCAACAGTTTAGATTCTCCAAGTGAACTAAATACAATCGCAATTATTGGTGCAGCGATGTTTGGAATTGGATTCATCGTAGAAGCTTGGGCAGATTACACTAAATTTAATCACAAATTACATGGTGAAAAGTGGTGTACCGATGGGCTTTGGAAATATAGTAGACATCCGAATTATTTTGGTAATATTCTACTATGGTTCGGTATTTTCATCTTCTGCTTTTCATACGATGTTCCCCTATGGACAATCATAGGGCCTCTGTGGACAACGTTCTTGTTAGTGTTTGTTAGTGGACTGCCATTTCTGGAAGCGTCTGCAGATAAGAAATATGGCGAGGATAAGGAATATCTAAGATACAAAAATGAAACTTCTATCTTGATTCCTTGGTTCAAATAAATACGCCCGAAGCATTCTTTAACTAGATTTTAGAATGCAAAAAAGAGTCAATGATTATTGAACAAATACCAATTGGGCCAATGGCTAATTTTGGTTATATTCTTGGGTGTGAAGAAACGAGAATAGCTGCCTTAATTGATCCTGCTTTTGAGCCTGAAAAATTAATCGCAAGAGCTAGAGAACTTGATTTGGATATCGAATGGATTCTAAACACTCACGGGCATTTTGATCATATTAATGGAAATGAAACTGCAGTTGAAATAACAGGAGCGAAAATTCTTGGACATAGTTCTGCTACATTCTATGTTGACCGAAAAGTAGAACATGGCGACAAATTTCAAATTGGAAATTTGTACATTGATGTGTTATTCACTCCGGGTCACTGTCCTGATGAAATTTGTTTTTTCGTTAATAACCAAGTGATTTTCACAGGAGATGTGTTGTTTGTAGGTGAATGTGGGCGGACAGATTTACCAGGAAGTAATGTACAAGACATGTATCAATCTCTATTCCATACTCTAGCTTCTATTCCTGATGATGTAGATATGTTTCCAGGACATGATTATGGAAGTAGCCCTATGTCAACAATGGGTTTTGAACGTGCTAACAATTATGTGTTGAAACCACGTACTCTGGAAGAATTTATTGCCTTCATGAATGAGCCATGATGGCGCCAGGGGAGAGATTTGAACTCCCGAGGGATTGCTCCCAGTGGTTTTCGAGACCACCGCAATACCGGACTATGCGACCCTGGCTAGTAACCTGTCCAGATATGTTGGCTCTTAATATTCACGGTAACTATTTTGAGGTCTACTCAATTAAACAAATATGAAATGGCAAGTTACAATCGATAATGAGGTGCAAACCATAGATTTACCAGATGGTAGTACTGCCTCTGATCTTGTAGCTCATTTAGAATTACATCCAGACAGTTTATTGGTTGTCACAGATGAGGAAAAAATGGTGCCTATACCGTTGGTCTCAAAATTACCTGAAAAGCCAATAAGAATCATTTTAGTTGCTTCTGGTGGATAACATAGCATCTTATTTATTAGACTGGCCTGTCGATTCAACGAAGTAAGGAACTATGCCTAAGAAAAAAGCTGAAAAGAAGGACGCCTCAAAGAAGGCTCCTGCAAAAAAAGAGAAGACCCAAGCTAAGGCAAAAACAACTTCTAAGAAAGCGACTTCGAAAGAAGCAAAGGGAAGGCTAGTTGTATCACAGCATGAGAAAGACGAAATTGATGCAGTGATTGATGCTTTCTGGCTGTTTATAGATCTTTTGAAAAAAGCACCAAGGCACCTTATGATTATTGGATTGATTACTGCTTTAATTGGGGCTAGTTTTTCAGGATGGGCACAAGAATTAGTTGGACAAGAAAAAGCTGGCTATTGGTATGCTTTTACTGAAAGTGATGATGAATTGAATCGGGATTTGAATGGGATGTATCCTAATTATTCTCCTGGTGATTCTATTAAAATTGAAGGAGTGATTTCTGAAATTGAATATTTCGGTGCCCTAGACGATTGTAGTGGCATTTCTTTATCTGAACCTGAATTGTGTGAGAAATATCCTGTTATTCATGAAGATTTAGGAATTATCGAGACGGATTATTATACAAAATTGCAGCTACAAACTACGGATTACCTATTTCCTTCTAGTATAGGCAGTGAATTTAACGAGAGCGAACTGGACATTAACTTCGCGAGCGACGAAAAATACAAGCCTGAGGCTTCAATAGATGGAGAAGGCACTTCTCTAGGAATTTACTTTGAAAATGAAGATGTCTCAGCGGCTGTTTTTACTGATGTAGTGTTTGAGAATATCCTTTTCTCAAATGTAGACTTTACGGATACTTTCTTTGTTGATTGTGAATTTAACCAAGTTTCATTCTACAATGTTACGTTTACAAAATCTGTTTTTTCAAATAGCTCATTTGATGTTGTTTTATTCAAAAATGTAACCGTAGACTCTAGTAGATTTGAAAATGGAAATCTTGAGCGGTTTTTAGTTAGAGAATCTAGCTTCAATAATACCAATTTTGACAAAACTGACATTCGCGCATCGAAATGGTCTTACTCGTCTTTAGAAAATGGTGTTTTTCAGAGAAGTTCTATGGATATTGTAATCTTCCGATCGTTGTATGTTAATGATTTTATCATGGTTCTGTCGACTATAGAAAATAACATCGATGCGCCAGATACTGCAAACTTTGATTTCACAATGATAGAAATTGGAGAAACTGAAATTAGAGTTCCTGGAAATGTTATGGGGCAATATCCAGTAGGGGCGCAAATCCACTTTGGTGAAATTTTTTGTGTTAGGTGTGATGAAGCTGAAATAAAATTAGGAGGAGTTGGTGCCGGTGATGCTGGAACTGAGGGTGGTTGGCTTGAGGGAGATGTTAAAGGTGAAGGATTTAGAATTTCTCAAAATAGTAATTTTTCGTTAAATTTGAATCATGAATACATTACTATTGATAATGAACATATCAAAACCACGATATGGTGGAATCTTTTGTTCAACTCAATTGCATTTTTAGGTTTTGGTATTCTTGTTTTTGCAGTTGGTGGAAAATCTACAATTATGGGGCTTTTCAAGTTCTTTTCTCCTTTCCTAATGACTGCCGCATTTTTCTCAGTGATGTTTGTCACAATGTCACAAAAAGATTTCTTGAATTTGAGCCGACTGATGGTTGTTTATTTTGTTCCGCCTTTTGGAAAAGGAACGGTGATACCTGGCGGTATTGCCTTAGGCCTAAATCCTTGGGCTCTTGCAGTTGCTACCGCATTTGTTGATATTGCAGTTGGTGTTTTCTTAACTTGGAATTTCGATTTGGCAAAGAAAATACCTTTCATTGGAAGTGGAATTACTAGAATCCAAAATAAAGGAAAAGCTATGTTGACTTCGCTTCCTTGGTTGGAAAGAGCTTCGGTTACTGGTATTATTGTATTCGTTATGTTCCCTTTCCAAGGTTCGGGAGCAGTTGGAGGAACCATTCTTGGTAGGGCTATTGGTCTTTCACCAAATAAGAATCTGACGGCTGTGTCAATAGGTGCTGTAAGTGGTTCATTCTTGCTTTCTGCTTCTGTTGTGTATGGATTAGGTGTTTTAGCTGTCTTAGCACCTATACAAGTCGCAGTAGCAGTTCTATTCACTGGATTATTGATAGCTATCTACTTCACGTATCAACATTGGGATGAAATCTCAATGGATGAAGTAACGCAAACTTTAGGTTTGCATAAAGAAGGAATTATTGGTGCACCGTTGACTGCTGCAGGTGGATTAGTTGGCTCTGCCGGTGGAACTGTATTGAAAGTAGCCGGAGATACTGGAAAGACTGTTGTCACGGCTGCAGATAGTACGGGAAAAATGATAACTAAGACAACTGGCGACCTCGTAGGTGGATTTTTAGGGTCCTTCACTGATGACAAATATGATTTTGCCGATCCTAACAAACCTATGGAACTTGAATCAGGAGTTCTAGTTTCAATGCCGGACGGTGCGAAAAATACGGTTGTGGTCACTGGAGGTGCCGGTTTCATTGGTTCACATTTAGTTGACAGATTAGTCAAAAGGGATGAACATGTTGTGGTTCTCGACAATTTTTCTTCTGGAGACTTAGAATTCTTATACAATTCCGTTGAAGATATAACTGTAATTGATATTGACTTGCTGAAAGACGATTTTGAAAAATATTTGAAAGGTGCAATGATTGTTTATCATTTGGCTGCAAATCC
>JAKURQ010000027.1 GCA_022449785.1 Candidatus Poseidoniia archaeon
CGTTTCAATGCGAAAATAATGTCTGATGATTTAATGACTCTAAGAGATTTAAGAGTCCAAACTTTAAAGGAAAGAAGAGAAGGAAGACTAACTAAACTTCCCACTCATTTCTACAGAAGAGTTTACCAATTAGAGGCAAACATTAGAAAATTCATTGATGATTCAAAAGATAATCCGCAGAAACTTGGCAAGGCGAATGCCGATGTTAGAAAATTTTTGGATATGAAATTGGAACTACACAAACATAGAGAAAGAAAATTAACGGATTTAGCTAGAGAAAGAATAAATGGCCAGAATCCAAACACAGATAACGTTCATAAAAATGAACAGGAATATCTTACTTCTCTTTGTGAAGTCATTGAGAATCATAGAAAGAAAACTCTTCTAAGTAAGGATACTGAAGAAATTTTAGAACCTGAGGTCAAAGAACCAAAAATAGAAGAAAAAATTGAAAAAGATATTATTGAGGAAAAACCTGTAGAAGAGAAAAAAGAAATTGCAGATGAATATATAGAAGTGGAAGTTCTTGAAGACTTACCTACATTTACAGGGATGGATGCAAAAAATTATACTCTAAAAAATAATAAAAAAGAAATTATTCCTATATATAATGCTAAAATCTTAAGCGATGCTGGAAAAGTAAAAATTATTACTGAGGTGAAGGCCTGACTTACGAAACCAACGAAAATGGCATATTAATTACAGACGAAAGATTAGCTGCACAAATATACAATAAAGGAAAAACAGGAACTACTCAAGAAAAAGGTAACCTGTTATTAAGACCTGAAGAAGCATTGTATTGTGATTATAGAGGAGATTTCGAACTCTCTGATAACGAGAGAAAGAAATTCATGTCCAATAATTATACCGTTTACAAGGATCTAAAGGAACGTGGATTAATAGTAAAAATTGATGATTCAGGCCTAAGAGTTTATGATAGAATGACTGAAACTAAAGGGCAAGCATCTGCAATTGTTCTACCTAAAAACTTCGACGAACAAATAGATTTTAGCAATATTTTTGAAGAACTTGAAAAAGGACTTGATAGAAGAGTCCAAATTGGAATAATAGACTCTGACAAAGATGTAGTATATTACGTGATTAGAGGCATGAAATGGCCAGAAACCAAACTAAAAGAAGGGCAAAAAAGTACAATTGCAGATGATGAAGTTAAAGAACTACTTGATAAAGGATACCAAATAAATTCAGGATTAAAATTTGGAACACATTACAGAGTTTACAACTATGAATCAAATCATGCCCCTTGGTTAATCCATGTCATAAAAGAAGGAATTAATTGGTTAGATATTGCAAGAATGGTACGTGTAGGTCATGGTGTCAATAAGACGATAGTTTTAGCATACAAACAGAAATGGCTTAGTATTGAATGGATCAAACCTTGATAGTTGGACTATATACCAAAGATTTTGCTTTACTTAACAAGATAACAAATAAGATAAAAGATAAAAAAATTAAACTTCGCCACCTAGATAACCTTTCAAGTGTAGGAAACGACTTTCAGGTACTTATATCTAAAAAAAGAATTAAAGATTGTAAAATACCTCAAATACAACCTGATAATTTGGACATCCTAGAATTAAAAATAAGATGCAAGTTATATGATTGTTCTGATTTAGTAATAGGAATCGATCCTGGTGGCATGATTGGATTATCTGCGATAGGTGCAGGTAGAATATTGTTCATAGATACATATGATAAACCTAGTGAATTAGCTCTAATTGTAAAATCTATGCATTTAGAAATAGGAGTAAAGACTATCAAAATTGGATCTGGTTCTCCTCCTGAAAGAACGAGAATATTAGATGCTCTCAAAGAATATTCAGGAATCATTCAATTAGTAAACGAACAAAATAGTGGGAGTGGAAGCCATACAGAGGCTGCAACAAGAATTGCCTTGCGCCAAGGTGAATACAATTTGGACAAAAAATACCAACCTAAAGATGGCGAAATTTCATGGATACAGAAGGAATCAAGAAGATTATCGAAAGGATTAGTTACGATAGATAAAGAACTGGCCCATGAAATTCTAATTGGGGAAAAGACAATGGATGAAGCCATAAAAATTTACACAAAGAAAATGAAAAATTAAATTAGGCACTGTTTGAGAAAACTTATATAGACAAATAATACCAATGAGATGCGATTATGACATTATTAGAAGTTAAAGAACTAAAAAGAGGTTTTGGATCTAAGACCTTTGGTACTCGAATTGAAGTTCTTAAAGGCGTTAATTTACAAATAAAACAAGGTGAATTAGTTGCGTTAATGGGGCCTTCTGGTTGTGGAAAATCAACTTTACTGAATATCATTGGAGGATTATTGCCTGGTGACGAAGGAATAATTGAACTCGAAGATGTAAATAATAAAGGAACAATAAACAAAGCATCTGGAGCGAAAGATCAACTTGAAGAAAAATTAAATCGAGATATTGATGGCGACGGAAAAATAGGTACTTCTAATAAATTTTCTTATGGCACGAAACCTCCAAACAAAGTTGTAAATGTAAGAAGAAGTGGCGTAGGATGGATATTTCAGGATTTTCACTTAATTGAACACTTAACTGCTATAGATAACGTTGCATTATCGCTTGAAATTTCCGGGTTGGCTGAAAATGAAGCTGAGGAAAAGGCTAGAATAGCTCTGACTAACGTTGGTCTTGAAGACAGAATAGACTTTGGAGTAGAACAACTTTCCGGAGGACAACGTCAGCGAGTTGCTGTTGCAAGAGCTATTGCAGGATCTCGACCCTTATTATTGGCAGACGAACCAACAGGTAATCTAGATATTGAAAGTGGAAATGATGTCATAAAATTGTTCAAAATGCTGACTAAAGCTGAGAAGCCAATCTCTGTTCTAATGGTTACACATGATCCTAATCTAGCCAGTCAAGCTGACCGTATGTTATTGCTAAAAGATGGAATTGTCGCTGCAAGTGATATAAAATCTGCATGGGGATTAGGAGGAAATGAATGAAGAAACGGATAGAAAAGTGGAAAAATCGATTTAGAGATCTTCCTGATAATCTAAGAATAGCAGGTCTTACTTCATGGCGTGATAAAGAGAGAGGGTTAGCTGTATTCGCAGGGGTCTTTCTCGCAAGTTTGGTAATTACTTTAGTATTGGTATATGGAGTTGGACTTTCACAAATTTTCTTAGAAGAATCATTAGAACAAACAGTTTTTGATTCAAAGATAGAATTTAAAAATGCTCCATCTCAAGGTTCTACTGGATGGACAAATAACACTACTATTTTACAAAATATGTGTGATGAGGTCACACTAAAGGAAGAATTTAGTGATTGCACATTAATATTAGGAAAAAGCGGGATACATAGTGAATTGAGCTTTTCTAATGATGCTGCATTTTACGCATCTCCACTCTTTTTGAAAAAAATCGAATCTTCTGATAATGATAGAGACTGGGAACAAAAGGATTTATGGGATTATGAATACACGACAGGACCTCCTGTTGTAAACATAAGAGCTATTTCATTTTTAGGACCTGAAGCTTTCGATGGTGAAATTTCAGAACGTTTATCTAAAAATATAATTTATGAAATGGGAGAATGGAAGACTCACGAAGAGGTTCATGCTGAAAGAGGCATATACATTCCATTAGATATTGCATCTACTACTGGTGCAGAAGTAGGAGACAAAATAGACCATCTAACCTTTACTTATACTTCGGAAAGGAGCCTTCCAGGAGGGATGTCTGATGAAGATTGTGCTGGTGAAATAATTGAGGGTGAAGAATTCAGGCTCATGTACTGCCAAATCCCCCTAACTATTGATAATGTAACAATCCTAGGAATATATGAACCATGGCCACAGGGCAATCCAGTTCTTGCTGCTAATCCAATATACACAACATGGACCATACTTGATGAAAATCAACAAACCACTCTCATTGATAATGACCATGTATACCTTGGTGTTACAGTAGATCGTGCACTATTACCAACATCATCGATTTCAGCGGCTGAGGATTGGTTAGAAATTGTTGCAAATGATATGCAAAAACAAACCTACGATGATGGAAATGTAAAGATATTCTATGTAGATATAATAAGTAGCAGCATTTTGTGGCTTGAATTTTTCCTTGGATTCGTTCAAGTATTCGATTATATTTTAATGATACCTGTTGTTATTCTTTCCCTATACTTACTAATTTATGGACTAGAACTTTCTTTAGAACAAAGAAGAAGAGAAATAAGTATTCATAGAGCAATTGGTGCAACAGCAGAAAAACTTAAGGGAATGGTTCTCTTTGAATTATTTATAATCTCTACAGTTGCTTGGTTAGGTGGATATTTACTCGCCCTTGTTGCAGTTCCTTTTGTCTTATCTAGTGTTGGTTTCATGGAATTTGAGGCATTAGAAATTGATGTCAATCCAAGCCTTAGCTTTGGTGCTACATTCTTCACCATTCTTACTACTCTAGGATTGGCTTTGATTTTTGGTAATTCTCGCACTAAAAGCTTTCTTGAAATGGAAATTGATGAGGGAGTCAGAAAAACAAAAGAGGCTGCTAAACCAAGAGTTTGGTTGCATTGGACTATGTTTATCATAGGTGCCATAGGTGCACTTGATACTTGGCAGGAATTAAATACAACTGGTGAAGGAATAATAACCAACTGGTTTGTAGGTGGATTGATTAATACCTTTGGACCTTTCTTACTATGGATAGGTGGGGCTTTGTTACTTTCAAGATTGGGTGCTGCCGGACCTTCCATAATGCTTAAATTCTTCAGAAAAACCCCCCTGCTTTCTGATGTAAAAAGAGGCCTTGAATCGACTGGAACAAGTGAATCCACAGGTAGACTAGCGACAATTATGCTTTTGACATTATCAATAGTAACTCTCGCAGCCGTACAAGGTTATACTGGTTCTCTTGTAGATGAAAGGACAGCTGATTTAGAAATTGGGAGCGATATCAAAGTTTATACTATTGAACCAATGACTTCAATTGAAGTAGAACAAGCAATCACTAATATCAGCTCTAAAGACCTCACTGTAAATGCAGTAAATGTACCGATTATTCCCTTGATATCTAAAGATGGGACTGACGTTAATGCTTATGTACTAATGAATGAAAGTACCGAGATACTCAAATGGTTTCCTCAAGCTGTTCCCGGAAAAGATATTTCTGAAGCAATGGTTGCATACAAAGGTGGAGGATTCACAGCGGGCGAAGATATAGCATTTACATTGGATTTATGGGGTTCTGGCCGTTACGGTGATTCAGAAGACATATTACTTGATGAAAGTAATAAGAACTCAGAAAATTTGAATTTTACATGGGAAGAAACTGTTCCTATTATGACAAGTGAGGAAAATGAAGAACTAGATCCAATGGTGGCTATAGTATTGTATAAGGGTTTCATGGAAAAGAATTGGTCAAATATTGACCTATCTAACCAGGATATAAGCAACCGAAATTTTACAAAAACTGACTTTTCGAATACCAATTTATCTGGTGCCAATTTAGCTAATTCAGATTTATCAGAATCGATATTCTTCAACGTTGATCTAAGGGGTGCTAACCTAACTGGTGCAAATCTACACAATACTGTATTTGTAATACAACCACAAAACATTGTCGGTGCAAACTTTACAGGTGCAAATCTGAGTGGGGCCTTTGAATATAGTGGACTTGTTAATTTATCAAACGAGAAAATAAGTGGTGCTGTTTGCCCCGATGGAACTATACAAACTAATGATAATAATTGTTCCACTGGATTTAGTACAATAGCCCCTCCATTACTGGCACCTTTCTTTATTCCTGCAACAGTTGAATTTGAAGTGATTCCACATGAAACAACTATACGATACATTGGTGTTCATGA
The DNA here is from genome assembly GCA_022449785.1 of Candidatus Poseidoniia archaeon. GTDB lineage: Archaea > Thermoplasmatota > Poseidoniia > MGIII > CG-Epi1 > CG-Epi1. Next base: position 5,867 of record JAKURQ010000027.1, read on the forward strand.
ATTCATTCCAGGAGTTGCTACAAATGACATGAACAATTATTTAGTAATAAATGAACAAGCATATAGAGAATTACGTGGAAATCAATTCGTTGATAGTGAAACTTCAACTACTTGGATTGTAGATATAGATGGACTAAATAATGATGAATTACAAGTGTTGGCCCTGCTAATAGCTGCTGATTCTCGTTTTGAAAGTGCCGATGACTGGGAAACATCACATGAAAATGTTGAGAGAAATGGAGGAATAATATTTGGAACACAGGGCCTTTTCACACTACAATATCTTGTTGCAAGTGTTGCCGCAATAGCTTCATCCTTTGTTTTCTTATCTTTAGTATTAAACCAAAAGAAGAAAGAATTAGCCATTTTACAAGCAATAGGAGCTAGTCCAAATCAGATTATCAGACTCGTACTATTCGAGATTTTATCTATAGTATTTGTTTCTATGATTCTAGGAGTTATACTTGGAATTGGTTTGGCTTTATCCTTCAACGGATTGTTTAATATCTTTGGATTCTTATTCCAATTGTTCACTGGAACTGGAGAAACATCTGTAATTACAAGAGTACTACAATGGCCTTGGTGGGTTATAATCAAGGTCACATTAGGTGTACTATCTGTGGTTGTCTTGGCTTTAATTATGACCACTAGAAGGGCATTACGTGCCGATTTAGCCGTTGTTTTAAAGGGAGAATAAATGAGCGAAGAACTGTTTGAACATACGACAGGACAAGGAAAAGAAGATGAAGATTCAAAGCAAGAAATAGAAACTGCTCAATTCTCAGAGAATTTATATGATAATAAAATAGATAAAGATGCTATCTTACAAGCTATAGCATTATACCATGTTTACCAATCTACTGCAGAAGATGGAAATGTTGTTGCATTAAGAGGATTAAATGTCACTGTTAAGAAAGGAGAAGCTGTAGCCGTTGTCGGCCCCTCAGGATCAGGTAAATCAACCTTACTCAAATGTCTTGGTGTTTTAATGAAACCCTCCGCAGGAGGAGTTATACTAAACGGAACGCCAACTACACGTAAGACCGGACTTGAACTAGTAAAAATGAGACAAGAAACAGTTTCATTTATTTTTCAAGAAGGAAATCTATTGCCTGATTTAAGTGCCCTTGATAACGTAGCTCAACCACTACGTCACAGAGATGTAAGCCCCTATGATGCCAGAGAAAAAGCACGTGAATTACTAATTGAACTAGGTTTAGAAGAAAGAATACATGGATTGCCTGAGACACTTTCAGGAGGTGAACAGCAAAGGGTAGCAATTGCAAGGGCTTTAGTAACAAATCCAAAACTAATCCTAGCTGATGAACCTACGGGGGCACTAGATCCTATCACCAGTAGAGAAGTACTAGAATTATTTGGACAATTACACAAGGAAAGAGGTGTAGCATTCTTAATTGTAACACATAGTGCAGAAGTAGCAGCCTTTTGTGATCGTAGCTTAGAATTAAGAGATGGTCGATTTGTGGCCGAACACGGAACGAACTTAGAAATAGAAGATTTAGAAGAATCTCGTGAACTAATAGTTGATGAATTAGGAACCTTATCATTTCCTCCTGAAGTGTTAATGAAAATGGGCGGTTCTGGAAGATTTGAGGTTGAGGAAGCTGCAGATGGAAAAATTACCTTGGTTGCTGCTGAGAGAAAAGAATCCTTGATTAAAGGAAAAAGAAAATTAGCTGATGAATGTCCTGCTTGTAACTACAAATACAAGGATGATAGCCAAATGTGTCCTGAATGTGGTTCAAGCCGACCAATGATTAAATCATAAGCTTAATTCTAGGGCTTTGGCTATTTATCTCAGGAATTTTATCTTGATTTATTGGATTTACAAAATCACCATATTCTTTTAAGAAATTAGGAATATCTAATCCCATAAATTCGTCCTGACCTACTTGAGATAGAAGAGACATCCCTGATCTTGACAAATTACGAGCTCCAATCAAATCTTGAATTTGATAATTGGCCATTCTTATTTTTAGAAGTGCCGCACCGCACTTGATTAATCCCTGAAGAAACCGATGCTCGCTGCTATTTCTTACAGCTGCAATCCACAAACCCTCCCATGCTTCATGTGCTTCCCAATAATAGTGATAATTGTACAAATCAACTCCAAATAAATAATCTCCATTAGTTTTCCATAAATCCGAATCCCATTTATCATGCTCTTCCTCATCATCATCATAACTGTGTCCCTCAGGACTATTTGTCGGGTGGGGATGCATTCCAGGAACATAGCGATACGGTGGGAAATCTCTAGAAGAATATCTTACCTTCCCAATATTTAATTCAGTTTCTGAGTCTGCTAAAGGATAATCTACCATTAACTACTCAAAGTTTCTTCAATAGCATCAGTGAATTTTCTAATGTCTGATTCATTATTGTAAAGATACGCACTAGCTCTTGCAGTACCTTCTATTCCTCGAGAATTAAACCAAGAATGAACACAATGCATACCACTTCGAATCGCAATGTTATATTTTTCATCTAAATGCATTGCTACTTCTGTTGGATCCCAACCTTCGATATTGAAAGAAAATATTCCTCCTCTTTGGGAAACGTCTTCAGGACCTACTATAGATATTCCTTCTAAATCCTTTAATTTATTTGACATTATAGTATTTAATTTATTCTCATGTTCACGAATATTATCTCGCCCAACACCCATAACATAATCTGCAGCCACACCAGACCCTATAGCTCCAGCATAATCCTGTAATCCTGCCTCAAAACATGAAGGAGGCGGTAACAACTTATAATCATCATAAGATGAATTGACCACTGTAGAACCACCAACGTATGTTGGAATCAATTTCTCTAATTCTTCATATTTACCATACAAAGCACCCATACCACTGGGCCCACAAAATTTGTGTGCACTAACTGCTGCAAAATCTACATCTAAATCAACAACATTAACTTCTTTGTGAGGTGCTGATTGTGCGGCATCCATCATAACTTTCACTCCCTTATCATGACATATTTCTATAATTTCTTTAGCAGGATTGGTGTGTCCATCTAAATTAGACGTATGAACAAAACTTACTAGTTTTGTATCTGAAGTTATCTTTTCTTTCAACGCTTCCAAATCGAAATAATAATTGTCTTTAGCTGCCAAAACTTCATACTTAATACCTTTGTATTTTGATAAATGGTGCCATGGTACCACATTAGCATTATGTTCTTTATCAGAAGTCAGAACTTTATCGCCATTTTTGAGATTCAAACCATTTGCTACAATATTCATGCCTTCTGTAGCATTTTTAGTGAAAACTATCTCAGTGGGTTTTTCAGCACCCATAAAACGGCGGATTTGATCTCTGGCAATTTCAAAATTTTCAGTAACTTGCCAACTTAACTTATGTACTGAACGACCACCACATGCAGGATAGTTGGTATAATAATCAGTCAAAGCATCTATAACTACCTGAGGTCTGAGAGTCATACAAGCACTATCTAGATAGGTTGGATTATCATCAGAATTTAACAATGGAAAATCCTTTCTAAATTTTGAAATGTCCATATTTGTCTAAACACATTATAATAATGGGATTTAAAGCCATATGACCAAAAGAAGATTTCTTAAAGGGGTCGCATTGAAACAAATATGAGCTGTGTAGATGACCTGCCTAATATTAACGTGAGTGATTTGAACTATACTTGTGCAACGGAAATAGCAAGTATGGGACCTGTCTCAGCATTACTCACTATACTTATTGGAATTCCTCTGGTTAGGCTAGTTCTAAGATATCTCAAGGCCCTGTTTGAGAAGTATGATTACATAGATAAAGGAATAGAAAATTTCCTTTTTAGAGTTACAAGTGTGGCACTCTGGGCTGTTATTTTCTTGACCGCTGCAAGTGAATTGGGAATAAATGTGACAGGTATTGTAGCTGCTCTTGGTATTGTTGGTTTAGCAATGGCTTTTGCAGCACAAGATACTATAGAAAACATAATTGCAGGTATATTCTTGATGGTAGATAGACCATTTCGTGAAGGTGAAAGAATATTATTGCCGAAAAAAATAGGTAGCTTATATTCGAGCTGGGGGGATGTTACTGAAGTAGGCCTAAGAACCACAAGAGTTCGCTCCACTGATGGAGTTTTGCTCACTATACCAAATAAGAATTTGACAAAAGATACAATTGCTAATTTCAATCACAAAGATGATAGAAACCTCCGTGTAAGGATTAGACTAGGATTGGTACCAACATGGGAGAATGTATCAAAAGGTGAAGAAATTGTAGAAAATATTGCTAAAAGTCATGATGACATATGCCAAGATAAGCCAAAACCACCTCAAATAGTTCTAAGGGATTTTGGAGATCAAGAAGTTATCATGGAAATTAGATACTATGTTCCTAATGCACCACTAATGAGAAGTACAAAATCTTATTTTGTAAAGGAAATTCTAAAACAATTTGAAGAACAAGGTGTCACCTTAGCTTATCCTACTAGGTTGATAATGAAAGATACAGAACAAACTTGGAAGATATAGAAAGATACCCTCAACATAATAAAGACCTCTATTCTTTCAGCAAGTATGTCATTTGAAGTACCTGATTTACCGTACGACTATAGCGCACTTGAACCATACATAGATGAAGAAACTATGAGGATACACCATGATAAACATCATGCCGCATATGTCAACATGTTGAATGGTGCAGTAGAAGCTGCAGGAATAAAGGGAAAATCTGTAAAAGATTTAATCACTGATTTAGATTCTGTGCCTGAAGCACAAAGAGGAGCAGTTAGAAACCATGGAGGTGGACACTTCAATCACTCATTATTCTGGGAAGTAATGGGGCCTGTTAATGGTGAAATGAGTTCAGACCTAAACACTGCACTCTTAGAAGCATTTGGATCATTAGATGATTTTAAAGCTAAATTCCAAAATGCAGGAATGACACGCTTTGGCTCTGGATGGGCCTGGCTATGTTCAAATAATGGAAAATTAGAAATATGCTCTACTGCAAATCAAGATAATCCGATAATGGGTAGCAAATATGGTGGAACTGATGGAGAAGTACCAATCCTAGGAATTGATGTTTGGGAACATGCATATTATCTAAATTATCAAAATTTGAGGGCGGATTATATTTCAGCTTTCTTCAATGTTATTAATTGGGCTGAAGTGTCAAGACGTTATTCGGAAACACTCTGATTACCTAGCTCAGAAATAAGGTTACCCACTAATAACGCACTACCGCCTAAGACTAACCAGAATGAAAATTCTGTTAAATCCATCGATATAGCTAGTAGTGTAGCCCAAACAGGTTCTAAAGCATACAAAATAGCCGCTCTAACTGGATCCATATACTTTTGATACATATTTACCATAGCAAGAGCACCAAATGTACCGAATATTGAGGACAGAAGTAAAGGATAAAGAAAATTAGTGTCTGTTAAAAGACCAATTAAATCAACACTACCTATGTCAAAGTAGAGAAATAGATCAAATAATAGAAAACACATAATCGTAGATATAGTAATAGATGTAAATGTAAGGCCAATAGGAGAAGCTCTCTTAGTACATATATCTGTAAAGATAATATGGCCTGCAAACATTAAGGCACAAAGTATAGTCAACCATTCTGAAATATCATAATGTAATTGAGGTGGACCTTGAATAAATCCAGCTCCGAAGGTTGCTAAGATTACACCTATCAATAAATTTCTGCTCTGCAATTTTCCGGCAAACCATGCCAAAATCAAAGCTGTGAAAAGAACATAAAGACTTGTTAAGAAAGCAGAAACTGCTGGAGAAATACCTTCCAATCCAATCATTTGGAAAACAAATCCACCCAACATAAACAAGGCCAGAATTGCTCCATCGTTCCAAACTTGATAGCCACGTATTTCCTCTCTAATAGAGGGTACAAAAATAAAGAAAAGACCTATGGCAAAACCGAACCTTAATGCAACAAAAAGAGTTGCAACTATATTAGTCTGATTGCCTGAACTGTAAATTTCTGCAGTATCTAAAGCCTGCTTAAGCCAAACAAATGTCCATCCCCAGATTATTGTGACTACAAAAAGAGCTATTGTAGCCTTTTGTTTCACACTACGCCCTGATCCATCATGGCGTTTGCAACCTTGATGAAACCTGCAATATTAGCTCCAACTACAAGGTTACCCTTCTGACCATATTCTTCTGCAGCATCTGAACACTGTTTGTGAATACCAGTCATAATATGATCTAATTTAGAATCGACTTTTTCACTTGTCCATTCATCAAAAGCTGCATTCTGTGACATCTCAAGAGCTGAAACTGCCACACCACCAGCATTAGCTGCTTTAGCTGGACCAAAGAGGATTCCTGCTTTACTTAGAATCTCGTAAGCTGCGGGTGAAGTAGGCATATTTGCTCCTTCACTTATTGCTATACAACCATTCTTGACTAAATTTTTGGCTCCCTTTTCTTCAATCTCATTTTGAGTAGCGCTTGGTAATGCGATATCACAATCTTCACCCCATGGCCTCTTACCTTCATGGTAAACTGCTCCTGGGTATTCTGAGACATATTCTTTGATTCTACCACGTCTATTATTCTTCAAATCCATAACCCAAGCCAACTTATCTTCATCTATACCATCTTTATCAAAAATGTAACCACCTGAATCTGACATTGTAATAACTTTACCACCATAACTCAAAACTTTTTGAGCACAGAACTGTGCAACATTACCACTACCTGATATCGCACATTTTTTACCTTCTATACTGTCACCTTTAGAAGCCAACATTTCTCTCAAGAAGTATACTTGACCGTAGCCTGTAGCTTCAGGTCTGATTAAGGATCCTCCCCAACCATAGCTTTTGCCAGTTAAGACACCTTCCCACTTACGTGTCAACTTCTTATATTGACCAAAAAGATAACCAATCTCTCTGCCACCAACTCCAATATCTCCTGCTGGAACATCAACATTAGCTCCAATATGTCTAAAAAGCTCATTCATAAACGATTGACAGAAGCGCATAACTTCCATATCTGATTTACCTTTAGGATCAAAATCGCTACCGCCTTTACCTCCTCCAATTGGCCTAGTAGTCAAAGCATTCTTGAGAATCTGTTCAAATCCTAAGAATTTAATTATTCCTAGATTAACACTAGGATGGAAGCGCAGCCCACCTTTGTATGGTCCAATTGCACTGTTAAATTCTACACGCATACCTCGATTGACTTGAACTTGGCCTTTATCATCCACCCATGGTACTCTGAAAGTAATAATTCTTTCAGGTTCAGTCAGCCTTTCTAGTATTCTAGCGTCTTTAAATTCAGGATGTGATTCAAAAACTGGTTCTAATGTTTCTAAAACTTCCCATACTGCTTGATGGAACTCCGGCTGGTCGGGGTCCCTAAGCTTCACCTTGTCAAATGCTTCTTTGACGTAGCTCATATTGGCGTTGCGATGGGTATGAGTCTATAAAGATATCTTCTGTTTAGAGTGCTAAAGAACCCATAGGATCCCATGGAGGAAGACCAATTGGTTCTGTATTATACAAATCAACTAATTTCTTTGGAAGATGCTTCTTGTGGACTACCACTTCATACATAAATTGATCAAACCAAGGATCTGTCATGATGTCATATCCTTTCTCCCCGTGATCAGCCCCCCAACTATTCTCTACTCTCCATTTTTCAGGATTATTATTTTTCAAGTCAACACCTGTGAACAACATAGCGTGTGTCATAACACTATCACCATAATCTAACCTTTCGGCCTTATTCATTCCAAATGTTGTACCAAAGAATTTATCAAATTCAAATAAATTAGTATCCATAACACCAAACTCACGAGTAAAGAATTTACCAACATCACATCCAAACCATACGGGATCGTCTGCTTTAATCGATTTTATCGTGTATTTTTTTAATTCTTCATTTTCTAAATTTAGATACCTAATAATATTTCCACCATAAACATTGCCCAAATATTCTACAGTATATGTTTTGTTATATTCTGTGAATTTTCTTGGATCGTTAATCAAACAAACGAAATCGTTCAAATCAATATCTACATGTTTTTTGAAAAATGTTTGAGGTGTTAAATCTGTGAATCTCTTGAACTTGTCTTTTTTGTCTCGAATAGACCAATCAAATTTCTCTGGAGGTGTTCCCAAACTAATACACAACATTTGATAAACTGTTGAAAGCATTTCATCTTTCATTTTGGAAACTTCAGCCTTAGATTTACCACCATTTATGGCAGCTCTAAGCTCCTTAGCACTTTCACGTAATTTCCTAGTTATTAGCTTGTTCATTTGAGCGGAATGACTGCTGTGAAAACTTTCGGCCATTAACTTTTTGGGAACTGTACCGTATTTCATCAATAAATTAACAAACATATCCCATTGACCTCCATCCTGTATGGGACTGCTCAAAAGATGCATAACTAATCTTGAATCTGTAGATTTATCTGCTGTTTCGATTATATTTTCAAAAAAGTAGTTTGCCTTTTCTAGTTTATCGTAGAACATAAAATAGTTCTGTGAGAATTCAAAATTCTTTAGCTTATATTTTCTACCTAAATAAATTCTTAACAAATTCAAACCTGCAAAACCCCAGCATCTGCCACTACGCATCTGACTAGTGGCTTTCATTTCTCCAGATACTTTATTGGAGAAAGTGTGATCTATTTCTCTAAAAGCTTCCCAGTTCATAGCTAATTTACGTACATCAGTACGTGTTGCTGCATTCATTGAAATTCTTGCTTGAGAATCTGACTTAAAATTCTTAAGATATTTGCCTACGTTGGTCAAACTAATTGCTTTAGCCATAATATAGGATATAGTAGCCGATATATTAACTATTTGAATCTGAAGGTATTCTTTTTGTCATAACTTTTCTCCAGATTGGTGTGAAAACACAGGGCCACCATGATGCATAGTATCCCCAACGAAGCGTAGGAGTATCTTTGTGTGGTCTAAGTTTCCAGAAAGGTAAACTTGCTTGTAAGTGATGATCTGAATGGCGAGTTAACTCAAGCAAACTCCATCTTGACCAACGAGCTTCTGTATTCCAAGCATGCTCTGCCTTGAAACGACCTTTTTCATCTCTTCGGAGACCCCAATGACGAATATAATTGACATATTCAAGAGTCAAGATTGAAACCAAAGACGAAATCAACCAACCTACTACTAGAGCAATACCATTTGGTAACATTCCCAAACCAACCAAGGCAAAAATCTGTAATCCTAAACCCTGATAAGAAGGATTCTTGAAACCGGTACGGCCTCTATTATTATTGATTCTAACAGAAGATATGAATTGCCCAGGAATTGTTCTCAACCAGAAAAACCACAAACACTCGCGTTCCATTGCACTTGCAGGATCCTTGTCGG
>JAKURQ010000028.1 GCA_022449785.1 Candidatus Poseidoniia archaeon
GATTTTGAAAGTGAAGATATAGCAAGGGCCATTGTAAAAGCAACTGAACCTGAAAATTCAGGTTGGGTAGATACCACTATTGTGAATAATCAAGTTAAAGCTATAGTTAAAGCCAAAAATTTGGGAAGTTTAAGAGAAGCTGCTGAAGATTTTATGGCCTGTGTTTCAGTTGCTGAGAAAGTTACAAAAAACTAGCCAAAACATAACAAAGTGACCCTTCTATGAGAGGGAATGAGTCAAACATATAGTGATATGCTCGCAAAAGTTAAAGAATTTCATGACAAACATCAATTCAGTAAGGAAGAATATCGTGGTCATGACATGTCGTATCGAATTTTACTTACTATAGAAGAATTAGGAGAATTGGCTGAGTGTTTTACAAAGGGTAAATCTGATGAAGAGAAGGCTGAAGAATTAGCTGATTTATTGATTTTAATAATTGGACATTCTATCGCAATGGATGTAGATTTAGAAGAAGCATTTGATAATAAAATGGAAGAAATTATGAAAAGACCTGCAATAATGGGTGACTTAGGAATTAGAGTTACAAATTATGAACAATAATTTCGGCAAATACTAAATATCACAGTCTCTAATGTTTAATTGTGTCTCTACCTAAAGATAACAAAGATTCGATTCCCGAACCTGTAAAAGGGCTAGAAGGAATTGTTGCTGCTGATACTAATTTAAGCTCCGTTAATGGCGAAAAAGGAATTCTTAGATATTGTGGATACAATATCGATGATTTAGCATTTAACACAACTTTTGAAGAAACAATTTGCCTACTTTATGATAATGAACTACCAAACCAAGAGCGTTTGGAAGAAATGACTAAAAAAGTTGGAGAAGCTAGAGTATTGCCTGATGAAGTAATTAGAATAATTACTGAGCTGGTTGGTAAGACTTCGCCAATGAGTACGCTGAGAACTGTAGTATCTGTACTTGGACATTATGAAAAAAATGTTCCACTGAAAGAATTGCCTCCTAAGGCATTGAGATTAGTAGGGCAAATTTCAACAGCTGTTGCAATAATACACAGATTAAGAAAAAAATTACCAATTATTGAAGCTGATCCAAGCAAAGGTCACGCTGAAGATTTTCTTAGAATGTTACATGGAAAAGAACCAACTAAGATCCAAGTAGATGCTTTGAATTTATATCTTATTTTATTAGCAGATCACGGTTTTAATGCATCTACATTTTCAGCAAGAGTAACGGCTGGAACTTTAGCAAATCTTCATTCTGCCATTACTTCTGCAGTAGGAACGTTGAGTGGTCCTTTACATGGTGGAGCAAATGAAAAAGCAATGGATATGATTATAGAAGTGGGAACAAAGAAAAATGCCTCCAAATATATTCAAAATGCATTTGATTCAAAACAAAAGATTATGGGTTTCGGACACCGAGTTTACAAGGTAGATGATGCTCGTAAACCTCATTTAAAGAAAATGGCTAAAAAACTCTGGGAAGAAAAGAATGAAATGAAACTTTTCGAGGTTGCTGAAGAAATTGAAAAACAAGTAAAAGATAGAAAACCAATAATAACGAATGTAGACTTTTACTCTGCACCCTTATTGTATGGCCTAGATATTCCTACCGATTTGTTCACACCCCTCTTTGCTATGTCTCGTATTGCTGGATGGACTGCACATGTATTAGAACAATATCGAAATAATAGACTTATTAGGCCTAGAGCAAGATATGTTGGGCAAATTGACCGTACATTTAGACCAATAGAACAACGATAATTTATCAAAAGACATTAAAAGTACTGTTACTCAGTGCTAATATGATTTCCATTGATGAAGCTAGAAAAGCCCTCAGTGATGGAAAGATTATAGTTTATCCTACTGACACTGTTTGGGGCATGGGGTGTGACCCATTTGATCAGAAAGCAATTGACAATCTTTTTACAGTTAAAGGAAAGAAACTTGATGGTCTGAGCATTATGTTTAGCCACAAAAAAGGAATATATGATTCATGTGAAATAAATAAGAAGGCAAAAAAAATAATCGAAGAATTTTTGCCAGGTCCTATAACTCTAATACTAAAATCAAAAAAAGAATTCGCAAAAGGAGTTACTAGGAATGGAAATGTTGCAGTACGTATTCCCTTGAATAGAACCTCGATGGACTTAGCTAAAGATATGCCTGTAGTTACAACCAGTGCAAATTTGCATGGTGAAAAAATTGCCGAAGATATTGAAGAAGCAAAAGAGATATTTGGAAAATCATGTTATTATTTGGATGGAGAAAAACCAAAGGGAATTGAATCAACAATTATTGATTTGACTAAAAATGAACCTAAGATTGCTCGCATTGGTGCTTTATACTCTACTATCTTGGAGGGAATGTTTGAATCCTGAAGAGACGGAAAAATGGAAGCAAGCTGGGAAGTTAGCAAGAGACGCACTTCATTTTGGTAAAGAACTGATTCAGGATAAAAATAAAATGTTGGATGTTACTGAAAGAATTGAAACTTATGTTTTAGATAATGGAGGGGAATTAGCATTTCCAACTAATCTTGCAGTTAACAACGTTGGAGCTCACTGGACGCCTTCAAGTAAAAGTGATGAAGTTTTTAGCAAAGGTGATGTGGTAAAATTAGACGTTGGGGTCCATATTGATGGATATATCGGGGATAATGCACTAACTGTTGAAATTGATGGCAATAAGTACACTAAAATGATTGAAGCATCAAGAGAAGCGCTGAATGCTGCAATTGATGTAGCTGCAGCTGGAGTGAGTGTTGGCGTAATAGGTCATGCAGTGCAAGACAAGATTGAACAATATGGGTATCGCCCCATAGCTAATCTAACAGGGCATAGAATAAAACGATATAATTTGCATAGTGGAATCTCAATACCAAGCGTTAGAGAAAGAGGAGGAGCTTCTCTTAGTAATGGCGATATAATTGCAATTGAACCATTCGTGACTGATGGTGCCGGAAGAGTTGGAGGAAAAAGAAATTCAAATATTTATCATTTAAGACAAATACGAAAAATACGCGACGAAAAAGCTACAGAACTTATGATTGAGATCCGTGACAGATACAAGGGTTTACCCTTTGCTGAAAGATGGCTACATAAAATTCAGGATGATGCAAGAAAGAATTTACAGAAACTAATGAGGGCAGGAATAGTATCATACTATCCTGTCTTAGATGAGTTAGGAAATGGAATAGTTACTCAATCTGAACATACTTTACTGATTACAAATAGTGGTAATGAGGTATTGACCAAATGAAAGATTCAGACGCAATGAATCGTCTAGAGGAGATATTCAAATCTCCTATGTTGCAAATCAATCTATTAGCGGCAGTTACCGGTGCTTGTGCTGCATTAATGACGTGGGTATTCATTTCTATGAGTCAAGGAATTCAGAGTATCTTCTATGGAGATAGTTTTATTGAAAACTCGTTAAAAGGAACAGAAAGAGAATGGCTTATTATTTTCATACCTGCTTTAGGAGGATTAATTGCAGGATTGATTATAGATTACTGGTCTAAGGAAGCTAAAGGAGCTGGTGTGCCTATCGTAATGGAGGCCGTAGCAGTTAAAGAAGCACGATTGAGTGCAAAAAAAGCAGTAGCAAAATGTTTTGCATCGGCAACATGTATTGGAACTGGAATGTCCCTAGGTCGTGTTGGACCTATGGTTGTAATATCTTCAACAATAGGTTCTGAAATAGGTCAAAGAGCTGGAAAAACTGTTGAAGATACAAGAACAATGGTAGGGTGTGGAGCTGCGAGCGCCATCACTGCTGCATTCAATGCACCTTTAGGTGGTGTTTTGTTTGCAATAGAATTAATATTAGCTGAACTAAAAACTAGATCATTTATCCCCATTGTAGTAGCTGCCGTAATTGCAACTACTGTTGGTAGAAGTTTAACTGGAGATGTAGCTGCTTTTGACAGTATACCTACCTATACACTTAGTTCTCCTATAGAATATCCCTTTTACATTGTTTTAGGAATAATAATCGGAATTGCTGCTGCAATATTCATAAAAACTATGAATTTTGTAGAAGATAATATTGAAAAGTTCGATAATGTGCCAATGCCATTAAGAACTGCACTAGGCGGGCTTTGTGTTGGATTAATAGCCTTATCATTTCCACACGTCTTAGGAAATGGTTTTGATGTTACTTCAGATTTACTATCATTAGACACGGACGCAGATAACAACCTAATTTTAGGAGATAGTTTTCCATCAAATACAGATGTTTCATCTGGAATTGGAAATTTGTTAATTTTCATTGTATCCATAATGGCCCTAAAAATAATTGCAACTTCTGTCTCTATTGGAAGTGGAGGATCTGGAGGAATATTCACTCCCAGTTTGTTTATTGGTGCTGCAATAGGTGCTGGTCTTGGGCTGATTCTAAATGAATATGGGATAGTAGGACATCCGGGAGCGTTTGCACTAGTTGGGATGGCTGCATTTGTAGCCTCAACTACAAGAGCGACCTTAACAGCCATAGTACTTCTTTTTGAAATGACTGCAACATATGAAATTATACTTCCACTTATGCTCTCTTGTGTAGTTGCTGATGCTGTATGTTATGTTTTATCTGAGCACTCATTCTACACCTCTAGATTAGCCAAAAAAGGGATAAGCATAGATTTGGGAGCTGGACAGGATCTTATGAGAATGATAACAGTTGAAGAGGCAATGTCTGATGATGTCATGACCATTACACCTGATGCACCACTAGAAAGAGCATTACAAATTATAGAGGACACGGGCCATATGGGATTACCTGTTGTTAATGATAATGAAGAGTTATATGGAATTATTACTTGGGCTGATATTCATGCAGCCACATTAAAGCATGAAAGGCATCTAACTGTAGGTGATTATTGTACAACTGATTTAGTTACAGTTACACCTGAAGACTCGCTGACGCATGCTTTAGATTCATTAGGTTACAAGGAGATTAGTCATCTCCCCGTTGTTCGAAAAAATAATGATAAAAGAATAATAGGAATTATTACAAAAGGCGATTTGATTAAGGCGTACAATAAGAAAAGATTTATTCAAAAGAAGATGAGCTGGCAGGATTAGGAGGCTCAACAAGCTTTTAATTGATTAGTATAAATACATGAAAATGTCATCTAATGATAAAGGAGCTAAAACGAACGGAAATGCTCGCTCTAACAAAAGGGCAAAGAGCTCTCCAACGCTTTTCAGCCTCTTTGAAAAGATGTTCAGCATAGTCAAGAAATATTGGTGAAAAAATGGCATGGTTCGGTGGAAAGAAAAAGCCAAAAAGGAAACCTCCGGTTTTAGAACCTGTTGGTACGCCTGCAGTTCAAGCAGCTCCTGCTGTTCAGGCCGCACCTGTAGCACAGCCTGCACTGGAACCTGTACAGCCTAATCAAGGCATACCTGCAGTTCAAGCTGCACCTGCTGCACAGCCAGTCATAGAAGTAGCACCAGTCGGTGCCGTTGCTGATGCTAATGTTATGGTATCTACAGAACCTGTAGCTGAGCCAACACCTTCACAAGAACCAATTTCCACAGGTTGGTCTAAGAAAAGCGAAAAACCTTTGCTAGATATACACAAAAAGCTTGATTACATGATGGATTCCAAAGGAAAAAGTTTGGAAGAAAGGTACAAAGATAGATTTGGAGATAAATTACCGGATTCTGTAGCTACAGATTCTGCACGTAAAGAATATAATGAAAAGAAAGAAAGCAAACCTGAAATAGTTTTCAAACCTCGTTCTAAACTGAAACTTAAGCCAAAAGGAAAAGCTACAAAGAAGGCTAAAGTCAAAGTAGAGGAAAAGAAGGAAGTCAGTGAAGATAAGGAAAGTATGGCTGGAAAATTAACTGGTGGACTAAAAGCTGGTGGAGATAAAACCAAAAACGCATTGGGAAGTGCAGGATCTGCAGTAGGCAGAGGTGCTGGAGCTATAAAATCAGGAATTGGAAGGAGTGCTGGGGCAGTAAGTTCAGGCATTGGAAAAGGAGCAGGGGCTGTGAAATCTGGAATTGGAAAGGGTGCCTCAAGAATCATGGGGCTTTTTGGTAAAGGTTCTAAAGAAGAAGGAAAAGATTACAGCTCAATGAAAGTTGCAGAACTAAAAGCCGAATTGAAGAAAAAAGGCCTGTCAACTTCTGGAAAAAAATCAGATTTGATTAAAAGACTTACAAAATAATCATCTGTGAGTGATTATACTCACAATGTCTTGATCTTTTACTTCGTGATTTAGACCTACTGTTTGGCCTGGAAATTTAGCAGAAGGACCCCAAACTTGAGAATAACGGAATTTTCTAATAAAATCTCTATGTAATCTTTGACAGATTTCAGCTATAGTAGTGCCTTTTCTAACTACCATGGGCTCTTCCAAGTCTGCCTTTTCTCCTTGTGGTTTCATAAAAATAGATATGAATTCCAATGAATTATAAATTTGTTTTTTTAGATTATCTACACCTTTACCTGTTGGAGCTGCTACCTCAATTATTGTTTTGTTTGTACATTTCTTTCTAACTTCCTTTAATTGATCCTTGTTAACCATATCTACTTTAGTTATTACATCAAATGATGGTGAGTAAACTCGTGTATTTGCTAATATATCTACCAACCCATCCAACGTTATTTTCTCTCTCAAAACAACTTGTGCATTTACAATTCCATATTCTCTAACTACTGATTTTATAGCATCTTCCTCAACCTCTTGTTTTACTGTAGAGATTACCTCTATGCCACCAATACCTGTTTTAGAAACACTACCATTAGGTGGGCGACTATTGAGGCGGAGTCCTGAATCAAATAATTCTTTTAGAATAACATGTGGTGCAGGGTCAACTGCGTCAATGACATGAACAATCAAATCCGCTGATCTTATAACGGATAGAACTTCTTTCCCACGACCTGCCCCTCTGGCTGCACCTTCAATTAATCCAGGTAAATCAAGTATCTGTATATTTGCATCTCTGTATTTCAAAACACCTGGAACTACATCCAATGTTGTAAAGGCATAGGAACCAGTTTCACTATCTGCATCTGTTAATGCATTGAGCAGAGTAGATTTACCAACGCTTGGTAGTCCTACTAGGGCTACAGTAGCGTCACCTGCCTTTCTTACACCATAACCACTGCCTTTAGGCCCTGAAGAACTAATTACAACTTCTTCTCTTAATTGTGCTAATTTTGCCTTTAGTTTACCAATATGATGCTGAGTTGCCTTATTGTACTTAGTATTGGCAATTTCCTCCTCGATTTCGGCTATCTTATCTGTAAGAGACACAGTTGTTCAGGATTGAGGGGGGCTTAAACCTATTGAGTCGACATCAACTATAAAATTATACTACTAATTACCTAATTATGGGATATCCTTTGAACAACTCCAGTAAAATGGAAGATGCAAAAACTAATATAATTAATATTTTAAAAATGGAAGGATACAAATTAAATTCAGGAGAATTATTCGTAGCATTCAAAGAATCTGGAGGAGAAATGGAAAATTTCAAAGGCGCCCTAGAAGAACTCACTGAAGAAAATAAAATCCAATCAGATAGTGATGGAAATATAATGACTGTCGAAGATTATCAGAGACAAAAATCACAAAAATCTGAACCTGAATTAGAACATGGTTCCAAAGAAGAAAATGTAGAAGATAAAGAAGAAGAATCTGTAGAAGAAGAAAATGAGGATGAGCTTGAATCTATAATCAAACTCAAAGAAGAAACTGATTCTTGGCTTATAGAAAAACTAAAAAATAATGGAAATAGTGAAGAACTTCAAAATGAGATTGATGAATTGAAAAAACGAGTTTCAAAATTAGAAAAAGTTATCTCCAATTTAACAAGAGCTTTTGACTAATGGTTGTTAAAGAAGATAGAGGTAGGAAGAGGTACATCCTTTTTTCACATTCAGAACATAACTCAAAAATGGAGATTCAGAATTTTATAAAAAATGAAATAAGCACACTAGGTGGTAAAATAAAGAGTAAATTGATTAAATTAGATCTAAAAAAAGGAGTAATTCGGGTTGATCATACCATATTAAGTGATGTACGTGATCTTATGAACAAAAATGAATCTCTCAAAATAAAAACCATTCGAACTAGTGGAACTTTAAAAGCTCTTGAAAAAGAGTAGAGGAACCATTATTATGGGACTAATATTGATACGATGATGGACAGTGGAAATCCACAACCAGATGACTCTGAAGGCTGGGAAGAAACTCAATACGAATCCTTAGATTGGGGAGGGGAAGATGAAGCTGAAAGCAGATTAGTTGAATTATATCCATCAACAAGTAAACCTGCCCAAGCAGCATTAGCATTACTGATTGCAGGGTTCGTACTACTAGGAACTGCAATGACACTAAACGGAACTTTGAATGATGATGAAAAAGTACAGGGGTCTTTAGTATTAGGTAATGAATGGATGGGTGAATTTTTTACAGCTGAAAGTGGTGGTGACGAAATAGATGAGGAACTAGTAAGACAAACTCTTAGAAATGCTGTATTCTTTGAACTTGGTTGTGCTGTATTCGCATTTTGGGGTAGTGTAGAACTTTGGAGAAAACAAAACTACAACTTAGTTCTAATTGGTTGTACTGCTGCTATAATTGGTCTAGGTAGTTTTCTATTATCTACATTGTTTGGAGCTATTGCACTTTACCTAACATTTCAGTGTAAACCTGAATTTGGCATAGATGAACAAGATGAGAGCTGGTGAGGTTGTTAACTGAGCTGCTAGATTACCTAAAAATAAAAGATCTTTATCCTCCTCAAAAAGAAGCAATCTCTATAGTAGAAACTGGCGAATCTGTTTTGATGTCTGTACCAACTGCTGCAGGTAAGACATTAGTGGCATATGCTGCATTGATGAAAGCAGTAAGGGAAAAAAAGAAAGGAATCTATCTCGTGCCACTAAGGGCTCTAGCATGGGAAAAAGTAACTGAAT
This sequence comes from Candidatus Poseidoniia archaeon, assembly GCA_022449785.1. Lineage (GTDB taxonomy): Archaea > Thermoplasmatota > Poseidoniia > MGIII > CG-Epi1 > CG-Epi1. The sequence continues at coordinate 8,924 of JAKURQ010000028.1, forward strand.
TAAGAGACATTTGCAAGAATATTTTGAACGGGGCAAAAATTGGAGTGTCTGTAGGTGATTATGATAAAGCTAAAGGATTATCAAAATATGATATCATTGTATCTACTTCTGAAAGAGCTGACTCACTAATAAGGCACAATCCCTCTTGGTTATCTGAAGTTGGATGCTTAGTTTCTGATGAAATACACTTGATTAATGATTCTGGAAGAGGACCAACACTCGAAGTAACACTCTCTAAATTTAGAGAGATTAATCCTTCAATACAAATTATTGGCTTGTCTGCAACTGTTTCAAACTCAACTGATATTGCAAATTGGTTAGATGCTAAATTAGTTGAAAGTGACTTCAGGCCAGTTCCTCTGAAAAGAGGAATTGCTATTGATAGAAGAATTGAATGGGAAGAAGATGACGTCCACAATCTTTCTATGGACGGGGTTGAAGGAATTTCTGTTGATAATTTACCAGAACAATGTTTAGTATTTGTTGGAACAAGGCGTTCTGCTGAAGCTCAAGCAAGAAAATTGAGCAGTGTAATTTCTAAGAAACTAAGTCCAGATGAAAAAGAAGGCTTGAATGAATTTGCTGAGAAAATAAAGAAGGGTGCTGATGAAGTTACATCAGTAGATGCAAACATTTCAAAACTTATTGCAAACGGAGTGGCATACCATCATGCAGGTTTAACAAATCGTCATAGACAAATAATTGAGACTGCATTTAAAGAAAAAAAACTAAAAGCTCTATGTGCAACACCTACGCTTGCTGCAGGAGTTAATCTGCCAGCTAAGAGAGTAATCATTCGTGACTTGAGTAGATGGGATTCTGCATTTCAGGCAAATCAGCCTCTGCCTGTTCTTGAGGTACAACAGATGTTAGGAAGGGCTGGAAGGCCAGGATTTGATGTAGATGGCGAAGGTGTTCTTGTAGCTAAAAACAGAGAACAAATTGATTTCTTTATTGAAAATTATTTTGAAGGCGAAACTGAACCTGTCTTATCAAGATTAGGGAGTGAGCCTGCACTTAGAACTCACTTACTCTCATTAATCACTTCTGGCACTATAAGCACAAGAGAAAATTTGCATAGCTTCTTAGAAAAAACTCTATTTGGAGCACAAGGAGAACTTTGGAGAACTCAGCATAGATTGAATAAAGTACTAGATTTCTTAGATAACGAAAATCTAATCGAGATTGAAGGAAAAAATGATGGTGATTTTGTTTCGGCTAATGAGACTCTAGATGAAAAACTGAAGCCGACTGCTTTTGGAAGAAAGGTATCACAGCTCTATATTGATCCATTATCGGGAGTTATAATCAAGAATGCTTTGGAGTCTGATATTGAAGCAAACCCACTTGGATTGCTCCATACAATCGCAAGAACTCCTGACATATATTCACTTTATGTCAGAAAGAATGAAATGGAAACATATCTAACCCACTTAATGCAGATGGAAAGTGATCTGATGCTACCTCCGCCAGTAGAACATATGGAATTAGAATTTTATTTGTGGGATCTTAAAACTGCATTACTATTGATGGACTGGATTGAAGAAACACCTGAAGAACATCTATTGAAACGATATTCGACAACGCCAGGTGATATAAGAGCTAAAGTTGAGACTGCTGAATGGATTCTTTATGCTATGTCTGAATTATCAGAATTGATTGCACCCAAACACACCAAAATGATTACTGAATTGCAAATTAGAGTGAATAATGGAGTTCGCAAAGAACTACTTCCTTTACTAGAACTAGATGCAGTTGGCCGTGTTAGAGCACGCTCATTGTTCAATGCAGGTTTTACAAGTCAAGGTTCAATAAGAGATGCAAAACCAGCTGAACTAAGCAAAATACCAGGTATTGGAACTACTTTAGCTGAGAAATTAACTGGTAAAAAAGGACCTGAGCAAATGCGCTTTGAGTTAGGCTAATTAACAGCCACCTGATGGTGAAAAAATGGTAAGGTTTGTCAAGGACCAGCCAGATGCCTACGTTTACAGTAGTTTTGGATCTAGAATTTTCATAGGAGGATTATTGTTATCTTTAGTATATTTCGGAATAGGAATAGGCACCTACCTTTATGCACAAGAAATAATGACATTGTACACTAAACGCTTTGGTGGTGGAAGTGATTTATCAGGTATACCTGTGATTGGTGATTTAGTAAATGCTATAGTCTTTATCAGTGCATTATTCTTACCATTGACTGGTGGGACTATGCTAATTTCACACTTTATATTAAAAAGAACATACAAAAAATTAGAACAATTAGATGTCGATAGTAAAAGAGCTCTACTTTTAATTGTAATTTCTAGAATTCCTATTCTTGGATGTAGTGTAGTAACTTTTGTACCCATAATATTAGTGGTAGAAGCTGCTATGAATGGCGGGATGCCGGGATCAGTAATTGGGTTCTACCAAACTAGCTATATGACCTTGTTTTTTTCTCTGTTTGGAATAGGGGCTTTTTTAATTTTAATTTCACCAATTGTGCAATTGTATAGAAGGACTGAAAATCGATCATTAATTTTTGCAGGTTTACTTACTTTTATTTCATGTAGTACTATTATTTACATGGCGAATGGTCAATGGGACATATCAATTTTTGATCTCACAAACAGTGAATTCACATCGTCATTTGGCACTGTCATGTTTCTTTGTGGCATCTGTACTTTTACTTCTTTTTGGATTGTATCAAGGAATGCAAAGTCCATACTTCGCTATCAAAAATTACATTTCACTATGAGACTGGGGGAGTAATGGAGTCTTGGGCTGAAAAATATAGGCCAAAAAATCTTTCTGAAATAATTGGAAATACAAAAACAATTAGTGAATTAAAATCCTGGGCAAGCTCTTGGGGTGAAAAAATGACCAAAAAAGGCGTTATTCTTTCAGGCCCTCCTGGTTGTGGTAAAACTTCTGCTGCAATTGCATTAGCAAACGAAATGGGATGGGAAATAATAGAACTCAATGCATCTGATGCTCGTTCTGGAAATGTCATTGAAGGAACTGCACTAAGAGCAGGCTTGTTCCAAACTTTTGGAGATAAAGGACTTTCAGATAGAAATCTTATTTTGTTAGATGAAGCAGACAATCTATACGAGAGAGCTCAACAATCAAAGAATAAAACGAAGAATTACAGTGATCGAGGAGGTAAAAAAGCAATTTCAAAAACGCTTGAGCAAACAAAACAACCTGTAATAATAACTGTAAATGATTTGTATAATTTAACAAAAGGAACCGGAGCAAAAATCAAAAGATTAGCACTGACGCTGAAATTTCAGAAACCATCTGCGGTTTCAGTAACTATGGTTCTAAACAAAGTATGTGAAAGTGAAGGATTGGAAATAGAACAAGAAACTATCAAGAAAATGGCTGAGAATGCTAAAGGTGATTTGAGGGGAGCGATTAACGATCTGCAATCTTTGTCTGAGGGTAACAAGAAAATTGTTGAGGATGATTTAGAAAAATTAGGTTCTAGAGATAGAGAAACTGAAATGTTTGATACTCTAAATATTATTTTCAACAGTGATAATTATGAGGACCCTAGAACTGCAATTTTTGATTTGAATGAGCAGCCTCGTGATGTATCAACTTGGGTAAGTGACAATATTCCAATTATGTATAAACATCCTAGTGACATTGAGAGAGCTTATGAACGAGTGTCATATGCAGACTTACTATTGGCCAGAGTTTCTAGAACACAAAATTATGGACTTTGGGGATATGCTTCAGAATTAATGTCAAGTGGAGTAGCGCTATCAAAATCACATCCAACAAGCGGACGTAGAGTGCAATTTCCTTCATGGATTCGTAAGATGGGTGCTAGTCGATTTCAAAGAGGATATAGAGACTCATTGGCTAAGAAAATTGGAAAAGCAACTCATCAATCGATAAAGGAATCTAAAATGGAACAAATAGCAGTACTTTCAATTATTTGTAGAAATGATAGAAAGGAAGCTGCAAAGATTTCTGGAAGATTAGAATTAGATGAAAACGAATTAGCTATCTTGATGGGCATTCCTAAAAAAGATAAAGCGATATCGGAGATTATTGAGGCCTCTCAAGAATTCAGACAAGAAAGAGAAGTTGTTACCTTGGACTATAGGCCTATCTTGGACAATGATCCAGATGATGAACCAAAAAAGATAACTCCTAAGGCAGATAGTAAACAGAAAAGTTTATTCGAATTCTAAAGGTAATTTCTGTTGATCTGAAATGCCCAATCTACTTGCTGAAACACCCATCAGTCTAATTGGCTTACCTGGCTTCCAATTCTCATAAAGTAAGGCTTTGGCTACCTTGTAAATATCATCCGACTTGTAAATTTCCCCTGGAACTGTTTTTTGTCTAGTTATTGTTTTAAAATCTGACCATCTTAATTTAATCGTAATTGTTCGTGCTGAACGACCCATTTGACCAATACTCTCTGATACTTCTTCACAAAGCTTTAGCAAAGCTGCTTCTACTGTATCTGAATCAGATATATCTTTCTCAAAAGTATGTTCAGTACCTTGTTGTTTAGCAACCCAAGGTGTTGAATCTACAGGACGATTATCAATTCCTTTAGCCTTATTCTTTAAATTTACAGAATATTGACCAAAAACAGGTAACAATTTTTGGATATCAATAGATACTATATCTGAACAAGTTTTTACACCAAGTGCTTTCAATGAAGCTGCAGTCTTGGGACCAATGCCATATATTTTTCTTATTTCTAAAGGTGCGAGAAATTTGGATTCTGTGCCTGGTTCTACCACAGTAAAACCTTCTGGCTTATCAAAATCTGAAGCTATTTTAGAAACTAATTTTGATGTTGCTAGGCCTGCAGAAGCAGGTAAATTAGTTTCTGATTTGATACGCCTCAATATAGTTTTAACAAGAGCCTGTGGATTTTTTTGAAGAGATAAATCCACAAAGGCCTCATCAACACTCATTCTCTCTAAAGTGCCATATCTTGCTAAAATTTCCATTACTTTAGCAGAACAAGAACGAATCATTGGACGATTTGAAGAGACTAATTTTAATTCAGGGCAGAGTTTGAGAGCTTTGCTTGAGGCCATAGCTGAACGAACTCCTTTTTCGCGTGCCTCGTAAGATGCTGAAGCAATAACGCCTCTTTGTCCCGGTTTCCCGCCTACTGCTAACGGAATTCCCTTATCGCCTAGATTCTCCAAAATATGTACATTGACAAAGAAAGCATCCATATCCAAATGCAATATTGCTCTAGGCCAAACTACTCTTTCCACAATTAGCTAAGGAAGGTGGGAATTACCTTTAAGCCCCCAACCACTAAGTAATTAATGGAAATTGACCCCTGGGCAAGTAAAGGTGTTCAAAACTACAAAGAAATATGTGAGAAATTTGGTTTGGATATAGTTGATTATACCAAATTACCAAATCCCACACATTTACACCGTAGAGGAATAATCTTTGCCCATCGTGATTTAGACAATGTTTTGGAATCCAGAAAAGCTGGGCGACCATTTGGCGTTCTATCTGGATTAATGCCGTCTGGACAGATACACCTAGGTCACAAAATGGTGATTGATCAAGCAAAATGGTTCCAGGAATTAGGGGGAGATGTAACCATAACTGTCGCAGATTTAGAAGCTCATGCAACAAGAGGGCTAAGTCTAGAAAAATGTAGAGAATATGCAATTGAAGAATACATTTCTAATTATGCAGGAATGGGGTTAGATCCTAATAAAACTTCAATTTATTTTCAGTCTGAAAGACCTATTGTACAAAAATTAGGATTTACATTAGGAAAGAAAACAAATTTGTCAGAAATGGAAGCAATATACGGTTTTTCTGGGGAAACAAACCTAGCTCATGTTCAATCTCCATTAGTACAAGCTGGTGACATTGTTCATCCACAATTGGAAGAATATGGCGGATTGAGGCCTATCGTTGTTCCAGTTGGAATTGATCAGGATCCACATATTAGGTTGACTAGGGGCATGGTCTCGAAAACAAACTGGTTTAATGTTA
>JAKURQ010000029.1 GCA_022449785.1 Candidatus Poseidoniia archaeon
ATTTATCAATATAAAAGGAATTGCTTATGGTGCCTAATTTTCCCTCTAAAGCAATAAACCCCCTTCTAAATGGGATTGGTGAGGTAGTTTGTTGGAATGAGCATCGCCAAGAATTTCATGAGCACTTATGCAAAAGTTGCAACCCACGACGGTGACGATGAGCCGATTCAGATTTGGGCTAAGGATGCAGATTCTTATGGAGGAGTTGGAAGCGATAAACTTGGTATTTGGGGAAGTGTTGTTGCCGTAGATTTTGATATTTGTGTGGCTGATGGTGCATGTATTGAAGCATGCCCGGTTGATGTTTATGATTGGATAGATACTCCAAACCACCCTGCTTCAGACAAGAAAGCAATAATGGCTCGTGAACCAGACTGTATTATCTGCAGAGCATGTGAGGAAGTTTGCCCTGTAGTTGCAGTTCTTATTACAGATCCAGGTGACATTGATTCAGATTCGACATCTGAGGCTCCAGCCGAAGAATCATCAGAAGAATCCACAGAAGCAAGTCCAGCAGCAGCTCCTGTTATATCATCAGGACCACAAATGCCTATGACGCCAGTTATGGAGACTAGGCCACATGCTTATACTGGTTACAAGCAAAATTCATATTGTGTTAAGTGTGGAAAATATACTTTCCATTGGCATGGTTCATCACCAAATAATCCAGATCTTTATCCGAATTATGAATGCAAAGATTGTGGTTTTGTTAGGAAGATAAAGATAGCTTGATTGACAACAAGTATATTCAAGAAAGAAAAGAATTCTTTTCAGTATTATTTGCTATAAGTATAGTCTTTGTAATTTACGGACTATTGTATATTTTGAATGATTGGAGTTGGACAAATACAAGTGATTCAGGATATTGTGAGAGAGTTAGAGAAACCTGGATTCGTGAACCTACAAATACAATTTCTAATTTAGCATTTGTATTTGTTGGAATGTATATTCTTTGGTTGGCACAATATGATCCAACCGAAGGAAAGCCTTCACTTTCAACAAGAAGTTGGTTTCTTATTTTGTACGGAATTTCATGTGTAGCTGTAGGTATGGGCAGTTTTGCTATGCATGGGTTCAATACAGGATGGGGAGGTTGGTTAGATGTTTCTGGTATGATGATGTATATTTCCATGCCTGTTTTCTATAACTTTTCAAGATTCCTTAGATGGTCAGAAAAAGAATTCGTTATCTATTATTTGAGTGCTAACGTTATTTTTGCACTATTGTTGTGGCAGTATAGCCTTCTCACATTTTTGTGGGGTGCTTTAATTGGAATTTGGCTTTCTCAAGAGTTAGCACTAAAGTATCAGAAGCAACCACACGTGATATTTTTGTTACCCACATCTATAATTTTATTCTTATTCTTGTATACAAACCCAGGCAAAACACCAATAGATTTTATTTTGAGTGAATTTGAAGCAATACTACTTTGGGCAGCTTTAGCATTTTTCTTATACAGAATTGAAGATATTAAGTTAGAAAGAACTCATGCACCTTATTTCTGGCTAGGCTTCGGTTCGTATTTCTTAGCTACAATTATTTGGCAGCCAAGTAGGACAGATGGAGTTTTATGCGATCCAGATTCTCTTGCTCAAGGCCATGCATTATGGCATGTACTTGGAGCAGTTTCAATGTGGTGTTTCTACAAATATTTTAGAACAGAAATAGACAATTATTGAGTTTCGTAAGTAATAATCCACATACGTAATTTAATTTCTGGCAAATACCCGTCCGGATCAGTTACGCTTGGATCATATTCCTCTCCTTGGTACAGTCCACGATAACTAATTTGATTATTTCCAACATTAGATTGGCTAGTGATGTCTATGCGATTATACTCTACATCTTGGCCAGGACACCATCCAGCTCTTCCATAGACCCATGTTCCGTATTGGTTAGCTGAAACTCCTTCATGCACTCTATTGTAGCATCCATATGGCGTTCCACCATTTGGATGTTCAAGCAAGTCAAGAGTATTTCCATTTACTGTAAATTCGTGCTGATGGTTACAAAACTCAGCACAGTTTTCGTCTGTACTGCTATGCCCATGTCCAGTAAAGAAAGTCACAATTTCAACTTTTTCAGTAGTTTCAGTTACATTGTATCCAAATGGATTACCACTTCCAAATATGTTGTTGTAATCTAGGTTGAATTTTCTTGTTGCCCCATGTAGATATTCAGCACCTACTGGAGTGTATTCTTTGTTTTCATTCCAGAAGAATAATTTAATTGTTAAACCGTAGGCATTTGGTTGCCAATAATTAAATTCATTAATGTTCTCATTTTTCAGTACTCCTAGCATTGGCGTTGCATCAGATATGTATCTACCTTCACGATTGTATGCCGTAATGTACCGTCCTATCTCTGCTTTCCAAACACGATCCCATTTGCCTTTACATGATGGAGAGCCATCTTCTCCTCCATCATCCCATCTATGACCAGCAGTTTCACAACTTTCTTGAGAAATAAATTCTGTAAGTATTTGATTTATGCATTCATTGTACATCTCAAACTCAGGTAATGAACATTCAGATTCATATGCATTTAGATATCCAATAAAGTCCCATTCATTACAGCCTTTATGATCGGCACAAGCTTCGTAGGTGTACACTGCAAATGAATCAAAGTCTTCCATATTGTCCGGCAGTTCGACATTTCTGATATTTGTACCTCCTCCCCAACCACCGCCATGAGTGTAACTATCTCCCATATTCCATTCAAGTAAAGTTACAGATTCTCCTTTGAGACAGTTCTTAGGCATGTATTGCCTTTCATGACATGGTACACTAGTGTGGTATTCCATAGCAGCCAATTCTCTCTCAAGTCCAAATTCGAAATTGAAATAGAGTGGTTCGTTGGCAATAAAATGGAATCTATACCAGCTAAAATTCTGGTTAAAATTAAGATCCCAGAAACTACCTACTTCTTGCCATCGTTGTAATTGATCTATACAAAACCAGGCCGGTGATTCTTTTACAGATATGAAATCAGCTATACTTCCTTCCAAGAAATTTGCATCCATTGCAATGTAATGAACTCTGTCAGACCAATGTTCTCTATCTTCATTATTCATTGTAGTTAATGCGGCATTAACTCTTCCAGCCATATAGGATACATCTCCCATCCAGCCACCATCACGATATGATCCAAAGAAATAGTGTACATTGTCAGGAGATTTTTCAAACATCAAACTTAATTCAGTTGCTTGTCCAACTGGATTAGCTGAATTCCAAGTTATTACGCTATCTGGATCGGTTGGATTATAGATAATGAAAACATAGGTGTCTTTTCCACTCCATTCTTGTTTGAATACCCAATCATTAGTAAAATTCAGATTTTCATCAATTGGTTCAGGTACTGTAAAGTCTCCTGCAGTTCCCATATAATTGGTGATGTATGGACCTCCATTCCAAGGTATTGGCTTTTCAAAGTAAGAACATCCTTGTGCATCAACTTCTTCTCCATAAAGGAAAGGTCCATCTGGACATTCATCAGCGTCACTACACAATCCATCTCCGTCATTATCTCCTGTACTATCATCACCCCAGCATAAATCTACCGAATCCGCAATTCCATCACCATCAGAATCTCTTTGGGATGCAGAGCAACCTTCATCGTTTGCAATCTCATTTAGTGGTGTTTCTTCACATTCATCACTTCTATCATTTACACCGTCATTGTCATCATCTTTGTCTTCAGTATCATCCTTGCATCCATCCATATCCCAATCATCATTAGAATTACCAGCTTCCCAGTCAATATTTCCTCTAGGACATAGATCTAATGTATTATTCATTCCATCATTATCCATATCGTCGTCTAATGCATCAGGTATTCCATCACTATCATAATCGATAGGTCTTGATGATGGACTTTCAGGATTTGTACCGATTAATAATTCAATAGTATTGTTGAAACCATCACCATCAATGTCATCATCCTCTGTTAAAGAGGTGTTACAATTTTCTTTGATTGCATCTGGCTTTCCATCATCATCCATATCGTTTGTTGCACATTCATCGTTTGGGAAGTCATCAGCGTTATCTCCTACTCCATCATCATCAGAATCTTTCCATTCGTTTGGATCATTTGGAAACTTGTCAATATTGTCACTATAACCATCATTGTCTGAATCATCATTTTGGTTTTGTCCATTATTATTTTGATTGTTGGTATTATCATTATCATTCTGATAATCATCATAATTGTTATCATAATTATTCTCTTCATAATCAATTTCATCATCTGTATCTTCTAAACATCCACTACTGGCCAAAATCGAACTCAAAAATAGCACAGTCATGATTATTGAAGCTATTTTGTCTGAGTTCATATGTTTCGATGTCGGGCGAAGAAATAAACTTTAGTGTCATCAAATTGCATATTTAGTGGCTTTTACTTTGGAATAATAATGTCTGTTCAAACAGCGAGAAAAGTAGCACTTGCGTATTGGGGTTTTTCAAGCAAACCAAGTTCTAGAGCTAAATCAGGAATAGATATAGACATAGTCAAAGGCAATGGCGGTCCAGGTCTAGAATCTGCTACAGCCCCCTTACAGAGATTCGCTAAACTTGTAGAGGCCTCTTGGGAAGATTATACAGGACAAGTAGGAAGTTATGGTAGAATTCCTTTTGAAACACTTTTGGATTTTGCCATCAAAGTAAAAACAAAGGAAGAAGTTATAGGCGAATCTGATATGGATGAAATAGATAAATGGTCTAAAGTCCTAATCAATGAGAACTCAAATTATTTCATAGCCCGAACTACTTACAAGAAGCAGAAAATGAACTTATTAATCAATACAAAGAATTGATTACAAACTTTCTTAATTGATAGCCTACTCCTATAGTAATGAAGATATACACCCGTAATGGAGATGAAGGAGAGACAGGCCTTCTTTATGGAGGCAAAGTGTCAAAGTCATCATCATTGCCTGAAGCCTACGGCACAGTTGATGAAGCTCAAGCCATTCTAGGTTTAGTTAGAACTGAATGTGAAAAAGGGAGTGATTTAGAGGAAAAAATAATTCACATAGAGAGAGATTTGTATGTTCTGATGGCCGAATTAGCAACAGACCCTTCTAAACATGATAAATTAGAATCAGGAAAAACTAAGGTAAATGAAGAAATGATTAATTTTCTGGAACAATTTATAGATGATATCTCTTCAAGATTTGAATTGCCCAAGGAATTTGTAATTCCGGGTCAAAATAGAATTTCAGCACTTATTGATGTTGCAAGAACGGTTGTTAGAAGAGCCGAACGTCGTACAATAGCTTGTGACGTTGACAATTCATTAGCAGTACCGTATCTTAATCGCCTTTCCGATCTTCTTTGGGCTATGGCGCGTTGGCAGGAAGGCGAATCAATTACTTCTCGTTCAGTCAAATGAAAATTCCAGAGCATCTGAACAAGCCACTTTTGGAGCAATTAAGTGATCAAGCAGATTCAGATGATTTTCTCATTATGAGAGGAACTGCATTGGGCCACGGTCTATTGAATGATATAGAGAAACGCGATGAGTTTATTCAAAAATTTATAGATACACCTGAACCAGATTTACATGGTAATGAAATGGCTAGAGAACTCCAAGCCCGTGCTGTTGGAATGACATTATTGAATGAGAAAAATGATGATTTATTGGATAGGGCAAAGGAGTTATTTGAGACAGAATTAGAGAAAGCCCTTCCAAATTTACCGGATGATATTGCAATAGATGTAGCTACAGAACCATTGAAAATGGCCCGTCAAGCACGCAGTGGTTTAATGGAAAATGCATTCTTGAGAAAGGAATGGAAAACATGTGTTAGTGAAGCAGAGCATGGCAGATCTATAATTCCTGATTATTTACTTTACCAACCTCATCGTGAAGGATATCCTATTGAATTTGTTGCTAAAGGCATGCATACTGAGGATATGGACATGGTTGCCAAAGGCGTAGAAATGCAAGAAGAATTCTTACAATATGTGATTGAAGTTGGTTACCTCAAACCTTGGGAAGAAGCATATTTTGTATCATATGCGATATCTGTAATATCTCGCGCATTAGTAGAATAAGCAACATTTCAAATAGTCTCCATCGTTTTCCCCTTTCTCGAGGACAATTAATAATGTACTTAATTGATTCAAAAATAGGCAAGCAGGTCCTAGCTTGGGCCCTAGTATTCACACTAGTATTGAGCATAATTCCTACAGCCATATCAGACGAGTCTGATGATGAATGGTTTTGGGACATTGAGTCGGATTTATATGACTTGGATAGTGATGGAAGCGATGATACAATAGAGATTGGTTATGATCCAGATACAACTTGTGAGTGTGACATAGATATCACGGTTTACATTGACATTTATGATGAAGATGGAGATAATATAGATTCTATTTACGAGGAGTACACCATAAACAATGGATATTCAGATTGGTTGACTCAGGATTGGACTCCTGATTACAATGGAACTTTCGATTTTTATGTAGAAATGTATGATGAATGGGATAATTTAGAAGATAATTGGAGTGTAACTGATGTTGAGTTATCAGCAATGACAGGATCTCCTCCAGCATCTGACGATACAATCAATGTTGAAAATATTGTTTGGGCCGAAGATGATGACGAAGTTAACAATGATATTGTTTTTGCGGCGCGCAACAAAGATGATGGTATAGATAACGTTGAAATAAGTGTAGAATTTTTCAATGGTTTAACTTGGGTATACTATGCAAATGGATCAACTGGTAATGATGGTGAATATACAGTTAAGAATGCAAGCAGTGGAGAGTACCGCTGGACGGCATCAGATAACGGTACAGATTTAGAAGAAGAAACTGTTTCCTATACTGAGGTAGATACCGTAAATAATCTCAGCCATCAAATGAGCGTAGAAGATTGGGATAATGCAGGTGATTATGATGATTTTCTTGGAGCGATTTTTGAAGACGATGATACTAAGGATGATGGTTATGTAGAGATATATGACGCAGATGGAGAATTGTATGATTCAGGTAATACAGATTATGACTATTATGGCTATGATATCTATTTGTTAGATGATGTTGAGAAAGGAAATTATACGTTTAATTTGTATTATGAAGAAGATGGTGAATTATTACAGAGTGGATGGTTACATTCGTATGGTAGCACCAGCACTAACTACGATGAATGGTTTGAAGATTGGGAATATGAGACTGAAGATACAAACGGCGACGGTGAAGCAAATAGCATTGTAGTAAAATATGATCCAAACACCGAGTGTAACTGTACAACCAGTATCGAAGTTGATTTTTCAGTATACAACAATGATACTGGAGGTTATAGCGGTGGCGATTATTTTGATCACAATATAACTGGTACTGAGGTAGATTCTTTTGAAACCGATGAATGGTCCCCAAGCAAGAACGGCAATTACACTTTCGAATTTTATCTATATGATGAAGACTACAATTACGAAGATCACTTCAATTTCACAGTATACTTAGAATGTGATGAAGGCAGTAATGATTCCGATTGTGATAATGATGAATGGTTTGAAGATTGGGATTACGAAACCGAAGATAATGATGGAGATAATTTGGATGATACTATAGCCATTAGTTACAATCCGGATACAGATTGTGATTGCGAAGTTGGAATTAATATTTATGTTGATGTTTACGAAAATTCAACAGGTGATTGGGTAGATTCTGAATATGATTCTCACACAATTAACGGTACTGAAGAAGAATACTTTGAACAATCATGGACGTCACGAGACAGCCAATCATATGATTTCCTTGTCGAACTTTATGATGATGACTGGATTTTTGAAGATTCATTCTGGATATACGGTGTTTACTTGTACCAAACAAGTGGAGCTGGCGGTCCTGGTGATGAGGATGAATGGTTTGATTGGATTGATGCATATACCTATGATGCTGATGATGATGGATATGATGACACAGCCGAGATAGAGTATGATCCAGATACAACGTGTGAATGTGACATTAACATAACATTAGTAATCGATGTATACGACAATGAAACAGGTTATTGGGTAAATGGAACTGAAGAAGATTATACCATTTACAGTGACGATAATGATTACTGGTACCAATCATGGTCACCTGAATACAATGGAACCTTTGATTTCGAAATCAAACTTTACGATGAGGACAACAATCTAGAGGATGAAGAAGAATACCTAGGTATTGAACTCCATGCCCGATCAAGTGGCGGCGGAGGCGGTGACGGAGACTATGACGAATGGTTCTATTCGTGGGATTACGATATTGATCCTTCTGATACAATCATAATAGGCTACGATCCAGATACTGATTGTGATTGTACTGTAACAATCTATGTGTATGTGGACGTTTATGATAATGAGACTGGCAATTATGTAGACACTATTGCTGCTGAGCACGATATAAACAATGGATATTCAGATTGGTTCGAGCAAAATTGGACTGCTTACGAAAATGGTAGCTATGACTTCGCCGTTTATCTTTATGATGAGGACTGGAATGAGGAAGACTTATTCTGGATTTACGATGTCTACCTAAGCTCTGATGGCGGTGGCGGAGGCGATGAAGATCATGACGAATGGTTCTATGAGATATACTATGGAGCAGTTGACGAGAATGATGAGCACCAATGGAACAAAGTAATCATTGGATATGATCCTGATACAGATTGTGACTGTGAAATGGACATCTATGTCGAAGCTATTATCTGGGACGAGAATGGGGATTACGTTGATTATTCAGGCGAAAATCACACCATAAACAATGGATATAGTGATTGGTTTGAAATTGTATTAGAGGTTGATGAACCAGGAAAGTATTGGTTCACTGTTGATCTATACGATGATGAATGGAACCACGAAGACCAATTCAATTTCACATTGATTATGTCCGATGAATGGTTCATCGATCAATTCAGTCAGGATGGCGACAGTGTTCGTATTAATCTGGACCCACAAACAAATTATGATGGAGAAATTGGGACTGAGTATTACTTAGATGTTCTTCGTTTTAATGAGAGCAATGATGACTGGGACTACATAGATGAAGACATAGCAGACGCAGTAATCACTTCATCAGACAATGAGGACATTAATTTTGAATGGACTGCTGAAGAAGAAGGAACTTACTTGTTTGCCATTTACATGTTCGATGAACATGGTAACATGGAAGACATGGCAGAGTTTGAAGCTGAAATTGTTCTGAATCACGCTCCAGAAATCGGAGACCTCAACACAGATAGAGTATTCGAGGGCCAAATGTTCAACTTTGAGGTAGATGCATTCGATGCAGACGATGATGACCTAGAGTACATTTGGGATATGGGCAATGGAAATCTCATAGGAGACGATTCTGTAAGGTATGGATATCCTGATGATGGAATTTACACAATAATAGTTTCAGTATCAGATGGAATGACTACAACAACCAAAGAATTTGAATTGGTTGTTGAAAATGTAGCTCCAACTTTGCAAGTGTCTTACGATGATTTCGGTCAAGAAGGGCAGACATTATCGTTCAATTCACAAGCAAGTGATGTATCTGAAGATACTGTGACCGTAACTTGGTCTTTCCCAGATGGAACTCAGATAGAAGGAAATTTTGGCCAATATCAGTTTACTGATGATGGGGAATTTTTGATAGGCGTTACTGCAGAAGATGAAGATGGTGGACGAACTTCAGAAAGTCTACTAATCAATATTGAAAATGTGGCTCCAACCTTCACAGAATTTAAGATACCAAGTGAAGCGCAAGAAGGTGAAGCATTAGACTTCACATTTGAGGCTACAGATCCGGGTGACGATACAATCGTATTCACTATTGACTTTGGTGATGGTACGGCGCCAATGATTACACAAGACGGTAATGTTTCACACAAATTTGCTGAGGGAGATACTTTCACATTGGTAGTTTGTGCAAAAGACGAAGATGGTGGAGAAAATTGTAGAGAACAAATTTTACCAGTATCTATACTAGAGCAATTAGAAGACGAAGGATTGTTACCTGGTTTCAATTTGTTATTGGCAATTTCGGCACTTGGTGTTGTTGGAATACTAAGACGTAGAACACACTAAGTAGTTTAACGGCATATGGAGTGATGGGACAATGATTCCCAGACTTCCTACTACATGCGAAGGAGTTGACAAACTACTTGCAGGTGGAATTGAACAAGGCACAGTCTCACTTGCTTATGGAGAAGCAGGAACGGGAAAGACAAGTATGGCCTTACAATTGTCTAGGGAAGCAATCAAAACCTATCCAGATCATGTAGTTTTGTTTGTTGATACAGAGGGTTTATCTATAGAAAGAATGACACAAATCTTTGGAGATTGTGATGCTTCAAAATTACTAATGATTCGCCCATCAAGCCTTAGCGATCTTCACCAAACGTTGACTGGAAAATTAGAAAAACATGACAAAATTTCGTTGGTAGTAGTCGATACTATCAATGCATATGTTAGATTATCATATATGAAAAATAAAGAAATATCTTCTCGACAATTCTTGGAAATGACTTCAATTCTTCAACCATTGGCAGAAAAAGGCGATTATCCAGTTCTAATTACTGCACAAGTCTACGAAAAGGATGGAGAAATAGGTCCTTATTTTGGTAAATCCCTTATGCACCTTTGTAAGACAATTATACATTTAGAAAAAACTAAAACACCCGGTTTACGACATATTCGCCTTAAGAAACACAGATCTCTACCTGAAGAAATGGTTGAAGATTTTGTTTTGACTAATAACGGAATAGAATAAACTCAACTCTTTAATTCTCCCATCATTGCCTTATTCTATGTCCGATTATGACAACTTCATAGGCAGAGTAAAGGAACTAAATTTAATTGGTAGTTTAACAGGCTTAATGGGCTGGGATCAAGAGACCATGATGCCACCTAAAGGAGGTAAATTACGTTCAGAAATGATGGCTTTTCTCTCAAAGCAAGCACATTCTAGAATTACAGATTCTGAAATGGGAAAGTTATTAGATTCTTTAGAATCCGAAAAACTTACAGAAGAGCAAGCAGCTAATGTTAGAGAAATACGTAGAGCGTATGACAAAGCAACTAAACTCCCTGAAGAATTGGTTGAAGAAAAGGCTCGACACAAATCCCAAGCGCTTCAAGTATGGCAAGAAGCAAGGGCTGAGAATGACTTTGAAAAATTCAAACCATATCTTGAAAAAACAGTTGAATTAACATGTAAAACTGCAGAATATTATGGATATGATGAGAATATCTATGATGCATTGTTGGATATTTACGAGCCAGGAATGACTGTAGCTCAGTTGGATCCTTTGTTTGCAGGACTAAGAGAAGCGATAGTCCCTCTTGTCAAGGCAGTCGGTGAAAGTCCAAACCAACCAGATACAAGTTTCTTAGACATTGGTAAATTTACTGAAGAAAAGCAGCGTGAGTTTTCACTTAAGGTAGCTGAAAGTATTGGTTTTGATTTTGATGCAGGAAGAATGGATACCTCGACACATCCATTTTGCTCAGGTGCAGGACCAAATGATGTTAGATTTACAACACGCTATGATGAGGAATTTCCATTTGGCTGTTTGTATGGTGTGATGCACGAAACAGGCCACGGAACATATGAACAAGGATTATTGCATGAACACGAAGGAACGCCAATGGGTCAAGCAGTATCTCTAGGCGTTCATGAATCACAGTCAAGAATGTGGGAGAATATGGTCGGCCGAAGCCGTGAATTCTGGCACTATTATATTGAAGAATTCAAATCATGTTTCAACCATCTACCTTCAGATTTGAGCGTAGATACAGTACATAGAGCAGTTAACACAGTACAACCATCTCTAATTCGTGTAGAATCAGATGAAGCAACCTACAATCTTCACATTATGGTTAGATATGAAATTGAAAAGCAATTGGTTAATGGAAATATCAAAGTAGGAGATTTACCAGAATTTTGGAATAGCAAGATGGAAGAATATCTTGGTGTTACACCACCTAATGATACCAAAGGAGTTTTACAAGATATACATTGGTCAATGGGAGCAATTGGGTATTTCCCAACTTATACGCTAGGAAATCTCTATGCCGCTCAGCTTTATGCAGCTGCTTTAGCAGATGATTCAAGTATTCCTGATAAAATTGCAAAAGGTGAGTTTAGAGTATTGCTAGATTGGATGAGAAGCCATATACACGTCCACGGATCGAAATTACTTCCTGCAGATTTAATGACGCAAGCTACAGGCAAAGAGCCTAGCAGTGATGATTTTGTAACTTATTTACAATCAAAGTATACAAAAATTTACAACCTATAAAGTGGTAGCCCCCCTCGGATTCGAACCGAGGTCTCAGGCTCCAAAGGCCTGAATGATGGACCGCTACACTAGGGGGCTTCATTTGTCCAAAGGATGCAGTCTTTAGGATTGTTCCCGCGGTAAACAACAATTAATAAAGGTCTCCCAGTGTCTAAAGTAGATATGACTGCAGCCGATAGGTTCATGAAAAAAATAAGTGATTTTTATGATGACTTAGGATATCCTGTTGTTTGGGAGGATGTAGGCTCGGAAAGGCAGTTAGAAATCCAGTTCAAATCCGAATCAGGATATTTTGTTACAGCAACTTTACTTGCAGACGGAAATGACATAATCATTAAGGATGAATGGGGTAGAGCTCAAAAAATAAAAGCTACAAAGGGCAATCTTGAAATGATTAAAGGTTGGTCTGAAGAGCGTTAGTCAGGTAATCGACTCATACTTTTACTACCTGGTCTAGAAACTATTTCTAAATTACTTACAGCACCATTTTCAAAATCAAAGACCCAAGGTTCACACCATCCTATTTCTGTTTTCAAAATTTCTTCAGGAGTGTATTCTTGCAGGTGCATCACAATTGCTCTGATACTATTTCCATGAGCTCCAATTATGATATTTTTTCCAGCTGATATATGAGGCATGATTTCATTTTTTAGATATGGGATTACTCTATCTGCCGTATCTTTCAATGATTCTCCACCAGGTGGCGGAACATCAAAACTTCTTCTCCAGATATGAACTTGTTCATCTCCAAATTTCTCTGCAGCTTCAGCTTTGTTCTGTCCAATAAGATCTCCATAATCTCTCTCGTTTAGTGCAACATCTTTTATGATAGAGATATCCTTTTGATTGATTCCTTCAAGAATTATATCTAATGTTTCTTGAGCTCTTATTAAATCTGAGGTAAATGCCATATCAAAATTATAGTTAGATAATAATTCTACAGCTTGCTTTGCTTCATCTCGTCCTTGTTGATTTAGATCTACATCTTTCCATCCTGTAAATCGGTTTTGATCGTTATAGACGGAAAGTCCATGTCTCACTAGAACTAATTTTCCTGAAGTCATAATTATCTACCACCTTTCAAACTAAAAGAGTATCTTGATGGTTCTCTCCACCTATGTCCTGTTAGATAACCACATGTATTACATTTGAATCCAATAGCAACTTTTCCTCCATAAAGTGTAGCATTATGGACTTTTTTCAATGGAGAGGTACAGACAGGACATGGTTGACCAGGAGATGCAAACTCTCCACGATGGTGGTGGTGCCCACTCTGATCTTCACCAGGTCTTATTCTTCTCCATCTTTTTACTACAGGGTCATATCCCAATCCTTGTTTTCTAAAATCACTTTCATCAGCTTCAGGAGCAGCTCCAACAGATCTTGTTCTAATCCCAACTTTTACTTTTTTGGACAAAATTGAAACCACTCTCATCCTTTCTGCAGAGAGTCTATATGTTTCATCTTCCTCCTTCAATTTTTCTACAACTTTACGATGTAACTTAGTTTGAGTATCAACAGATCCACGTTCTTTCAGGACACCTACAACCGCATCAACAATCACTTTCTTGCTAGGTTTTCGATAGTCCATAATACTACAATGAAACCATAGGTTAAAGGCTGTTGGGAGTAATAGTAATTTTTATTATCCCATTACAACAATCGGTATACAACCGGAGGTTGATATGTCATTTGATGAAGTGGACCAGTTGTTTCATTTACTAGAGAACCCAACTAGACGTAGGATTCTTCAATTATTGTCCGTAGAACGTCTTTATCCTCTAAAGATGCATAAACAATT
>JAKURQ010000003.1 GCA_022449785.1 Candidatus Poseidoniia archaeon
TTGTGACATCTAATATTCTTAATCCTGCATCCCAGTATGAAACATATAGTAGAATTTGGTTTGTTATAGGATGCCTGTGAATTACATTATCATGATTGAAAACAGTCCCTCCACAAGTTGTAGAAGGGTCTGGTGAGTATCCCCCCCATCTTGCAATCTCTTTTGATTCATTATTGCCTTGTATAAAGGAATCTAAACCGTCAGGAGCGTAGAATATCTGTGTTCCTTTGTATAATCCAGCTCCATTAATCTCAGGGTAAGGGTCTGCACCAAACAAGAAAACTTCACATTCGTTATTTGATCCAGGCATATTTATATCACAATAAACATGAATGTCTTGATTGTGGAATCCTGCAGGTGGATTATTCCATTCTGCTCTTTTTACTGGATGAAATTTATCGCTTACATCGATTAAATCTAATCGATTCATTCCACTATTTGCGTCATCATCGTTTGGGATTGGATCCAACTCAGAATTTGTTAATTCGTGATTGATTAAAACCCAATTATTGTCCTGAGTTACTTTGATATCAATAATCCTTGCAACTTCAGCATAGTATGTTGAAAGTAAGACAATATTGTTCGGTTCACTTATATCTAAAATTTCAAATTGGTTGTAACTTGAGACGTATGCATAGCATCCACCTTGTGTTCCAACCTTTTCACAATCTTCAAGGAAATTTCCTTCGATAGCAATTTCAGAATTATCTCCAGGTGTTGGAGCCACATTTTTGAATTCTGGATCACATGGCCTTCCTGCAGTATTATCTAGTTCAGCAGGAGGTTTTTCATTTCCATCACAATTTAAGTTGTGATAATCAATTAATTCGATATTGTCGGTTTGAAGGAAATGTTGCATTAGATTTGTATGCTGGTGATTTTGATCAAGACCTGTACAATTTTCACAATTCTCCACTTCAACTATAGGATCTATCCATTCACTTTCTCCATTGGTATCTGAATCAGAAGAGCCATCATTATAGTAAATAATTGTAGCTAATCCAGCTACACTTAGCAAAATTACTACGCCTATACTTAGTAGTTTTTCTTGACTTTTATCCATGCGTCCCTATAATCTATATTGAGACAATATTATATAGTTTTTTTAGTCTTCAATAATCGAGAATGGCATACTTGTGTTTGAGGTTCCATAGATTTGCCCATCATTCCTAATTGCAATTATTCCAACACCAGTGTCTTTTGGTAATAATTTAACTCCCCATTCTAGGGCTTCCTCTAGATTTTCATTATATTGATATACTCTGTAGCACATTAATTGTTCAGTAATAGCCTCACCAACACCTGTAGCTAAAATTCCAATATTTTCATCACAATAAAAACCAGAACCCCATAATGGCGTATCACCTACTCTGCCTACGGGTCTTCCTCTAACTCCTCCTGTTGACGAGGCAACAGAAATTTTTCCATCTGAGGATTGAGCTACAGCACCTACAGTATCTCCAGTCCATCCTTTCTCAGATCCTTTAACTTTACTTTGTTTGAATCCTTTTTTCAGAGCAAATTCAATTGCGCCTTCTCCGGCAAGCATTGTTACAAATTCATCCAATAATTCTCTTGCAACTAAAACAGGATTTTTGAAATCTTGAAGGTTAGTAATAGCCCCCATTCTTCCATCACTTGTAGCAACAGCAGCATCATTCTGAACGCGTCCATCATCTCTTAGACAACTTCCAGTTCCAGCATTAAACCTAAAATCATCTTCCATTACAATAGTTGCAGCAGTAGCTGCTAGCGTGGGGTTGTTGGTTTCTTTCAGAATTTTCATTCCTTCTTCAGCAGCTTTATCGACACCATCTTGCACCTTTGGAGTATGACCTGCACCTCCATGACAGATAATTTTCATCTTAGAGATAGACAGGTTTGACTTAATACGGGTTTCCTTTCCAACACTATGTCAGAGGTTTCACCGTTAAATGCAATACCAACCCTTCGACAATTAGCAATGCCTAAGGATACGAATGCTTTAGGTACTATTTTCGGAGGAGTAATTCTTAGCCAAATTGATACAGCAGCAGCTATTGAAGCACATAAGCACCATAGAGGAGCAGTAGTTACAGTAGCAATGGATGAAATTGAGTTCAAGCAACCAGTTTTCGTAGGAGATGTAGTGTCATATTATGCAAGAACTCACAAATTAGGTCGAACATCGGTTACAATAGATATTGATGTTTTTGCACAAAGACAATTTGCTGAAGAGGGTGATTTTATTGAAGTTACAAGTGCAAGAGCAGTAATGGTTGCGATTGATGAAAATCATGAGCCTACAGCTTTGAACAAATGATTGCCCCTCAGCACTCATAGGGCTCTTCAAAGCATAAAGCTCAGCCACAATATTACATCACAGGGGCATACACCTAACAGCCCCTCCAAAAATAATTTAGTAAGAGATAACATTATTAGGAAGTCCCAATCTGAAAAATAGGTGCTCGCAAACGATAAACCGAATCGCTTACCAGATTGGTTCAGAGTAACCTTGCCGTCTGGTGATAGCATGGAACGCTACAAATCTACGACAGCATCGGTAAAGGAGAATCAATTACATACAGTTTGTGAAGAAGCTCACTGCCCCAATATTCATGATTGCTGGGGTCGTGGAACTGCAACTTTTATGGTTGCAGGTAAAGCTTGTACGCGTGGTTGTCGTTTTTGTGCAGTTGATACAATACGAATCCCTCCACCACCTGAGGAAGATGAACCTCAGAAATTAGCTGAAGCAATTCAAGCTATGGGGCTCACATATTCAGTTATCACAGTTGTCAATCGTGATGATTTAGAGGATGGAGGTGCATCACATTATCGTAAATGTTTGGATGAAGTTCACAAAACAGTGCCTCATGTAGGCCTGGAACTTCTTTGCAGTGATTTGAGTGGAAATCTAAAAGCTCTTGAATCATTATTGAATTCAGCCCCTCTGAAAGTTTTTGCCCATAATGTAGAAACAGTAGCACGTTTAACTCCAAGAGTTCGAGATCCTAGAGCTACATTTGAACAAAGTATTTTGATATTAAAGAAAGCCAAAGAGCTTAGGCCAGATATTATGACAAAATCCAGTATTATGCTGGGTTTAGGTGAAACAGAGGAAGATTTAGTAGAAGCATTCAAAGCATTAAGAGAGGCAAATGTAGATTTATTGACTTTAGGACAATATCTTGCACCAGGTCCAGGTTACCATCCCGTAGTATCATTTCCTAAACCTGAAACTTTTGATAGGCTGGCCCACATAGCAAAAGAGATGGGTTTCAAGGCCATAGCATCAGGACCAATGGTTAGGTCCTCATACCGTGCAGAATCTTTAGTTGCAGCTGCTAAAGGTGAAAAGATTGATACAGGTTTGAAGGTGGTTGCATGAGTAAGAAAAAAACGTTGCATGTACCAGATGCTCCATTTAGGCCAGGAGACAAGCCTAACTTCAAGGATTTGAATTTACCAAAAGCAGGAGAGGCTGAGAAACCAGATATTTCTGTTGATCCATCAGAGATTAGAGATTTGGCATTTAGTTTAGTTAGAGTTTTAGATGATAAGCATAAAGCTGTTGGGCCTTGGAATCCCAAGCTTAAGCCATCCGTTCTAAAAGAAGGATTAAGGCATATGACACTTCTCAGAATATTTGATGACCGTATGCTTACAATGCAACGTCAAGGTAAATTATCTTTTTACATGAAATCATTAGGTGAAGAGGCAGTTGCAATAGCTCAAGGTATGGCTTTGCGACCAGATGACATATTGTTTCCTTCTTATCGTCAACCAGGTTTACAATTCGTAAGAGGTCGTGATTTAGTTGATATGATTTGCCATTGTATAACGAATTCTAAAGATAATGTGAAGGGAAGACAAATGCCAGTGCATTATTCTTGGAAAGAAGGCAATCTTGTTTCTATTTCAAGTCCAGTTGGAACCCAATTTCCTCAAGCAGTAGGTTGCGCTATGGCTTCAGCCTACAAAGGAGAAGACAACGTTACAATTTCTTGGCTAGGTGATGGAACTGCTGCAGAAGGAGATTTCCATTATGCAGTTAATTTTGCATCAGTTTACAAAGCACCAGTAATTCTCAATGTAGTCAACAATCAATGGGCAATTTCTACTCATAAGAATTTTTCATCAGGCGATGCTACATTTGCATCAAGAGGTATTGCTTATGACCTTCCGAGCATTAGAGTTGACGGTAATGACTTCTTAGCCCTTTATTCAGTTACAAGCTGGGCAGCTGAAAGAGCACGTAAAGGAGAGGGTGCTACATTCATTGAAGTTTTCACATATAGGGCTGAAGCGCATTCAACTAGTGATGATCCAACTAGATACAGGCCTAAAGATGAATGGAAATCCTGGCCACTGGGCGATCCACTTGAAAGATTAAAAAATCATTTGATTGATTTAGGCGAATGGTCTAAGACAGAACAAAAGAAATTAGAAAAAGAATTAGATGACTTAGTTATCAAATCATATAAAGAAGCTGAAAAGCACGGTACTTTGAATGATGGGCCTTGGGCTTCTGAAGAGACTTTATTTGAGGATGTTTACAAAAAACCTCCAAGACATTTAAGGAAACAAAGACAGGAGTTAGGGATTTAGAGATGCCTCAAATGAATATAATTCAGTCAGTGAATTCAGCACTTGATATCATTCTTGAAAAAGATTCTAAAGTGTGTATTTTTGGAGAGGATGTAGGATATTTTGGAGGTGTTTTCAGGTGTACAGATGGCCTTCAAGCAAAATATGGAAAACACAGAGTATTTGATTCGCCATTATCAGAAGGAGGTATTGTTTCTACAGCAATAGGCATGGGAATCAATGGTTTGAGACCAGTGGCAGAGATTCAATTTTCAGATTATATTTTTCCCGCTTTTGATCAGTTAACAAATGAGCTTGCTAAATTAAGATACAGAAGTGGAGGAGAATATTGGGCCCCTGTAACAGTTAGAACACCTTGTGGTGGTGGAATTCGCGGTGGCCATTATCATTCTCAAAGTCCTGAAGCTTATTTCACACATACACCTGGCTTGAAGGTTGTAATGCCTTCTAATCCTTACGATACTAAGGGATTATTGATATCTGCAATTGAGGATGATGATCCTGTAATTTTCTTTGAACCTAAACGTCTGTATAATGGACCATTTGATGGAGATCACAAAAAAGCTGCATTGAAATGGGACACTCATCCAAAAGGAGAAGTTCCTGAAGATTATTATTCAATTCCGTTAGGTGAAGCAGCAATAGAAAGAGCTGGA
This sequence comes from Candidatus Poseidoniia archaeon, assembly GCA_022449785.1. Classification (GTDB taxonomy): domain Archaea; phylum Thermoplasmatota; class Poseidoniia; order MGIII; family CG-Epi1; genus CG-Epi1. The sequence goes on from JAKURQ010000003.1 coordinate 5,247, forward strand.
AGCCAAGTTACTGTATTAACATATGGAACAATGGTTCATGTGGCTCGTGAAGCTGCAGATTCTAGTGGCATAGATGCAGAAGTTATCGATTTGCGCAGTCTCGTGCCTTTGGATATGGATACTATTGAAGCATCAGTCCAGAAAACTGGAAGGTGTGTTATTGTGCATGAAGCACCTAAAACCAGTGGGTTTGGAGGTGAGCTATCTGCACAGGTTCAAGAATCATGTTTCTACCATTTGGAAGCGCCAATTGTTCGTGTTACGGGATGGGATACACCATTCCCACATTCACTTGAATGGCATTATTTCCCTAGTCAGGAAAGGGTTATAGAGGCGATGAAGAAGGTAGTGGAGGACTAAAATGGGTAAACACGTATTCAAGCTACCGGATGTCGGAGAAGGAGTTGTCGAGGGAGAGATAGTAAAATGGAATGTAAAATCAGGTGACACAGTAAAGGAAGATGAACCTTTAGTAGAAATTATGACGGACAAAGCAACCGTATCCATACCGTCAACTGTGAATGGTAAAGTAGTATCAACAACAGGTAAACCAGGAGATATGATTCCTGTTGGTGCTGAGTTAATTGTCTTTGAAGTAGATGGTTCAGGAAGTTCAGAACCAGAACCTGAGCCAGAACCTGTCAAAGCTCCAGAACCAGTAGCTAAGGCACCTGAACCAAAACCAGCTCCAGTTTCTTCACCAGCCCCGATTACTTCATCAGGAACTAAACCTCTCGCTTCACCAGCAGTTAGGCGAAGAGCAAGAGAAGCTGGTGTTGATTTATCACAAGTACCAGGCACAGGCCCAGCTGGCCGTATTTCTCATGATGATCTTGATTCATTCATTTCAGGTGGAGGCCGTCTTGCAGCAGTTCAATCTGGTGTGAAAATGACTGGCGTTGAAGAAGTCCCAGTTATTGGACTACGCCGTAAAATTGCAGAAAAAATGTCCATCAGTAAGCGTAACGCAGCACATTTCTCATACTTCGAAGAAGTTGATGTTACTGAACTTGAAAGTTTGAGGCAACATTTGAATTCCACAAGATCTGAAGATAAACCAAAGTTAACTTATCTTCCATTTATTGTTCAAGGTTTGATTAAGGCTTTGAGAAAATTCCCACAATGTAATGCAATTTACGATGAGGAAAAAGGTGTTATTTTGAGACATGAGGCAGTTCATGTAGGAATATCTACACAAACTGACGATGGCCTAATGGTTCCTGTGATCAAACATGCAGAAGCTCGAGATGTCTGGGATACTGCTAATGAATTAAGACGCGTTACTACTGCAGCACGCGAAAAAACAGCTACAGTTGATGAATTGACAGGTTCTACTATTACAATTACAAGTTTAGGTGCAATGGGAGGATTAGGTGCAACTCCAATTATTAATCATCCAGAAGTATCAATAGTCAGTATTCATGCTGCAAGAGATAGGGCTGTTGTCAGAGAAGGAGAAATAGTTGTTCGCAAGATGATGAATTTGACCTCNTCATTCGACCATCGAATAATTGATGGTTATGATGGAGCATTATTGATTCAAGATTTGAAATCAATGCTTGAGTATCCTGCTACAATCTTTATGTGAGGTTTTATGGCAGAAGTTCGTAATTGTAAAGTTCTGGTAGTTGGGGCAGGTCCAGGCGGTTATGTGGCAGCAATTCGTGCAGGTCAGCTTGGATTAGATACCGTAATTGTTGAAGGTTCTAGAGCTGGAGGAACATGCCTAATTCGTGGTTGTATTCCATCCAAAGCAGTTATCCATGCAGCATCTTCTTTTGAGGAAATTGAAAAACATTCAGGCAAAGGTAAGATGGGCATTAGTGTTTCAGGTAAACCTAAAGTTGATATGAAAGAATTAGTTAATTGGAAAGAATCTATAGTTACTAAATTGAATAAGGGTGTTGAAGGGTTATTGAAAGCAGCAAAAGTTGAGTTAATTTCAGGTTGGGCTAAGTTCAGAAATGCTAAAACGTGTGAAGTGAGTGGTGGCGAAAAAGAATGGATAATTAATGCAGAACATGTGATTTTAGCTAATGGTTCTAAGTCAGTTGAATTACCTTTTATGCCATTTGATGATAATATTATATCTTCAACAGAAGCACTTGAATTAAATGAAGTTCCCAAAAAATTAGTAGTTATTGGTGCAGGTTATATTGGTCTTGAATTAGGTATAGCCTATAGAAAATTGGGGTCTGAAGTAACTTTCATTGAGGCATTAGATCAGATTTTACCAATTTATGATTCTGAAATGACTAGGCCTATCAATATGTGGTTAAGAAAACACAAAGTCACAGTTAATCTAGGAGCAAAAGCTAAAGGAGCTACTACCAAAGGAAAAGTAACAACTGTAGAATATACTGATTCAGATGGTAAGGATCATAAAATTAAAGCAGATAAAGTACTTGTTACGGTTGGAAGAAAACCAAACACACAGGGTTGGGGTTTGAGCAAGATGGCCGTAGATATGGATGGTCCATTTGTGAAGGTCGATAAACAATGCCGAACTTCTATGAAGAATGTATGGGCTATTGGAGATATTGTTGGAGAGCCAATGTTAGCTCATAAAGCATCAGCACAGGGTGAAATGGTCGCCGAGATAATTGCTGGGCATCGGTTGGCCTTTGAACCGGTATCAATTGCAGCAGTCTGTTTCACAGATCCTGAAATTGTGGGAGTAGGCTTGACTCCAGACGAAGCTAAAGAGGAAGGAATTGATGTAGTGATTGGTAAATTTCCTTTTGCAGCCAGTGGTCGAGCATTAGCTATGGATGCAGGTTCAGATGGAGGTTTTGTTAGAATTACAGCTAGATCAGATAATCATGTCATAGTAGGCATACATGCAGTTGGTTCTCATGTTTCAGAATTATCAGGTGAGTTTGCACATGCTATAGAGATGGGTTCTAGGTTAGAGGACGTTTCAGGTACTATTCATGTTCATCCAACTCTAACAGAGGCATTCGCTGAATCGGCTCTTGCTGGCTTAGGTCATGCAATTCACATTTCAAAGTGATTACTACAGATATTATTCAAGCAGGAAACTCCACACATCAGGATGTTGATAAGCTCATGATTGAGCTACAATCGAAGAGAATAAATGACGAGATCAATGATACTTTAATCTTTGTAGAGCATCCCGAAATAGTTACAATTGGTCGTAGAGGCATGCTTGACAATCTCCAAGCACCAGATGATTTTGAATCTTCAAGTGTTGACAGAGGAGGTGGGCTGACTTGGCAGGGCCCTGGACAGTTGGTGGGTTATCCAATTTTTAGGTGGAAAGAAGAGTCAGTTAGAAAAGTAATAACAACTATTGAAGAATGGATTTTAACATCTTTATCAAAATTTGATGTTGTAGGATTTAGGGATGAAGCAATGCAGGGGGTTTGGTTCAAGGACCATAAAATTGCTAGCATAGGTTTGGCTTTCAGTAAATGGGTTTCTAGGCATGGTT
>JAKURQ010000030.1 GCA_022449785.1 Candidatus Poseidoniia archaeon
TTTTTGAGAGCTGGAGTTTGAGACGCCAGTAATCTTGGATTTTGGGTATTTCTTGGCAAGATACAAGCTGAGAGAACCCATTCATTCCTGGTTTTAGATTGACAGCATTTGCGATTAATATCAGTCTACATTAAGTGCCACAAATTCTCCTTTGTCACATAACTCACCAGGTGCCTTAGCCAGCATTGCCGATGGAAATTTCGGCTCATTTCTTTGCTCCAGGATTAACTGAATTTATATTTGATGATCCTTTAATCTTCAGTTTAAAACTGGCTGAACATGTTTCTGTTTCTGATAAAACTTTGAACGATTTATCTAATGAGATACCGTCATATCCTTACGAAGAGTTAAAGTTCAAATGTATGGATTCAATCAAGTTCGAAGTTAACAATCAATTAGAAAAGACATTCTTAGAAATGGGATACAAAGTAGAAACAATTGATGGTGTGAAGATATGGTTAGAGGGAGGCTGGGTTCTTCTCAGACCATCTAATACACAACCGGTTATTCGTATGTTTGTTGAAGCCACTGACGAGTCAAGATTGACTAAGATTAAAGAAGAATTCAAGGCACACTTCGATGATGCTGTGAGGGCAGTTTCTTGATATTACCTGATCCAATAACCATTCTTTTTATTTCAATAATAAGTTTAATCATTTCAGGTATTGCATTTTTCAAAAAGGTTTTAGATCAAGGAGGTTCTGCTCTAGCATTCCTAATTTGCTTCATTACAGGTACTTTAGGGCATTGGACTTGGCTTTTACTTATGCTAATTTTTGTTGGTGCTTCGTTTCTTGCAACAAAATTTGCAATAGTTTACAAAAAGGCATTAGGTGTAGAAGAGAGTGATGAAGGAACTAGAGGCGGTTCAAATGTCATATCAAATGGAATAGTTCCAGCTATTGTTGCAGTCTGCTATAGTCTTGATTTACTTTCACCAGAGCAGGCCTTAGTTGCCTTCACAACTTCAATAGGTGCAGCTACAGCAGATACTATGGCGAGTGAAATAGGAGTTTTAGCACCAGAACCAGTTCTAATTACAAATCCTTCAAAAAAAGTTGAGCCTGGAACAGATGGCGGTGTTTCTTTAGAAGGAACAACTGCATCTTTGCTTTCAGCAGTTTCGATGTCGATGTTATCATTTTGTGCATTTGTCCTAATGATTGGAGAAAATGACCCTCTTTATTCTGTTTTTGAAGTTGATTTTCTATATATCTCAGCATTTTTTGGGTTTTTTGGGAGTATAATTGACTCTTTATTGGGTGCAACATTGGAAAACCGAGGGATTTTGGGCAATAATGGGGTCAATTTTTGTTCAATTTCGGGCGCAGTGCTATTTTCTTTACTATTTTTGGAAACTATTTGACCTTTTTGTGATTATTTTTATATATCGGGCTCGCAAATGTAATATGTGGTATTATGATTCCAGGCAATGCACCAGTAGTTATCCTTAAAGAAGGAACAAAGAGAGATAGTGGGCGTAAAGCTACACAAAACAATATTGCAGCAGCTAAGGCCATAGCTGAGGCAGTACGTTCAACATTAGGTCCTAAAGGGATGGATAAAATGTTAGTAGATTCTATGGGAGATGTAGTGATAACAAATGATGGAGTCACTATTTTGAAGGAAATAGAAGTAGAACATCCTGCAGCAAAAATGGTTGTAGAGGTTGCTAAAACTCAAGATTCTGAATGTGGTGATGGTACAACTACGGCAGTTATTTTAGCTGGAGAGCTTCTAAAAAATGCTGAGGAACTTATGGAAAAGGGAGTTCACCCAACAGCAATATCCAATGGATATAGACGTGCAGCTGCAGAATCATTACGTTTATTGGATAAAATTGCCCGCCCAGTCAAACAAAGCGATAATGCTACATTAAGATCAATTGCAATAACTTCTATGACAGGTAAATCATCTGAGGCTAATGCAGATTTTCTTGCAGATTTAACGGTGAAATCAGTTAAAGCCGTTTCAAAGGGAAAAGGTAAAACTGCAGAAGTAGACCGTGATGATATAAAAATTCAAAAGAAGCAAGGAGGTTCTATTTCAGATACTGAGCTAGTTTCAGGAATTATAATGGATAAAGAACCAGTTCATAGTGGTATGCCAAGAAGTGTTTCTAAAGCCAAAGTGGCTTTGATTGATGCACCACTTGAAATTAAAAAGACTGAAATTGAGTCTAAGATTCAGATAAATGACCCTTCACAGATACAAGCATTCCTAGACCAAGAAGAATCAACTATCAAGAAAATGGTGGACAAAATTCATAAGACGAAAGCTAACGTTCTTATTTGTCAAAAAGGAATTGATGACTTAGCTCAGCATTATCTTGCAAAACATGGTATTATGGCAATAAGGAGAGCTAAAAAATCAGATATTGAGGCATTAGCAAAAGCTACCGGAGGTCGTGTAGTTTCTAATTTAGATGGCATTGGAAAAGATGATATTGGTTTTGCAGGACTTGTAGAAGTCCGAAAGATAGGTGATGATGATATGACATTTGTAATGGATTGTAAGAATCCTAAGGCAGTATCTATCTTAGTGAGAGGTGGTAGTGAGCATGTTGTCGATGAAATAGATAGAAATTTAGATGATGCTATTGGAGTTGTTTCTTTAGTTATACGTGACGGTAAGATTGTTACAGGTGGAGGGGCTGCAGAAATAGAGTTAGCTCTTAAGCTTAGAAAATTCGCTCCAAGAATTGGTGGTAGAGAACAGATGGCCATAGAGTCATTTGCTCAAGCTATTGAAGTAGTTCCAAATACATTAGCTGAAAATGCAGGTTTGGATGTTATTGATACTTTGATGGGCCTCAGAAAAGCACATACACAAAAAGGCCGTAATCCGCATGCAGGTTTGGATGCTTATACTGGCAAAGTAGTCAATATGAGATCTAGGAATGTCGTTGAGCCACTTAGAGTGAAAACTCAGGCTTTGAGTAGTGCAACAGATGTTGCTACGATGATATTAAGAATAGATGATGTAATAGCATCAAAGCAACCAGAGGGACCTGAGCCAGATGGTAGTGATGGTATGGGCGGTATGCCGCCTGGAATGTAATTTTAGTTGCGTGCAGGATCAGGAGCCCCTGGATTAATATCTAGAGTTTTTAGTGCCTTCTCAGCCTTTGCTTTAGTTAATTTCCCTTCAGTTAACATTGTACTTATTGCAGCAGCAGCTATGTGCTCAGCATCTATCTCAAAGAATCTTCTGAGATTTTCCCTTGTGTCACTTCTCCCGAATCCATCAGTACCCAATGTGACATATTTTCCTGGCACCCAATTCTTAATCATATCTGGTACAGCTTTCATATGATCAGTTGTAGCTATTGTAATTATATCACTTTTACCAAGTGTTTTTGAAATATAAGGTATTTTTTCCTTCTTTGCAGGGTTCAACCTGTTCCATCTTTCGCATTCAATTGCATCACGCCGTAGACCACCAAAACTGGTAGCACTCCAAATTTCAGATTTAATTCCTAGGTTTGATAATATTTCTGCAGCTCTCAAAACTTGTTGCATGATAGGTCCACTCCCTATTAAGCGAACTTGTGGTTTTGATGCACTCTTAAATTTGTAAATTCCTTTGATTATTCCTTCTTCAGAATTCTTAGGAAGTGAAGGCATCGGGTAATTTTCGTTGTATAATGTTAGATAGTAGAAAACATCTTCATTATTTTCATACATACGTCTTAGACCTTCTTTTATTATAATTCCAATTTCATACGCAAAAGCGGCATCGTATGAAAGGCAATTAGGAACGGTTGTTGCAGTCAATAAACTGTGGCCATCCTGATGTTGAAGCCCTTCACCGTTCAATGTAGTCCTTCCAGCAGTTGCTCCTAAAAGGAAACCTTTTGCTCTTGAATCAGCTGCACACCATATTTGATCACCTACTCTTTGGAAACCAAACATTGAATAATAAATGTAGAAAGGTATTGTTGGTTTTCCAACAGTAGAATAAGCCATTCCTGCAGCTGTAAAACTGCTCATTGCTCCAGCCTCAGATATTCCCTCTTCTAGAATCTGTCCACTTTCAGATTCCTTATAACTTAACAGAAGTTGTGAGTCTACTGGAGTGTAAATTTGACCTTGAGCATTGTATATCTTAAATTCCGTGAAAAGTGCTTCCATTCCAAAAGTCCTTGCTTCATCAGGCACAATTGGAACTATTAAATCTCCTATTTTTTCATCTTTGAGTAGATTTCTCAATAATCTAACAAATGCCATTGTTGTAGAAACTTCTTGATCTTTGGGAGTTCCCTTATCAAATTCAGAAAATACATCCTTCTTTGGCATATGGAATCCACTGTAACTTTCTTTTCTTGTTGGTAAATAACCACCCAGTTTTTCTCTTTGTTCTCTTAAATATTGTATTTCTTCACTATCACTTGGGGGTTTGTAATAGGGCATGTCTTCTAGTTCAGAATCAGTAAATGGGATTTCTAATAAGTCACGGAAATATTGCCAATCAGATTTTTCCAAAGATTTCTTTTGATGTGTCATATTTCTAGCTTCAAATCCCTTTCCAAGTGCCCATCCTTTGACAGTCTTTGCTAGAACTACAGTTGGTTGCCCTTTGTGTTCAGTAGCTTCCTTATAGGCTGCAAATATCTTTGTAGAATCGTGTCCCCCTCTCCTTAATTTTGTTAGGGCCTTATCATCTAAATGTTCAACCAGTTTCTGTAATTCTTCTTCCGGCCCAAAGAAATTTTGCCTTATGTAATCTCCAGATGAGGCTGCTAAGGTTTGGTAATCTCCATCTACAGTTTCATTCATTTTTCTCAGTAAATGTCCCATCTCATCGTTTTGTAGTAAGTTGTCCCAGTCTCTGCCCCACAGAACTTTGAGAACATTCCATCCAGAACCTCTGAATATAGCTTCAAGTTCTTGTATAATCTTGCCATTCCCTCTAACAGGTCCATCTAATCTTTGGAGGTTACAGTTCACTACAAATGTTAAATTATCTAATTTTTCTCTGTGGGCTAAATGTAAAGCGTGTAAAGTTTCCGGTTCATCACACTCTCCATCACCTAAGAATGCCCAAACACGGCTATTGGAAGTATCAGCAATACCTCTTTCCTGAAGATATCTTAGAAATCTTGCATGATAAATTGCGTTTGTAGGTCCCAAACCCATAGATACAGTTGGAAACTCCCAAAAATCAGGCATTAATCTTGGATGAGGGTAGCTCGATAGTCCTTCAGCGAAGGCCTCTCTTCTGAAATGATCTAAATTATTATTATCTAATCTTCCTTCCAAATAGGCTCTAGAATAAATTCCAGGTGAGGCATGACCTTGATAATAGATAAAATCTCCGATTCCCTTATTTTTACCTTTAAAGAAATGATGGAATCCTACTTCGTATAAGCTTGCTGCAGAAGCATAAGTTGAGATGTGTCCTCCCAATCCTGCAAAATTCTTGTTTGCTTTTGAAACCATCATGGCTGCGTTCCAACGAATAATGCGGCGTATTTTCTTCTCTATGAGTTCATTACCAGGATAATTAGGTTCAGATTCAGGAGGTATCGTGTTTACGTAAGGGCTGTTTGTCATAAGAGGGATTGCTATGTTTCTGTCCCTAGCTTCTCGAATCAAAGTTTGTAGCAAGTACCTTGCTCTTTCTTCCCCCTTTACTTCTATAATTGAGTCGATGGAGTCAATCCATTCTTCAGTTTCCTGAGGGTCTCTATCTGGTAATTGTTGTCTGTAACCTTTTTTCATGATTTATTTCACATTTGGCATTATTACTTAAATTGCATGTATGCTATTTGTCCCTGAATATATTGTTTAGTTCCTTACCTTTTCTGTTTAGTTTGTCTATGTCGCTAAATATATATGAAAGTAATAGTGGGAAGAAGACAGTAGCCTCTCCCCAAACCATTACGTCTTCAATCTGTTTATCATTTTTGCCCCATGAAATCGCTTCTTTGAGTGTAGAGCCCGATAGACCACCATCTCTCATATCTGCAGTACTTATCTGTATTGCAAAATTGTGTTTCTCTACTTCATAACCAAGCATTTCCGCCATGATAACTGAATCCTGTGAATAATTCTTTGGAACGCCACCTCCTACCACAATTATCCCTGAATTTCCACATTCACTTTTCATTAGTGCAATTTCTCTAAGATCTTTGATTGAATCTATAGTGGCTCCACCATTTTCATTTTGGTTTAATGCTATACCTATACCTATTGAACAATCATTGATTGCAGGAATGAAAATAGGGATTTTTTTCTCAAATGCAGCCTGCATGACACTATCTTCTACATTATCTGCATTGGCTAACCATTCACCACAATATCGCATAAATTTTCGGCTTGAGTAATTTCCATCTGGCATTTGTTTAGATATTTCTTTGAATGTTAGATCAACTTGCCTCAGAGCAACTTCATCAAGTAAATGGTCATATACTCTATCTATCATTAATTCTTGAAGTTCTGAATCATCCAAATCCACGTCACATTTGTAATGTTTGTGACCTAAAGCTTCAAGCATATCTTGTTCAAATAAAGCACCTGTACAAACTAAAGCATCTACACAGTTTTTCCTTATTGCATCTATAGTAATCTGCCTCAGGCCTGCGCTAAAAAGGCTCCCTGAAAGAGACCATATTATGCTCGTATCAGTTCTCAGTTTTTTATGGTATAATTTAGCAGCTCTACCAATATTCCTGGCTTCAAAACTGGCATCACTAAATGCATTTATTAAGTCCACACTTCCTTTTGTGTCTATTAATTTGATTTGCTTAACTTCATTCTTAAGTAATTCTTTCTTTTTGAGGACTTGCTCATTACTGAGATTAAAAGTGGGCATTTCAGGAATAATATTTAGTTTCATTCAATTTCCTTCCGTTAAAATGAGTTTAGTTTTCTCTCGTATCTTCAGAGCATTAAGATTTAATTTTTTCAGCCTACCTAATAGGTCTTTATCATTCGTGGCAATTATATTTCCATTTTGAGCAGCACCAAATAACATATCATCAGCATAACCGTTTCCAATATCAACAATATTCATATCTTTGCAAAATTCTAGTGCTGTTTTAGCATCTCTTGTTTTCAATTTCTCCAATTCTGAGATTACGCAACTCGGGATGGCTATTTTCGCATCAGGTATAGCCTTTGCAATAGCCTCTCTGAAATCAGGTCCTCCATTGAATGTCCACAAGATAATATTCGTGTCTGTTAGAACTGTTTTCATTCTTTAATTATGCCATATCCAATTAAGTGCCATTTTCCATCAACTTGTCTACTCAAAGCTATCCTTTGGCCAACATGTGCACATACTGGCATCCTAAGTTTCAAATCCACAATATTATCTTTTAATGTAATAGGTATTCCAACACTTGTACTTGTCCCTACAGTGAGAACTAATGGTTCACGAGTTTTTAATTCACCCATATCTTGTATATTTTTTGTTCCAACAACTCTATCAAGTAATTTTGTTTCTATTCTTAATTTATCATCAACATCCCATACGGGTGGGAGAGTCCCTGGTTTTCCAATTACATTACCTCTAAGTGAATCTGATTTAGTCATTGCAGGATCAAGGTTAGTACCTATTGCCACTAGACCTCCAGGGCCCAATGAATCTCTAGTAACACCACTATGCAAGCTACTAACATCAGTTACAATTGGTTCAAGGCCTTTTTTTGTAGTTCTACCAGGTCTAATTTCAATTTTATCGCCAACTTTAATTTTACCAATACTAACACTACCTCCCAATACACCACCTTTTATGTTCTTCGGAAGAGTACCAGGTTTATTTATGTCGAAGGATCTTGCAATGTTCATTTCAAAATCACTTTTCAGGTCTTTATCTGGTGTTGGGAAAAGAAATTCTATTGCTTGTATTAATAAATCAATATTCCTATTATGGTGTGCTGAAACAGGAATAATAGGTGAATCTTCTAGTGATGACCCTTTCAAGAAATCCTTTATTTCTTGATATGATTCAGTTGCACGTTCTTTTGAGCACACATCAATTTTGTTTTGAACAACAATTATTTTGTCAAACCCCATAATTTCTAATGCTGATAAATGTTCTCGTGTTTGAGGCTGCGGACACTTTTCATTTGCAGCAATCAAAAGTATGGCTGCATCCATTATTGCAGCTCCACTAAGCATAGTTCCCATGAGTGTTTCATGGCCTGGAGCATCAACGAAACTCACAGTCCTCAGGTGTTTTGCTTTTCCTCCTTTGAATTCTTTTTTATCAGGTTCGGATGTATAATGTTCAGACCCATCCTTCATTTTAATATGATAAAAATCTGCATCAGCATATCCTAATTTTATGGATATACCTCTTTTCAGCTCTTCGCTATGTTGATCTGTCCATTTCCCAGTTAAGGCTTGGGTAAGTGTTGTTTTACCGTGGTCAACATGCCCCACCATTCCGATATTTATTTCGGGTTGAGGGGAAGCTGCCAAGTTATGCCTCCTCTGGTTTTAGTAACTCCTCAATAGTTTTTGGCCCGTAATCCACAACTTTTAGATTTACTTGTGAGATATCACCGCTCAATGTTCTACCGCGAATCAGTTTTCTTTTACGTTGACCATCTCTTATTGGATTAAAACCTACAGAATCTGTCATTAGAATCTTTCTTCTTTGGTTTCCATCAATGTCTCCCCTCATTGGAACTCCAGATTTATCTGAACCACCAGTTATCTTCAGTCTATATCCAGGTAATTCTACAAAAATACCATCTATCTCTTCACCAACATACTTGCCAACGAGAGCATTTGACTTGTCTTCTGACAAGACTTTTTGATGCGTAGTTTTGTTTTTTGGATCTGCTATTACGGTTTTGAACTCTGCCATATCTCACCTTATACGGAATTTGTGTGATAAAAGCTAATATTTAAAGAATATTGCGAAAGTAACAATTAAATACTAGATATAGGAGTACACAATAGATGGGGTTGCTGGTAATTGCAATTGATAGGGACAATGACTTAGGTCGGAAGACGGGGATTCGTAGTCCTGTACTTGGCCGTGAATCAAATATTAAGGCTGCAGTAGAGCTAGGGCTGGCAGACCCTGAAGAGAGCGATACAAACACAATGCTTGAAGCTATCCGAACATATGATTCATTATTAGAGGATGGTGAGGATGTAGAGATTGTTACAATATGTGGAGATGTTCGTGTTGGTACAAAATCAGATATGAAAATTGCTAACACTCTAGATCAAGTTATTACAAAAACAAAGGCTACCAAAGCAATTCTAGTAAGTGACGGTGCAGAGGATAGAGAACTAGAACCTATTATACGTTCAAGACTTCGTATTGATTCGACTAGGATGGTTGTTGTTCAGCAATCAAGACCAATAGAAGATACATTGTATACAATTGTTCACAAGATGGAGGATCCTAAGGTTCAGAGGCAATTCATCTTGCCTATTGCACTCATAGTGTTTGTTTGGGGTCTAGCAGGAATATTGGGCTTATCTGAAATTGCTTCAGGTCTAATTTGGGTTATTCTCAGTGGTTATTTCCTTGTAAAAGTTGCAGGCTGGGAAGATGAGTTTCGAAACTTCTATAATGAATTATTGACCACTAGTGAAAGAGTTTCTATCTATTCTTATGTATGGCTGATTGCTGTTTTGCTGTTTGTAGTTGGTGTGGCTCAGGGAATTGAACAGATGGATATAGCTAAGGAATCTGGTGTAGCAGCCATGGTTCTTGCCTTTTTAGGCCTTGATGGTATCTTACCATATTTATTGTCAGCAATAGTTTGTGTAGAAATAGCAAGAACAATCGACACTTATGTTAGTGAGGGTGTTTTCAATGTAAATATTATTAGATTCATTTTCACAGTCTTAAGTTTAGGATTGATTACAGCTGGTGTCATAGATATAATGGCACAAGTTGTGACTGGTGCAGATCCTGAGTTAACAGATCCTTTAGTTACCATGCTATGGGGTTTTGGTCTAGCTCTTCTTGGTCGTCTTGTTTTTGATATTATACGCGAACGTGTAGAAGAAGAGTCATCTGCTGAAGAAACAGTTGCAGACGACTAAATTTCCATGTCATATTGTGAAGTGTTACGTATAGGGCATAGACCTGAAAGAGATAAAAGAATTACAACCCATGTTGCCCTGACGGCTCGAGCTTTTGGAGCTTCGAGAATTTCTTTTCATAGGGCCGATAGTAGAATTTTAGATACTGTTTCGGATGTTTGTAAAAAATTTGGAGGTGATTTTAAGATAGAGACTACTTCCAATCCAAAGAGGTTCCTGAAAGACTGGCCTGGTAAGATTATCCATCTTACGATGTTTGGTATTTCTATAGATGAAGAAGTTGATAAGATAAAAGAATTACCTGAACCTCTATTGTTTGTGGTAGGTGCTGAAAAAGTACCTCCTTGGGTTTTTGAACTTTCAGATTACAATATAGCAATAGGTAATCAACCACATTCAGAGGTTGCAGCTTTATCTGTTGCATTATCAAAAATATATGGTAATGTTTACAACCAAAATTTTGAGGGAGGTGAAGTAAAAGTAATTCCTTCCTCAGAAAGGAGGAACATGGTTGATACTTCAGATTCCTAACTTTCTTCTTTATTTTTCTCTGATATGAGAGTAATTTCTATAAAAGACATACGAAAAGTACCTTTTTTATCTTTTTTAGGTACATTTTCCGTGCCTATGTTTACTTCTTTAACTTGAGTGCTTATTTCTTTAAATCGACTCTTAAATTGTTCTGATACATTAACAGCATTGGAAATAGATCTTCCTCTAGCTTTCAATTTAACTTCTTCAATTTCTTCTCTTTCAAGATAGGACATCATGTCTGGAAAATAGAGGAAAGGATCTTCTGACCCTATGAATATAGTTCCTGTTTTTCCTTCTAGTTTCTTGTTAACTCTAAATCTTCTTTTGTTTTGTTTTTTCTTCTTAGGGGCTGGCTTTGTTTTCTTCTCCTCTTTCTTAGCCATCGTATATTCGATTCCAACGCACTATTTATTTTTAATCGAATGTTTCATTATTCCATTTCACTTCTATTCGATTGTAGAAGAATATACTAAATAATGCCAGAATACCGCATATCAGTGATAATGCAATTAATACTGTAGATATGCTGTAACTTATAGCTAAACTTAGCAATGTCATTGCAATCATTGGTGGAACAGATACTACAAAAAATTTCAGAAAGACTACAGCATCAAATAATGCTGAATTTGTTCTTAAGCCAGTAGCCCATGCCGTATAATTAACTATATACATTCCTACAGTAATCATTACTATAATTCCGATCGGCAATAGGTTAATTTCTTTACTCATATATGCAATTATTGTCAGGAACAAAAGAGGAATCCACCAAGTTATCGTAAAAAATAGCACAAGTCTTGCTCTAACTACATCTGACACAGTTACAGGTAGTGTTGAATAGAAAGTAGGACTATCAATGGTGTTTAACCACGAGTATATCATAGTTCCAAAAAATCCCACCATAACTGCGTAAAAGATAGTGTTGAAGTCGATTTGAATTGGTAAACCCTTGTCTATAAACCAATTCATAAATGTTAGAATTCCAAGGGGGAAGGCAAAAGAAAAAAACATTTTCGTCCCTGTTTTACTTCTTTGCAAGTCTATTCTCTCTTTAGAAATTATAGTGGGATTTGAGTATTTTTGAGCCCAGGAGAATGTTTTGATATCTTCCTTCAGTCTATCATTGTAACCGATTGTTCGTATAGGGCCTTGTTCATAGTAATCAGTTACAAGCAAGGTTGCAGTAATGGAAATTAGAAATATAGTTAAAGCAGAATAGAAAAGAAATATAATATCATCATTAAGATACCATTCCAAGGAATAAGTGATAGCTATATCCTGAACAGAGAATGCATATATTATTACTGTTGTTAGTCCTCCTAAAACGCTAGTTTTCCACGAAATCCTATAGAGACTTGAAATCAAATAAGCAAAAGATAATCCCATTAAGAATGAAAAGGCTAGAGAGAATCCAAATTTGGCCAAGCTAAGTAAATCAACGTCATTTAGATAAGCGCCAACTAAGCCACCTAAAAATGCAGGCAGAAGTGTGAAGCATGTATAAAATATAAATTCTTTAATAAAATATAACAAGGTCATTTTTCTTTGGGTTATAGGTTGTGTTGTCGGGAGTCCAATAATTAATCCAAGATAACCAAAGATTCTTTCTAGAAATTCATTTCCAAAAAAAGCTAAGGATCCTGCAAAAACACCATAAAACATCAAACTAATATGGAGAACTTCAAGATATTCAAAATAGCCCATGTCTGCAATCATTTCATCAGTGAATGTAACTGCCAATATTCCACTAATTAATACTAAGATAGGGAATGAATAGAATCCTTTTCCACTTGCAAAACTAGTATTGAGTCTTATCTCCTCTTGGAGCATTCTCCAAAGAATTAATCGAATCATAGTACTATTTCGTGGAATAGTTCTTCCAAGTTCATTTTTTGATCTTCAAGTTCATTCATTTTTATTATGGATTGTATTTTTCCATTATGTATTATAGCAGCTCTATCGCATAAGCGTTGAGCATTTTCTAATAAGTGTGTGTTTAGGAATACTGTACCGCCTTCTTTTACATATTGAGCTAACCATTCTCTGACTTTGGTTTGAACTATTGGATCTAAATTTATGAAAGGCTCATCTAAAAACATTAATTCAGTTTCAGAAATGAATGCTGCAGCCAACATAACTTTCTGCTTTTGTCCCCTAGATAGATTCCTGCATACTCGTCCTTCCATAGGTTCTAATTCAAAGAATTCAATCCAAAACTCGATATTTGGAGCTTCTATTTGACGGATTGATGAGACCATCTCTAAAACTTCTCTTGGTGTTAAGAAGCTAGGGGGAGATTCTTGTTCAGGAACAATCGCAATTTTCTTTTTCACTTCTATAACATTTTCTTCTATGCTCATGCCTAGTATACTTGCGTTTCCCTCCGTTGCCTTAATCTGGCCAGTTAAGATTTTTAGAAGTGTAGTTTTTCCCGCCCCATTTGGGCCTAATAAACCAAAAAATTCGCCCTTTTCAATCTCCAAATTTACAGAATCTAGAGCTAAAACATCATCGTATTTTTTTGCTAATTCTGAGCAAGATATTACAGGCATGCACGTTTTTCACTGCAAATAGACGTTATAATACTATCACCAATTCTATTATTAATTGTGGGGCCCAGAGGTGTCTGTAGCGGGGGTCGCATAGCCAGGCCAATTGCGCTGGGTTTAGGTCCCAGTCCTTAGTGGTACGTGGGTTCAAATCCCTCCCCCCGCACCATTTATATTCTTGTTATTTTAGACTATTATGGCAGAGGATCCTGAGTTCTCTAAAAAAAAGAGAGTTACCAAGGGAGATAAGAAGGCAAAAAAACATTTTAGTCGTTACAAAAAAGGTGGCCCTAAGAAACAGAGAGTTAAGTTGTGATTGGCGGCATCGAGTTAGGAGGAACTAAGTGTATTGTTGCTGTTGCAAATAGCCCTTTAGATATCATTGAAAAGAGGGTAATCCCTACAAGAGATTCAATCAGTACAATATCAGATATTATCTCGTTTTTTAGTAATTTTAAGATTAGTGGTTTGGGTGTGGGTTCTTTTGGACCATTAGTTCTTAATGTTGATTCAGCAGAATATGGGCTTCTAGTTGCTGAAAGTAAAAAGGGTTGGAAAGGTGTAAATCTTGTTAAAGAATTATCAACTATTAATTCAAATATTGTTATTGATACAGACGTAAATACTGCAGCTTTGGGCGAATATAAGTATGGAGCAGGTAAACTTTCTGAAACCTTAGTTTATGTAACAGTTGGTACTGGAATTGGAGTAGGTATT
>JAKURQ010000031.1 GCA_022449785.1 Candidatus Poseidoniia archaeon
AGGCATGATTGCTGAATTTGGAACTTTCTCATTGTCCAAACCGAATTTTTGTGCAACCATAGCAGACATATCTCCGGTCCATGCATCACATGATCCATCTTCGAATTGTGCTTTAGCGGTAGCTGCATCATCAGAATTTACAGCTTCGTAAGTCATATCATTGACTGCGAAGTAATCTGCAATGTTTCCTTCAGTTGTGGTTCCTATTCCTACACAAATCTTAGCTCCATCTAAGTGAAGAGCTGAAGTTGCGTCAGGGAAAGCATCTTTGTTTACCAAGATTCCTTGACCATCATAGAAATTGATTCCTGCGAAGTCAGCGTTCAAATCTGCATCACGGCTGGTTGTCCAGGTCGTGGTTCTGATTAGAACATCGATTTCTTCAGAAGCCAATAGTTCAAAACGGTTAGATCCGGTAGCCAATACGTATTCAATTGTATCAACACCAATTGCGGCTGCAACTGCCTTACAGTATTCGATATCAAGACCGGTGTATGTTCCATCTGCTTGCAGATAACCCATACCATACTGTGAGTCCTTTACACCACATTTCAAAGAACCGCGTTCTATGACTGTGTCAAGTGTACTTACACTTTCACTTCCTACGGGATCTACTGGATCGTCGCCACCTGTGTCGTCACCGCCGGTATTATCGGTTGTGGTGTCGTCAACGGTAGTGTCGTCAGTGTCGTCTCCGTCGTCGCTTACGCAGCCGGTAAAGGCTACGCTAGCCATCATGAGCATTACTATTAGTGCGTAGATTTGCTTCATAAGCTCGTTATTTTTTAGGACCGTATATAATACTAAGCGTTTCGTTGGTTACGGTATTTTATAGATTAAAATTATTACTTTTATAGTGTTTTATCGACGATGGGAGGCATAGCTTGTGAAAAATATAGTTCGGTTTTTGCCGAATTGTAATACGGCTTTCTATATTCTCAATATATTTTTTGGTGAAACAGCTATTTGTAGAGATTAATTTAGATATTTGTCAAAAAAGCTTCTATCCGTTCTTTGATTTCATCCCTTGCCTTCCGATACTCGTCTAGAGTAACAGGATCATCAATAGGCCAATGAATTCTTTTGCATTTTTCTGGCCAAGGCATAGAAACACAACTTTCATTTGCAGAACCGCAAAGTGTTATTGCAACATCTGCGCCCTTCCAATCTACTTCATCCAAATGATTGGATGTATGATTAGATATATCTAAATTCAATTCTTCCATAACTTTTACTGCTTTTTTGCTAACGCCTTCTGGTTTAGTACCGGCACTTAAGACAGTAAACTCTGGTTTTTGATTTCTAAGCAATCCTTCCGCCATTTGAGACCGAGCTGCGTTGCCTGTACATACAAACAAAATCACCACCATATATTGTCATTAACATCGTCTATAAAACATTAAATCGGAATGGAAATCTATGTTGTGTCCCACCTTTGTGTTTTGCAGCGATTCTGGTAGGGCAAAACGCTTTTTCAAGTAGAGCACCTCTCTGGAAAAACTTTAAAAGGTGGAACCAATCTACTGTAGACCCATGGTATACCTAACAAGGAAGACCACACGAGGTCAACACTACTATTACCTCGTAAAATCTTTCAAGTATGATGGACGCGTTGAAAAGGTACAACAGTATCTAGGTTCAGACGAACCTAACGAAATTGAATTAGAACAATTAAAGCAACAATATACCATAGATTTAGAACTAGCAGCAATCGAAAGAATGGCAATAATGTCTTCTGAGACTTACAGAACTCCATACTTGGATAAATCTGCTTTGCTGGGATTAGAGAGAATGAAATTTCTTAATCGTGCTTTGCACAGGCTAGAAACGCCTGAACAGAGAACATTTGAAAATACAAAAAATAGTGTTCTGAATATTCACGGCAATATGGCTCTTTCATCTGCACCACTATCTATTGATAATGTGCAAGCCATTTTTGAACAAGACCGGGCGCCAACTGGAGTCCCTCTTTCAAAAGTATTAGAAGCACTAGCTTTGAGAAGATTGCATGATGAAATTCCGGAAAGAATTGCTAGATTAGACAAAAGAACTATTCTAAAATTGCACCAAGATTTATTCGAAGGAACTGGTAAAATGAGCGTCCTTAGAGAAGAATCTGCAAGTTTACCTGGTTCTGCTTTCATGCCACCTCCGGCTATCTTAATTGAAGATGAATTGGAAGGACTATTACAATGGTGGCACGATCCTTCTCCTCTACATCCATTCGAAAGAGCTGTGTTATTCCATCACAGATTTCAACAAGTTAGGCCCTTTGAATCTGGCAACGGTTTAGTTGGAAGGCTTATACTAGATGGAATGCTGATTCGTGCAGGATTATCAAGTACAAGGTGGCAAAAAGAGGACCGTTCCACTTATTTATCCGGTTTAGTAGCAGGTGACCGTGGGGACCGGACAAAACTTATCGAAATCTTCTGGAAGGCTTACAAAAACCAGCATAGACCTAGTGTTGAAGGAGGGAAAGAATCTATGCGGCTTTCACCCCGCCAATCTCAGTTGGAGGCCTTCTGATTGAGGCTTCTCGAACTTGAGTTCGAGAATTTTAAATCTTTCAAAGGCCACGTTACCGTCCCTCTCGGACCTGGGTTCACATGTATTACAGGACCAAATGGTTCTGGAAAATCCAACATAACTGACGCTATACTTTTCATTCTTGGTTCTAGATCAACTAAATTACTTCGTGCAAGAAAATTAAAGCAATTAATTCATGGTTTCCAAGAAGGAAGTAAAAAGAAGACTGGACCGAAATCATGTAAAGTTTCAATGGTTTTTGACAATAGTGATAGATTCTTAGCAATTGAAAAAGACCAAGTAACATTCACCAAAGGAATACGTCTTAGAGGCAATGATACCGTTACATATTATCAATTAGATGGTGTGAAATCATCTGCTGGTGAATTTGAAGCACTGTTCTCAAGAGCTGGGCTTTATGCCACTGGCTACAATATAATCCAGCAAGGAGATGTGATTCAAACCTCTTTAATGTCTGGTACTGAAAGACGAAGGAAAATCGAAGATGTTGCTGGAATAACAGCTTATGATAATCGACTTAGAAGTACTAGGAGTGCTCGAAATTCTGTTGAGGCAGACCTTACTTTACTAAATGAGAGAGCTAAGGAATCTAAAAGAACCTTAAATCAACTGGAGAGAGAAAAAGAATCTGCGGAAAAATTAGAGAAAATCATCGATGAAATTAAAGAGAATGAATTGTTATTCAAATTTCGTACTGTATTTGACCTCGAAGCCGAAATTGAATCAAGAAGAGATGTCGTAGAAACCTATTCTAAAGAACTAGAAAAATTAGAAAAAGAACAGACAAAAAGAAAGGCTGAGATTGATAAAGCCCAAAAACAATTTCATGAAGTTGAGAATAATATTGCTGTTTCTGGAGGAAACAAGGCCCGAGAATTGCAGGAAGAGTTAGATAAAACTAGAGTTGCTCATGCACTAGCTGAAAGAAATTCAGATAGTGCAAAAGAAGAATTGGAATCTTTAGAAAATGAACGTAAAGTTTTGGACAATGACTATAAACTTTCTTCTAAAGAACTGAAAGTACTTACTTCATACTTAGATAAAGGAAATAAGAAGGTAAAGAAGTTAGAAAGCGTTGTATCTGCAAAAGTCACAAGATTAAATGAATTAGAAGGGACTGTAGCAAATGATTCGGAAGCTGTTTCATCTCAAAGAGATAAATTGGAACTCTTGAGAAAAGATGCTGGTGAATTAGAAATGCAAAGGCATCGACTTGAAGGTGAAAAAGAACAACTTGAAATTCAATTGAAAAGTGCGGAAGAGCAGCTTGTAAGATCAAAACAATGGTTCGATTCTATAGTAACTGATGCCAAAGAAGCGGATTTTCAACTTAAAGATTTAGAAGTGGGAAGAAATTCTGCTGCAAAGAATCTAGAAAAAATAAAAGAAAAGCACAACACTGTTCTCAAAACAATAGAGTCTCACCAAAAGAAATTGAGTTCTCTGGAAATTAATCTCAGAAATGAGTCAATGAAACTAGCATCTCAGGAAGCTGCTCAGAGAGCAAGAGAAGAATTTGGAGGATATGCAAAAGGCGTCAAGGCTCTTCTGCAATGCAGAGATAATGGAGAATTAAGAGGAATTATTGGTACAATTGCTGAATTAGGAAGAGTTGATGAAAAATACGCAACCGCACTAGAGGTGGCTGCTGGAGCCAGATTACAATCTATTGTAACAGAGGATGATGGGGCTGCTGCTACAGCTATCGAATTTCTTAAGAGAAACAACATAGGGCGTGTTAGATTTTTACCACTCAATAAAGTTCATTCATACAAACCAAGCGCACATGCACTAATGATATCGAAAAAAGAAGGAGCTATTGGATTTGCTCAAGACCTAGTTAAATTTGATTCTAGATACAAAGATGTCTTTGGTAACGTTTTTGGAGATACTGTGATTATGGAAAGCTTAAGGGAGGCTAGACTTCATCTGGGTAAAGGTCGCATGGTCACTCTGGAAGGTGAATTATTAGAATCTGGAGGGGCTCTTGTAGGAGGTTCTGCTCCAAAAACAGGCATTCATTTTGGAACTGCAGAACGTGAAAATATTGATGAATTGGCAAACCATGTAAGGGCTTTAGAAACTGAGAAATTGCAATTATCATCTCAGGTAGGTGAATTACTTGAGGAAGCAGGTAAATTGGCTACTGCTAGACAAGAATTAGAAAGTGAAAGTGCAGCTTTCCAAACTAGAGTAACGGATTATGATGGCAGGGCTGAAGAAGTCAAGAAGAGACTAGATGAAGCTGAAGATGCTGTGAAAATTCGTGAAGGTGTTATTGAGGCTTTACAAGGGGAAATTATAGAACGAACTGATTTACTTGCTAATTTAGAAAAGGATATTGAGAAGAGTTCAAAAGAAATTGGCAATGCCACTACTAACTTACAGGCTGTAGCTGGTGGAAAAACCTCGAAAGTAATTGCAGAAGTTCAAATTAGCCTTGATGGAAGTAGAGAAGAATTAGCAAGTGAACAAGCTACCTTGGCCTCTCTAGAAGCAAAAATTGAGGCAATGAAATCTGAAGTTGGAAGGCTCAAAGGAGACTTAGAGCTTAACCAGAAAGAACAGAAGGAATTACAAGATAAACACAAAACTGAAACCAAGACTGCAAAGAATCTTGAGAAAACATTGAAATCCTTGAGAAAAGAAGAACAGGAAAAATTCAAAGAATTGAAAGGACTTAGAGATGAACGAGATGAGTTGCATGATTTATTGACTAATTTGAGATCTGAATTGTCTACTAAACAAGAATTGAGAAGAAGTCGAAAGCATGCTATGGATGATTTAAAAGTTGAAATCGCCACTAGAGAACCAAAATTAGTTGAGGCGAAAGCTAGAATTCCTGATGATACGAAAACACCACAAACAGTCCCAAGTCGTGAGAAATTGGAAACGACCAAAGAGAGCCTAGAACGTAACAGAAATAGACTTGGAAATGTCAATATGTTGTCCTTAGAACATTATAGACAAGAAGCTGAAAGATTTGATGAAATAAAGAAACATCGAAAACAATTGAATGAAGAAGTGCGCCGCTTAGATAATCTTGAGAAGAAAATATCTGATAAAAAAGAAACCAAATTCATGGGTGTCTACAACAGTATTGGAGAAAGTTTCAAGACATCTTTCAAAGAAATTACTGGCGGAGGAGAAGCATGGCTTGTATTAGAAAATGAAAAGTCTCCATTCGAAGGTGGAGTTACAATAAAAGCAAGAATGCCTCGCAAGAAATTATATCCCGTTGAGGCTCTATCTGGTGGAGAAAAATCATTAGTGTCGATGGCATTTATATTTGCAATTCAGGGGTATGATCCAAGCCCATTCTACTTGTTAGATGAACCTGATCAAAACTTAGACGGTGTGAATACTGAACACATTGGAAGAGCTATTGCATTACAAGCAAATGTGGCACAATTCTTAGTTGTCAGCTTACATCATGCTGCACTTAGAGAATCTGACAATGTAATTGGCGTGTTTATGGGAGATGATGGTGTATCTCGATTGCACCAAATTAGAGATGTAGAAACATTCTTGTCTTCTTTACCTGTAGAAGCTGAGGTGGGTGCTTGAGTCAGGTCGTAAATCACTTATTGTTTCACAAAGCAATGATTGGAGTAGATTCTGAAAAAATTGACCAGTATATCGAAATTGCGGCCGGTGTTGGATCGACTGCTGAAGTAGCAACCATAGAGGATCCATTTACGCGCAGTGTCACACTTCTTTTCATGCTTGTAAAAGAACATGGATTGGACCCTTGGTCTTTGGATCTGAAACATACTATTCAAGAATATCAGAAATATGCTGTTAAAGAAGACGATTTAGATTTACCATTAGCTGGCTCGGTACTTGGATGGGCCTGGGATGTTCTTAGACTTAGAGCAACTGGAGCTATAGAAGCCACGGAACCTATACCAGAACCACAACCAGAATGGGTGGATTTTGATTTTGGTTGGGAACCTACATATGCTGAGCAATTAGAAGATAGTTCTGAACCTCCTATAGAAGAAAGTGTTCTCTTCCAAGGAGAAAGGCGCGTAACTTTGATGGAATTAGTAGGGGCGCTAGAGGATGCTCGAAATTTAGAAACTGAACGCAAAGAACGTTTGGAAAGAAGAAGACAGTTGCGTGAAGCTAGGCAGTCTGTTCTCACTGAAGTTGCAGAGAGATTGGGAGAAAAGCTGCATAATGATGATCCTAGCCAATACAAAGAAAAAGTTTGGCAAAGAATAAATGAATTCAATGGAAAACCGATACCTATTGGAGATCTACTTGACAGGCCTGAAAAAGCAAGTGTTGTTCGGACATTTGTAGGATCTTTATTTTTAGCTAGAGAAGGGAGAATTGATATAATTCAAAAGAACTTAGAAAATCACAATATTTATGTGAAAAATCTGGAGAGTGCAGGATGAATGAATTAATGGCTGTAGAAGCAGCATTATTTTCGGCAGGTAGGGCGTTGGATGCCACGGAAGTAGCTGAAGCAACGGGATTATCAAGAAACAAAGCGATTGGTGCATTGGATTCTCTGGTCGAATTGTATAAAACTCGAGAAGGTGCCTTAGAAATTGTAAAACTTGGTCATAAATATGCCTTGCAATTAAAGACGGAAGCTGTAGAATATGGTCGAAGACTAGCACCTCAAGAGATTCCTTCATATCTTCTAAGAACTTTAGCCTTAATTGCTCATGAACAGCCTATGTTGCAGAAAGAATTGAAACGTAAATTGGGAGACAAAGTTTACGAGCATGTTGGTGAGTTAGTTGAATTGGGCATGATTAGAAGAGATAGAAAAGGGCGAAGCTTTGAATTGAGTGTGACTGAGGCTTTTATGGAATATTTTGGCATTAATGCAGAGAATCAAAATGAGCTTAAAGCTTATTTGGAACAAGCGTTGACAAGTTAATGAACGGACCTGGATTGCTTGAATTAATTGTTATTCTATTTTTGGGCTGGGCTTTTCTTGGCCCTCAAAAAATGACTGAAGGTGCTCGAGCTCTTGGAAAAGCTTATCGAGAATTTAGAGGATATACGATAAAAGAATCTAACTTATCTGAGAACGATCAGGTGCGTTCTTCTGCTGAAAGATTGGGAATTGACACGGCAGGAATGAACCAAGAAGAAATTAAAACTGCAATGATGGAAAAATTGTCAAACGAATAAACCATAATGTCTTAGACATTATGTCACAACCTTGATATAGTTACTCTTGTCCATTGCTAACATGAATCCGGGAAAAGCCATAGCCCTAGCTATCGTTTTTTTGCTATCTGCCATAATTCCAGGAATAACTGTTGAAGCTGCAAATGATGCAAGAACTGATACAGATACGGGATATCTAAGTGAAAAATGGCATGCTGGATTAGGTACTGGAGTAGGTGCTCTAAACTCAATAAAAAGTGCAGATATTGATATCGATGGGGAAGATGAATTAATCTTTGGTAATTCCCAAGGATATGTGCATATTTTAGACTGGGATTCTAGTAATGGTGGCTGGTCTGAAGAGTTTCATACAGTAGATATGGGTGGCCCTGTTAAGGGAATGGATATTGCTCAAATTGATGATGATGAGCAATTAGAAATTGCAATTGGATACAACTGGAATGCTGACGCAGGAAAAGTAAAGATTATTGATGGAATTTCTCTACTTGCTGAGGCTAATTGGTCTTCAGGCATTTCTTGGTCTCACACACAATGGACTGAAGGATGGCCTTATGGATTAGCAATGGGCGATCTTGATGGAGATGAAAAAGCAGAATTAGCTATGAGTGGAGACAGAGGATTTCTGTGGGCTGTAGATACAGATAAACCTGAGATTTACGTTGGAAGAGACATTACCTATGATGAAGCTGAGTGGTATGTTGATGTTGGGGCTAAAGTAAATGCCGGAACTTTGGAAAATACTTGGGGATTAACTTTCGGTCAATTTGATGATGATGAAGCTACAGAAGTAGCTGTTGGAAGTAAGCAAGGATGGGTTGCAGTATTTGATGGTGAAACTGAAGAAATGCAATGGAAATATGACATGGATGGCAGTAGTGGAGCAGATAGTCTTTGTTACAGCTTACATGCTGCTGATTTAGATGGAAGTGGCATTGATGAACTAATTGTTCCCCAGCAAAGTAAGTTAACTGTATTTGTTGACGGAGATAGAGACGAACGCGTCAATGATAACAGTGTAAAAAGTGGATATGGATTAGCAAGTGAGAATCTCTTTGGAAACAGCAATGAAGAATTAGTTGTGGCAGATGGTAGTGGAAATATTAGAATTATGGGATTAGTTGGTTCTAGTTTGACAACTTATCAAGAATGGAGTGGTGGATATCCTATGAATACTGGAGGTGGAGTCACCATCTCTATGAATGGACATGACGATCCATGGATTGTTCATGGAAGTGATGCAGGAATAGTGCGTGCTTGGGAAGTTACTTCACAGACTAATCACGATTTAGCTTGGACGAGTGA
This sequence comes from Candidatus Poseidoniia archaeon, assembly GCA_022449785.1. Lineage (GTDB taxonomy): Archaea > Thermoplasmatota > Poseidoniia > MGIII > CG-Epi1 > CG-Epi1. The sequence goes on from JAKURQ010000031.1 coordinate 9,010, forward strand.
AGCTGGTGAGAACAATAACTTGCTTTATTCTTTAGAAGGTGGAAAAAATTATGGTGTAGCCATGGCTAATTTAGATGATGATGATAACTTAGAGGTTGTTGTTGGTTCTGGTTCTGGAAGAATTTATGTATTTGATGGTGGCACATATGAGGTTCAATGGGTTAGTGATGTATTGGATAAAATCCCAATCGGAATCGCAATAGGAGATTTGGATAATGATGGAAATAATGATATTGCAGTTACCACTGGAAATCCTGGAGAACCAAAAGATGATGAAGGAAATGGTGGTGAAGGATATCTGTATGTCTTCGAAAGAAGTGGTACAAGCTTTACTCAAGCTTTCAAAAGCAGTGATATCGATGCTGCACTAGGAGTTACGATATCAGAACTAGATGGGTCAACTAACCCAGAAATTGGCATCGCCACTGGTTACCTCGAAATTATTGACGCTACATCTGGTACTACTGAATTACATGGTGCCGTCAAAGTTTGGGGCTATGGAGGTTCTAGTTATTCTCAAGAATGGACCTCGGGAAATCTTGGCCAAATCGTTGGAGGAATTGATAGTGGAGATCCTGATGGTGATGGAGACAACGAGCTAGTTATTGGAACTGGAGGAGATGATAGAGATGGTTCACAAGCTAACGCTGAAGTAAGAGTCTATCAGCGCTCTGGAGGAAGTTATACTCTAGACGGGTCTGTAATGAATCCTGCAAGATACAGAGCATACGGAATTGAAGTTGGAGATTTGAATGGAGATGGAACTGAAGAAATCGTTGTAGGTACTGGTGAAAAAGGAGAGAGTAAGCCTCGTTTGATAATTTATGATGGTGGATCGCATTCTGAAGAATATTCAAAGGATGTCGACAGTAACTCTGTTTGGGGAATTGAAAGTGGGGATTTCGATAGTGATGGAGAACCTGAACTAATTTATGGAACTTCAGGTGGAGAATTATTTGTTTATGATGGTATAGAGCCTGGAACTTTTGAAGCTAAAACTAGTGCATTATCAGGTAAAACAGGCCATTATGGTGGTATTGTTATCGGAAATGCTGACAATGACGGTGCGTTAGAACTGGTAGTAGGAAGCGACGCTTATCTGTGGATGTTCACAACCGAAGGCCAGACAAATAAACCTGATTTGGCTATTGAAGGTAGTTCAATTTCATATCTTCCTGAAAATCCCGATGAAGACGAAGATATTACGATTAATTTGAGTATTGTCAATTATGGTGGTGCTGACACTACAAAATGGAGAGTGAAGGTCTACGACGGAGATCCTGATGCGGGAGGAAAGAAAATTACTGAATTCAGTTGTGATGCAACCGAAGAAAATCAACGTGAAGGTTGTAAGGCACTCAGTAATGGAGAATCTGCATCTTTCGAAGTAATTTGGTATGGAATCCAAACCGACCCTGGTTATCATGAAATTTATGGTTTGGCAGAAGATACAAATCAACCTCGACAAGAAACTCGCTTTAGTAACAACAAAGATTTTACGACTATAGAGATAGAAGAAATTCCAAATGATAAACCTGTCATTGATGCATCTATTGACAAAACTGTTCTATGGGTTGATGAAGCTGCACGTGTTGATGCAGGAAATTCATACGATAATGAAACTACCAATGGTGAGCTTGATCGTGCTGACGGCGAGGCTGATTTAACTTACAGGTATTATTACGATGGTAGCTGGACTTCATGGGTTGGTGACTATACATGGGACATTAGCTTCTCCACTCCTGGTGAAAAAGAGATTATTGTTATCACAAGAGATGAAAGAAGGAAAGAATCCAATCAAAAAGTCATTATGGTTGAAGTTAAGGCAAACACCCAACCTGTTGCAATTTTAAAATCAAATTTATCTGAAGCACCGGATGGGGCTTTCGTCACTTTTGATGTAAGTGATTCTTATGATCCTGACAATCGCGCAGAATTGGAATATCGCTTTAGTTTTGGTGATAGTGTTTATTCGGATTGGGTAGCAGAAGGACAGTACGTCGGATTGTATCGTAACGCGTTTTTCACCGGACCTAACGGTGGTGAACTTCAATTAGATAGTGGAGAAGAAAGACTCAAAGATTATTTTGGAATAAATCGTGTTTTCAGATTAACGAATGGAACTAATGCTGCTGTTGCTAGCTTGAATCTTGGTGAAGGATTATTCCTTTTAGAAGTAAAAGACAGTCAGATAACAAAGAATGGATACAACTATACATTACCTGAACTATTTGATGAAAAAATTTACAGTGCGCAATTAATGGTTCGAGAAATCGATGAAACTGGAGCTGATGATGTATTAGCAAGTGGCTGGTCTCAAATGCTGCCAATTACAGTCTATTTGCCTGAGAATATTCCGCCTGTTGCATCTGCAAAAGCTGGAATCTTCATAAATGGCGTAGGTGTTTTCAATGATATTGTAGACTTTGCAAAAACTGGAGATGAAGTCACATATTCTGGTGCTGAGTCTTATGATCCTGATGGCGATGATTCAAAACTTGAATACTCTTGGGAAATTGTCAATTCTCAAGGAACTACTATCAATCTTCTTGGAGATAAGAATGAAAGAACCTTCGTAAAGACATACAATGAACCTGGAACTTATACTGCTATCTTGAGAGTTACAGACGAGCGTGGTGGAGTTTCAACATGGCAGGTTGATGTTACTGTAAGCAAAAGTGGAGGCTATGGAAATGATGGAGATGATGAAGGAGGATTTAGTTCTACTATGCTCATTGGAGGTGCTGCTGTTGGAGTTATCGCATTAGCTGGTTTAGGAATGGGATTAAGGAAAATGAGTGGCGGAGGAGAAGAATGGGGCGAAGATTGGGAAGAAGCTGTAACGCCGGGGCCTCTGGAATTAAATTGTCCAACATGTAATGGATTAATTTCAATCACTACTACACAAAGACCTATCCAAGTTGGATGTCCAATGTGTCAATCTCAATTTGTACTTCGTGAATGAGCCTAAAATTAGATGGTAAATGCCATGTAATGGGCATTCTGAATGTAACTCCTGATAGTTTCTATGACAACTTCTTTGATACGGTGAGTATTCAAAATAGAATAAAGGAAATTGTAGCTGAAGGTGCTGAAATAATAGATATTGGTGGTGAATCTACAAGACCTGGATCTAAACCTGTAAGCGCAGAAGAAGAATTGGAACGTGTAATTCCTGCAATTGAATTTGTTAAAAGTATCTCAGATATTCCTGTCTCAATA
>JAKURQ010000032.1 GCA_022449785.1 Candidatus Poseidoniia archaeon
TGGCAGGAACCCAGGAATCGCTCTGAGGAGTCAATAATTCGATAGTAGGAGCGTCCGCTTCGGCTTCCTGTGACAAACCCAAGACTGCCAATAACAACAGCGCAAACAGAGACAATCTCAATGATTTCATATGCAGTGCAAAACTAAACCAGTTATATTGTTTACTCAGAAAGCTCGCTCAACCAAGCTCCACCCGTTACAAATACCAAATTATACAAAATTAGAAGCATAAACGCCAGTTGAAAATCTGAACCATCGGAAATTAAGGAATCTGTAGCTCTGATTGAAGCTTCGATAACAGTAAACAATAATATTGGAATGGCAAAAAGTGAAGTAATCATCCATCCACCATGTAATGGCGTAGCAGTACTTGCTGCCAAAGTCCCTACTGCAGCTATACCAACACAACCTACCAAGACAGTCAAGTAAACTAATCCTAAATTATCTCCAAATTGATTCTCAAAAAGTACTACGTAAAGAATCGTAATTATTGTACTTAATATCCATAAAAGAAAGAGTGAACCGGCCATTCTTCCCAAGAATAATTGATATCTAGATATTGGAGACAATTTTAGAAGTTCAAAAGTGCCACGCTCGGATTCTCTAGTCGAAATATGCGTAATCAAGCCTAAACCAGTTAGCAAAATTGAAGCCCAAAGAATTCCTGAACCTTCAAATGAAGAATCTAAAGCCATCGAAAATTTAAATGACATTAAAATCATAAAAGAAAGCATAGCTGAAGCAACAATACCCTGTAATGATCTAAATTCAACCCTCAACTCTTTCCTAATTAAGACAATAATTGGATTCATACTATCTCACCTCTTTCCAATTTTAGTGTTCTATCTGAATATGAATGTTTATCGTGTGAAACTATGACGATGCTGCAACCCTCTTCTTTGTACTTTATCAGTAAATCTTCTATTATCTTAATTCCATCTGAATCAAGTCCTGTGAAAGGTTCATCCAAAAATAAAGTTGTAGGAGAATGAGAAATAGCCATAGAAAAACCAAGTCTCTGAATCATACCTCTTGAATAATTACCTGCTAATTCATCACAAAAAGAAATTAAGCCAACCTGTGCCAAAATATTTCTTGCCTCTTCTTCAGCATTATCAATTGAATTTAGCTCTAACCAGAAACGTAGATTTTCAACACCAGTTAATTCTGGATAAAAAGGAGGATCATGTGGAAGATACCCAATTCGTGAGCGAATCTCTTCGGAATCGTCTCTTACATCAAATCCATCAATCTCTGCAATATTGTATTTGTCAGGACTATCGAGCGTAGTCAATGTACGCAACAATGTAGTTTTTCCGCTACCATTGTTCCCAACTAATGTTACAATTTCTCCACTTTCTACTTCTAAATTAATACCACGTAATACTTTCTTAGAACCAAATGACTTGAATAAAGCATTGAGCTTAATCATCTAAACCAATTCTTTACTGTACTTTTCAGCAGCTGCTGCAGGATCATCGGAAAGGTAAATTCCTCTACCTACAATTATGTAATTTGCACCTGCTTCAATTGTATCTTTAGAACTGCCACCTTGAGCTCCTACTCCTGGTGATATTATTTCCAAATCTCCTACCAAATTCCTGACCTTAGCAACATCTTCAGGTCTAGTTGCAGGTGCTACAACTCCTGTAGCTCCCACTTCTAATGCAAGTTTACAAAAATTCTCTATATCGAAGTAGTCACCACCTTTAGGATGAGACATTGTGATTACAACGTACATATCCTTAGTAGAATCTACTTCTCGTATTGCTTTTAGTGATTCAGGTCCTGGAAAAGCATGAGCAATAATTCCAGAAGCGCCTGCCTCGAAAGCTTCCTTAGCAATTAGTCGATTTGTATTTGGAATATCTGCTACTTTAAAGTCACAAATTACTGGACTAAATTTAGAAATCTCTGTTACAATTTCAAGTCCTGCAGATAAAACTAAAGGATAATTGATTTTTATTTTAGCGACAAAAGGGGCTACACTCTTAGCTACATCTAGAGCTCGAACTGGATCTGTTTCATCCAGGGCGAGCACGAGACGTGAAGACATTAAATCTCTAGCTTCCCAGTTAGTACAGAAACTGCGTATTTCAATTCAGCAACAGCAGCTACTGCTTCTCTTTTTACTTGGAAAAGATCCTGAGGTTCCATATCTTTACCGAGATTGGACTCAACAAACATCATCTTCTCTAAACTACGTTCAATAGTGTCTACAATAATTTGACTACGTGCAGAACGTCGTAAACCTTCTTCATCTATATTAGCTTCATCGGCCATAGCGTAAGCTCACAACTGGAGTAGGATATAACCATTTGGCTAACTAATATCTGTGAAGTTTTATGCTAAATCTTCTGCTGTAAACAAGGAAAGACCAATTGGTTCTCTAGGGAGAACTGCCTTACCTTTAGCCACGATTGTCTTTATTCCTGCTTTAGGTGCTAACTCGACTAAGTGTGGAGTGATTACTCCATCCATAATCAATGTGTCTACACCATTATTTTTGTGAGATTCAAGAACCTCAGGAAGTCCTACAATCAAAACTTCATCAGCTAACTCTTCACCCATCAATAATCTTGCATTCTTTGAACCATCAAGTTGATTTAATTGTTCTAAGAAATGAGGGCTGGCTGCAGTAGCTGCTGCAGGTTCTGCTGATTCTGTAGATTCTACAGTTTCTTCAGCTTTGTCATTTTTTTTTGACGCTGGAGCTGCTTTAGCTTTGCTTCCTCTTCGAGTTTTCTTTGCTGGAGCTTTAGAACTAGAACCTGGTCTAGCCCATTTGTTTTGCTCCATGAACAATTCTGCTGTAACTTTGTCTCTCAATGACTTCATAATTTGTTTATGTGTCAAATACTCAACTTCAGTATTATCTGGTGCGCGTGAAATGAAATCAATTTCAGCTACTTGCAATAACTCTTGAATTATCATTTCTCCACCTCTGTCACCATCAACGAAGGCTGTTACTGTTCTTTCTTTACTCAAGTCCACTACTTCTTTAGGTATGTTAGTACCTTCTACAGCGACTGAATTCTTAATTCCGTGTTTTAACAGATTAAGAACATCGCCACGACCTTCTACGACAATAACTGCATCGCTACTTTCTACGTTAGGTCCTGCAGGTAACTTGCCTTTGAATCGAACAATCTCTTCTGTTTGAAGTACTTGACGAACTGTATCTGTAATATTTGAACCAGCGCTTCTTGAATCCTTGATTAAACTGAGCAACAATGATCTTGCACGCTCAATAATCACTTCACGCTTAGTTGCACGACTGTCATCTAATGATGTTACTTTTACAGTTGCTTTACAAGGACCTACACGTTCTACAGTTTCTAATGCTGCTGCAAAAACAGATGTTTCAACTTGGTCCATACTAGAAGAAATAATAATTTCTCCTGTTGACTTGCCTTTATCGCTTTTTATTTCCACTTCAACACGGCCCATTCGTCCGCTTTTCTGAAGATCTCTAAGATCTAATTCATCACCTAATAATCCTTCTGTTTGACCGAAAACGGCACCTACAACATCAGATTTGTTAACGACTCCATTTGCTCGAATTGAAGCTTTAATTACGTATTTACTACTTGTTGGGTCTATATTCATTTTAACCATCTCTTGCTTTTAAGACCTGAACCAAGTGCGGATTAATCCGTCTTAGAGCCTCTGATTAAGAACCAGAAGCAAATTTGTGAATTGATTACCGTAAATGGCCCAAAGGCCTAACTTTGGTGGTGGTGTGGCGTTATTAAAACTAGCGGTGCTATTTTATGCATGCCTATTTGTGCTAAATTAGTGCATTCTGTCACATTGATAGCTCAGCCTCGAAGTAAGCACCCTTTGGTGAATACCAGAGCATTGAAATCTGGAAGGTTTCAAACCCATAATAGAGGTACATTTGGTGTTCTTTGGTTTACAGACTTTGGAGAAAAGTTCTGGGAAGCATGTACTACTGTTGACGACAATGCAAAAGTTAAATTGAGAAATAGCGGTTTTGATGAAATGAATTGGAGTATCTCCTTTCGTTTTGCCGGATTTAAAGCCAGATTAACTGCTTCTAAATACAAAGGATTCTTTGGAAATCCTCGAAATTCACTTATTGAACTCAAATTAGGTTCTGAAAATCCTAATGATTTGAGAATGTTCTTACAAGCTCTTTCAACCAAATTCGATAAACCTCCATGGATGATTAACAATTGGAAAAAGGCTGAATTAAAAATGGGAATGAACAAAGAAGATATTGTTGATTCGTGGGCCAAAGGAATGGGAAGAGAAATTACTGAAGAAGAAACCAACGGTAAAAGTTGGACAAGTTCGTTATTTGGATCTAAAACAGAAACAAGTGTCGTGGAAGAAGATGAAGACATAGAAGTCTTTGAGAACCAAGACGGTGAAGATGTTCGTATGAAAATACATGGTGCTCTTGAAGTTGAAGGTGATGAATATGCAATTATGTCATATGCAGACAGTTTTAGTTCTGAATTTGAAATAATGAAGATTGAACGTGGAAAAGGTGATGATGTATCTTATTCTGCTGTAGAAGATGAAGAACTTTATGATGATCTCAGCAATGCTGCACAACAGCATTTGGAATCAATTGGTGTATTGTAACTAAAATGAGCTTGGAACTGGATTTAGAATCGCTGATGCGAGGAAAAGAATTAGTGAAACGTGGATTTGCACGTATGCAAAAAGGCGGCGTCATTATGGACGTAGTCAATTCTAAACAAGCTGAAATCGCAGAAAAAGCTGGTGCTGTAGCAGTTATGGCATTAGAACGAGTCCCTGCAGATATTAGAGCAGATGGTGGCGTTGCAAGAATGTCTAATCCTTCAATGATTAAAGAAATCATAGACTGTACTTCTATTCCTGTTATGGCTAAATGCCGAATTGGACACACTGCTGAAGCAAAAGTGCTTGAGGCTTTGGGCGTAGATATGATTGATGAATCTGAAGTTTTGACACCTGCTGATCCTTATTATCATGTAGTTAAAGATGAATTTACTGTACCATTTGTTTGTGGTGCTACTTCTTTGGGAGAAGCTGTTAGAAGAATCTGGGAAGGTGCAGCAATGATTCGAACAAAGGGAGAAGCTGGTACTGGAAATGTAGTTGCTGCAATGAGGCATGCGAGACTTTTACAGGCTGAAATAGCTGCAGTTCAAGCTTCCTCAAATTTAGAACCAATGGCAACAAAGATTGTTGACAAATTCTTTGTTTTAGATGATGAAGCAAAGCAAAACCTTGGAGAATCTGCAGAATACAGTGCTTTCCATAAATCTAGAAAAGAAATAGAAAGTGAAGTACTTGATATTCTTTCAGAGATTAAAAAACTAGGAAGGTTACCAGTTGTCACATTTACTGCTGGCGGTATTGCTACTCCTGCTGATGCGGCTTTAATGATGCAATTTGGAATGGATGGTATTTTTGTTGGTTCTGGAATTTTCAAATCTGATGATCCTGATACTATGGCTAAAGCTGTAGTAGAAGCAACTGCTCATTTTGATAATCCCCAATTAGTAGGAAAAGTATCCGAGGGTTTAGCTGATGCAATGGCTGGCTTAGAAGAATCCAAATTAGACACTAAAATGGCTTCACGAGGCCATTAAAGCCCGTTTTGCCACAATTCAAATGCTTTGTAGACTAGAGTTGATGCAAAAAATAGCATAGCTATTCCACATATTCTCAAAGCTAATTGATAATTTTTAGATGAAAAATTAACTTGTGCTTTACTAAAGAAATAAGCTATTGTCATCTTCACTAAAACAATACTAAGAATGAATGATATCGCGTACGCATAAGGGGCTATTGGTTCTGTATCTGCAGCTGTAGCCATCAATGGCCCACCTACTAACAACCAAAAAATGTAAGCATTGGGATTCAAAAGATTAGTCAGAATTCCGCGTTTCAACGATTTAGAAAGGTCTACATCATTGGTATCTATATCTGGAATTTCTGGATAGAAACATTCCATTCCCATTCTAGTCAGAAATATAGCACCTAGTATTGCGATTCCACAGAATACAAGTGGTTGAGTTGCTATCCAACCAGCCATAAAAATACTGAAAAGTATTAACGGACCGTCTGTGAAAATTGGAGCTGATGCTGCACGCATTCCACCTCTAAAACCACTTGTCAACGTTTCTTTGATTACTGTAGTTAGAAGTGGGCCTGGTTTAACTCCTTCAACAACACCTAGAGTAATACCTGCCAAAGCAAGACCGAGGACTAGGTCTGTTTCCATATCCTAGTCCCTTGCTTTTCTACTAATCTATTTAGAGAATAAAGAATCTCTGTAGATGTAACCTACGGATCCAACAGACAACAAGACAACAGCAATTATCATTACCATTGATGTTACATCTGAAGAATCATCTTCTGCACTTACAGTTATCATCTTAGAAAGTTCGTTCTTCTCTTCACTTTCGTCAATAATGTCAGTAGAGTCTGCCATAACATAGATTGAATGTGATCCGGCTGTTGCAGTCCAAGTTACGGAAACGTTTACTCCATTCTCAATTCCAAAGCTTAGATTAGCTCCATCAACGGATGCGACTCCTATTTGTGTTCCTTCTGGACCATCCAAATAGAAAGCGACATCGAATGCATCAGTAATGTTCATTCCCAATAATTTTACTGTTGCATCAAGAGTAACTGTGTCTCCTTCTGCTGGATTATTATCACTGAATGATAATTCAGAAATGAATATATCTGGTCTTTCTTTCAATGCTGGTTTGATATTATAAGATATAACATCCTCATTACCAGATGCATCTGCTACGGTAAGAACAACATTGAAACCATCATCTGTTAGATTATCAAATGTGTGAGATACTGTTTCACCTGAATCAGAGGTACCATCACCAAAGTCCCAAGTATAAGTCAAAGCACCGTTTGAATTATCTGATGAACCACCTGCATCAAAGAGTGTAGGTTCTCCTTCAAGAGCTGCATTGGATACCATACCACCACTTTCGTTGGTATAGGACCAATTGAATTCTGCACTAGGAACTGTGACGTCGTTGACGTCTACAGACATAGTATGTGTAGCTGAATTACCTGCCGCATCTGTTGCAGTCAATGTTACCTCGAAGCTACCTGGATTTGCAAATATGTGACTTACTACATCGCCAGTATCTGTGCTTTCGTCACCAAAGTCCCAACTGTAACTGTCAATACCTACTGCATCGCTTGAAGCAGATGCATTGAAAATGACGGTGCTGAAGTCTTCGTCAACATTAGAACCATCGTATTCTGATCCTTCGTCATCAGTATTGGATTTTACAGTAGCTGTAAATGTTGGTACTGGAGCCTCTCCATCAGCGACTATGTCTACTGTTGCAGAGTCTGTTGCACCAAACTCATCTGTTACTGTTAACGTAACTGTAGCACTTTCTGAGAAAGATGCTGAGTAGTCAGCTCCACTTGATGAACCCCAATTGTATGTGATTCCTCCAACTGGTGAAGTTGAAGATGAACCTGAGAAATTTACAGATGATCCTGCAGCCACAACATGACTACCATCTACATCTGTAGTTCCAGTTACATCAATAGAAGCTGAAGGACCTGGATTCAATTTAATCATGCGGTCACCAGACATTGGAGCCATTGATTGGCCGCCATTTGATGGTGCTGCATTAATGTAAACAATTCCGTCACTTGCTGCTGAGTTACTACCTACTTCTATATCGTGAGTAGCTGTACCCGAAACTGAAGCTATCTTAGATACTGAAGGGGTGTGGTCTGCATGATATGCATAAACATATACTTCAGAACCTGTTGCAGGCTGAAGGTAGTAAGTATATCCTACTTGAGTTGCATCATACCATGTTGAAGAAGTTGCATCATACATGAAAACAGTTGCATCACCTAATGGATTACCATCTTCATATACACGAACTGTTTGTTTGTTTGTGTCATCTAATGCTGTTAAAACGATGTTTGTATCATCTGTAGAACCAAGAGCTGTAGCATAACCATCTGCTTCTACTCTAACTGCATAGGAATCAGTTGTAAGTCCTGCAAATACTACATTTCCATCTGCTCCAGTACTATCTGATACGGTGTATCCTACTGCAACATCAGACCACCATGAGTCTTCTTCAGTAGATGACATCAAATAAACAGTAGCTCCATCTACATTTCCACTACCGTCTTGCACATTAATTGTAACAGTTTCTGAACCTGATGGTGCTGCATCCATAGACACACCAGCTAAAGGCAAGTCTGAAGGAATACTCCAGCTATCAAGGACAGACAAGTAACCAGATTTTGAATATCGAACTGAATATTCACCATTGGCTAAATCATCAAAAGAATAAGAACCGTCATCTGCACTGTTTGTGCTTTCTGTAGAACCTGTTGCTTGATTAATAATAGTTACAGATACTCCAGATGGATCTGCTGAGGAAATGAATCCAACTGCATCATTATCTGCAGCTGAGGAATCCTCAGACATGAGCCCTAACAAAGCTCCAGAAAGGAGCATTACTACGGCTAGCAAGGCTATTCGCGAATTACGCTTTTCAGTCATATTCTTATCTCCAGAGAGCAAATGCTCTCACTCGGGGTCCGCCGGACAAGAGAGGCATTTATAAAGATTGGCAACTATTTAGAGAGTGTCTTTAGACTACTTCTATCGTCGATAAAACCAATATTAAGAGACAAAAATTGCTGGTTTTAATGGTGAACTTTGATTTCCTTTGGCTACCATTATCGAACGAGCATTGTCTGCATTAACTACTGTAATTTTACACCCAAAAAGATTGCTAAAGAATTCTTGTGAAGCTGCTAAAATTGATTCTTCATCAACTTCTTGACTATAAGTTTTCAGCCAATCTGGACCTAGCGAAGGGATATCTTTCAAAACCCATTTCTTCAAGAATTCTGCACCTAATTTCTTTGACTCGTTTGGAATAGAAGGCATAACTGTTGAAATTAATTGATTCAATTTGACTTGTCCACGACCATCGGCCAATTCACCAGCAGTGCGTACTGCATCCCATTTCCATTTAGGTGCTACAATGAATGCTATTTCTTCAGGCTTGTCTATTTTTGCAAGATTGAGAATTGCTCTTGTATCTTCAAGTGTTTGTTTAACTAAATCTTCACCTAATATCACATCAGAATTAGCTTTGTGACCCTCTGGGAATGGCTGATTTAGAACAAAATCTTTCTCACCTAATAGAGACCAGGCTTCTTCTGCAGTATGTGGTACAATAGGGGCAATCCCTCTAGTTACAATTGACATATAATCCTGCAAAAGTTCTGCATGTGGTTCACCTGTTCTCTGTATATACCATTTGAAATATTGAGACAACTCAAAGAATAAAAGACGTGTTGATGTCCTAAATCTTAGTCTTTCTGAAGCTTGATGTGCCTTGTATGAAACATCAGCCATAACTTCTCTAAACCAATCATCCACAGGATGTGAAGTCGTTCTACCTTTTCCTTTGTTTTCCTTTACAAAAGATAACCAGTTGGCTAATTTCTTTCCTGCAGTTTCTGCAAATGATACTTCCCAATTAGGATCATCTAAGCCTTCTCCAGCGTTACAAAGTGTGAATCTTACAACATCGGCCCCATACTTTTCATTTAATTCTTTCATTGTGAAGAAATTTCCTTTAGATTTGGACATTTTTTCCCCTTCAACAAGAACCCACCCATTTACTGCAAAACCCTTAGGCCATTTATCAGAATCAAACATTGCTGTATGGTTAAACAAACTAAAGGAAAGGTGATTTTGTATCAAATCTTTACCACTAATTCTAAGATCGTAAGGATACCAATAATTGAATTCGTTTCTCCAACTAAGAATATCTGCATGAGGGATGTTTGTTTCTTCAGATGCTAATTTGGTATTGCCTGCTCCAAAAATAGCGTCAAACAAAGATTCTGTAAGTTGTTCTTCATCTAATTCTTGTAAATAATGAGCTACCGTATAGTATGCCATGTAAATTGTTGAATCACTTAAAGATTCAATTACCCACGAATCATCCCATGGTAATTTAGTTCCCAATCCTTTCTCTCTAACACAGGCCCAATTCTTTAACCATTGAAGAACATATTCGAATTGATTTCTAGATTTTTCAGGGTAAAGATTCATTTGCTTAAGGGCTTTTTCAGTTGTTGCAGTCCAATCCTCATTGGCATAAGCTAAAAACCATTGATTATCAACTATTTTAACCACACAATCTGCAAGCCATCTTGATTGAACTGGGCCTGTTAATTCATAATAAACTACGGCTTGCCCTTTGTCAATCAATCTATTTTTGACTATTTCTCTAGCTTCTTCAACTGGCTTTCCTGCAACAAAATCTGTTGACCCAAGCATGATTCCATTGTTGAAACTGTGCATGTACAAGTCTTGCTTAGCTTTTTCCAATTTCTTTCTTTGTGTTTGATCCTTAATCCCTAATTCTTTACATAATTGAGGTGCTGGAAGTGTGCCCATCTCTCCTGAATCAAGTATTGCAATTGGCTCTATTGATTTAATTAAATCATAATCTAAGCCCCATTTTTTGCAATCCGATTTGGAATTCTGCAGATCAACTAATCCCTGATAATCATCAGGTGAATCACTTGGGACTGAAGTTACAATACCTGAACCTATTGAAGCATCACAAAATTTAGAAGGAAGGACAATTACTTCACTATTTATTTGAGGTGCAACATACTTTTTGCCTACTAAATCACTGCCTTTTACTTCACCTAATTCTTTGACATCGTGACCTTGTAAAGTCAATTTGAAGGGCATTTCCTTAGACATAATCCAGGTTTCATTTCCAACTTTTGCTTTAGTGTAAGTTCCACTACCATCAACCCATATGTTTGTTTGACCAAATACTGTTTCGGGACGTAGAGTTGCAGCTACGAGATAATCATCATCACCTTTGAACTTCAAAAGTGTGTATTCTTGGGGCGTCTCTCCCTCGCCTGAGAGTCTATCGTGATCTCCAACAACAGTCTCCCTCTTTGGACACCAAACAACAGGAAAACTACCTTTGATTAGATAGTCGTTTTTCAACAATTGATTGAATTGCCACCGGATGAATCTATCATAGGGTGGGTTTAGACTAGTTGTAATGAAACTACGTCGCCAATCTATTGATGAACCAAACGTTTTCAAATCTTCAATTGCTTTATCTGGAAAATGTTTTGTCCATTCTTCAGGTTCTGAAAACTTTTTGATTAATGTATCACTTAGTCCCATCTGTTTCAAAGCATTAATTTGAATTTTTTCTCCTTCCTTAACTCTCTGGGCTGCTGCTACAATAGGCGTTCCAGTACAATGAAAAGCAAAAGGGAAAAGAACATTCTTATCTTTCATTCTTTGATATCTAGAAACCATATCTGCTCTAAGATAAGTGAAGGCATGGCCTAAGTGCAAATATCCATTCATGTAGGGATACGGACAGTTGACAAAGTACTTCTCTTGGCCGTCCTTAGGTTCTGATTCAAAAACCTTGGCTTCTTCCCATTTTTTTTGCCACTTTGACTCTAACGCCTTTGAATTCACAAGCCGCGAGAAGAGGGAGCATTAAAAACTTAGACAAAATAGCTAGCAGGATTCAAAAATAGGGAAAAAAACGCCAAAAGTGACGAATAGTAATTATAGGACCGTTCAATCCGTGGCGAACGATGATACGTTTTGGACCGGCAGGAATTCCTCTTTCCTGCAAAGGAAGAACCATTAGGGATGGGATTGAAGATATCCACGCACTGGGATTGCATTGTATGGAGATTCAACTTGTTAGAGGCAAATATGTAGATGAGCTTGATGATTTTGAAGAATTAGGAGGAATTGCACAATCTCTAGATATCCATATGGCAATTCACGCTCCATATTACATGGATTTCCTAGGCAATGGTTACATGCGAAACAAATCAAAGAAATTCCTTGAGTTTGCTGGTGAAGTTGGCAATAAACTAGGGGCTCGAACAGTTGTGACACATATTGGGCCTTATCATGGAATATCATCTAGAGAAGCAATAGAGAGATTAGTTCCTTTATTCAGAGAAATAAGAAATCATTACCTAGAAAACAATTACAGCCCGCAGATTGCAATTGAATTGTCTGGTAAACCTGACTTGTTTGGAAGTATAAGAGAAATTACTGAATTATGTCACCGTGTTAGAGGCGTCCTTCCTGTAATTAATTGGCCCCATCACCAGG
>JAKURQ010000033.1 GCA_022449785.1 Candidatus Poseidoniia archaeon
ACTTCGTATGTATCATTCTGTGATGATTTCATATTGAAATCTGCAGTTAATCCTTGATTTCCAGATGCTTGGCCATACACTCCCAATGTCCATTCGCTAGAGTCGATGTCTGATTTTCCAAATGCACTCTGAACTATTGTTTTAACAAACACTCGCTCTGAAAATTCTTCAACTGATATTTCTGAGAACCATGCTCTATAATGATTTAGCGATAAATTTCCTATTCCTGAAGGGTGTTCCATGCTCGATGTTAGAACTACAATTTGATCTGTTGATGCTCCTCCTGTTAGTGGATTTTCACCAGTGTCGCCTCCAGAATATTCTAATTCAATTTCTAATTCATCGTCCTCATTGAAAGATTCATTAGTTAAGTCAAAAGAAATATCGAACCTTGTTGCTACCTCGCTAGAATCTGTTACTGTTTTTGATTGAGATGTGGCTATGGCATCTTCACCACCTGGGCCGATTGAAATGCTTACTCTAAATTGTACGTTTTCAACTGTACCTTGTGTGGAATTTGCCCAGAGTGTGAGTGTGTAATCGCCTGATGCTATTTCTCCAGGAGTTTCTAAGTCTGTTACCCAACTACCTACTGTTTCCCACTGCCTATCCTGGCCAGGCCATGATAGTCTATTGGCGCTTTGTGGGCAATCACTTTGTGTATCTGTGTCTGATAATGGCATTAGTGTGGAGACATTTCCATCTCCATTATCTAAATCTCCGTAGAAATATAAATCCAAAGTATTGAAGTCTATAGATTCTTCTGCCTGAGCTGGCTGGGAGAGCAAAATGACTCCCAAAAGTGCTGTGGCCAGTATGCTCCTAAACAATACTTGCATCTACTTTTGGACTTGTGACCATTCTTTAAAGGTTCCTACTGCGAAATTATACACAATCAGTATAATACCCTACTGAGTTAATGGAAGTACAGATTATGAGTAAAGTGAGGACGTCTGCATATCGCCAAACGCCAACTCCTGGTGGTTTGAAAGCGATTGAGGAAGGGACCTTAGATTATTTTGATACTGAAATGTATGCGAATTTTAACACTGAAGTTTTAGAAGAATATTTAGAAGAGAAGAATCGAAAAGATGGGTTCGGATCAACTAAATGGAAATGGAATCAGATGCTCCTTGGGTTGGTGATTGGAATTATTTTTGCGATTATCAACCAATATGTTGGGCTAAAAGTAGGAATGATTGTGTCTGGCTCGTGGTACGTTGCTTACCTCTCTGCCATGGCCTTGAGATGGTCGCCAGGTGAAGTGAATTTATCTGCCTCTGCATCGACTGGAGCCTCTATGGTGTGTACTGGATTTGTTTTTACTTATCCTGCAATTTATTTGTTAGCTTACTCACCTAAATATGAATTAGCTGGAGGAAATTATCTAGTCGATTCGTCTTTGTTGTTGCCTGATTCTTGGGCTCTAGCTGGCGTAGCAATGGTAGCTTCAATTTTAGGTGGATTTTTAGGATGTTTATATTTTATTATTTTCAGAAGAGTGTGGCTAGTCGAGGATCCTTTGCCTCTTCCTGGCTTTGAAGCAAATATCAAATTAATGGATATTGCAGGAGAAACATCTAAGGAAGGTGGAATGGAAAGTGCAATGCATTCGATTAAACTAGTTGGTATTTCAACCGCAGTAGTTATGTTTTTTACTTTCTTAAGAGATTGGCCAATTATAGGAACTGGCACCTATGATCTTGCTGGAGATGAGGTTAAAGAATCTGCTTTATCTTCAGCTTCTAAAAATGTTGAATGGTATGATGGAACTGATTTGATGGTTCCTATGAGTCATCCTTTGACTAATTATACGTGGTTAGGTTTCGAATTGACTCCTATGATGGGAGCCATTGGCTGGTTTATGAAATTCCGAGTTGCTCTTCTAGTTAGTTTAGGAACTTTCTTCACTTGGTTTGTTGTTACTCCTCTTGCATACCATTATGATTATCCATTCTACTATCCTCTTGATGGGCAGTTTCATTCGATTAGTCAATATGATCCAATGGGGTCAATCATGTCATACAGTTACGTTGCTAGGCCAATGGCCATAGGTGCAATTCTTGGAGGAGGGATAACTGGATTATTGAAGATGGCTCCTGTCTTCAAAACCACTGCTGCAGATGTAATAGACATTTTCACAGGAGAAGGCGATGATTCCACAAGAAAAGACTACGTTGAAGGAAAAGGATGGTATGAATGGCCAATCAGCCACATTCCTGTTTTGCTTGTTGTATCTTTAGTTGGAATTACATTGACTTTCGCAACTCAATTTGGATTTTTTGCATCATTTATATTTTCCCTAGTTTTATGCTTGACGACTTTTGCATTGGGTGCTATTGCTGTCAAGGTTATGGGGGAAACTAGTATCGAACCTGTGTCTGGAACTAGTTTTATTGTTCTACTTATGTTGGTATTGATTTTCAAAGCAATTGGATTGAGTGAGAGTGACACTGCAATATTAGCGCTTGTAGGAACTACTGTATTTGGAGGTGCGATCTCTATGTCTGGAACTGTTATTGGAGATTACAAACCGGGGTTGTATGTTGGTAATAGGCCAATGCACATCATGAAAACTGAATTAGTAGGAATTGTTCCTGGAACTATCGTTGCTGCACTATTTGCAGGTCTTTTATCACTGGCTTTGGCAAGAGGCGATCTTGTTTTGTATGCACCACAAGCAAATGCATTCGCTGCTTTTGCTCAGATTATGCTTGGTGGACAAACTCCTTGGAGTTTATTGATTGTTGGTATTGTAATAGGTGTGTTTATGGAATTGTTAACAGGGATGGGTACTGCTTTTGGTTTAGGGATGTATCTTCCTATGATTATAACTCTACCAATGGTTGTTGGCGGCGGTTTGAGAGATTATTGGGAAGCTAAATTCTTGGATGTCTCTGTAGAAAAGGAAGGCTTGACTGAAAAACAAAGAACTATGAAATTATTGAACACATATATGATTGCTACGGGTTGTATTGTTGGTGAAGCTTTACTTGGTACTTTCTTAGCAATTTACTATGTTCTTCCTCTTATTACTGGCTAGTTTTGATTAAGGCTAAGTATCTTATAAGGCCTCAGTTTGAAAGTTTAGGGATTATTAATGGCTAAAGAAGAATATGAGACGCCTCTAATCGATGTTTACAATCGTACACATATGGATGCTCTGCATGAGGATGGAGCATGGTACCATCGTTTTTTGCCTGAGGGAGTGTTCCTAGAAGATTTAGGGCAAATTATTGAAGAAGAATTGATTAAGGCTTACAATGAAGTTGAAAAAGAGGCAGATGAATTTTTTGATAGTCGTGTAAAAGAACGATTTGAAGAGATATTTGCGCAGGCTAATCCAAAAGATTTGAGAGGATTATTGCCTAAGAAACCTCCAGTAGCTTGGGCTGAGCTCCCTGTTGAAATTCAAAGAGAGATTCAAGTTATGCATGACAATAGTCAAGCTGAGAAGATTACTGAGAGAACATTGAAAAAGAGGGTTCGACAATACCTTGTTGACCAGTTCATAATTGACGAGTGATAAAATGGCAGAAAAGGACGTAACGAAACCAATCAGTTTGGACCCACGTGGCGGTCGACCAAGAGACAAATGTGAAACGCACATTGAAGGAATTGATCGTATTTTAAACGGCGGATTGCCTATTGGAAATATTGTCTTGTTAGCTGGGACTGTTGGTTCTGGTAAAACTACATTGGCAATGGAATTTCTGATAAATGGTGCTAAAGCTGGAGAAACTTGCTGTTACATTTCTGTAACTGAGCCTTCATCAAAAATGTTATCCAATCTGCAAACTTATGGGTTCTTTGATGAGTCTTTAGTTAAAGAAGGTAAATTGAATATTTTTGATTTGACTGTTATTAATGATCGATTGGGTGTTGAAAGATTAGATGGAACTTATACTTCTAAAGACATGGAAGCATTATTGGGAGCTTTCGAAGATATTGTTGATGAGTTGGGAGTTACTAGGCTTGTTATTGATTCTATCACTGCTGTGTGTTATCAATTGCCTGACAGAGGAAGTATCAGAAACTTTATTTTTAGATTAAGTCAATTCTTGAGTACTTTCGGATGTACTACCTTACTAATTTCAGAAACTGTCGTTGATTCTAATACGCAAACTTATTCTATTTTTGGAGTAGAAGAAGCTGTTGCTGATGGAGTTATCCTTATGGGTAACATCATTAGACAAGGGGATTTGTTGAGGAGTTTGCAAGTTGTTAAGATGCGAGGTACGAAGCATTCTCGTGCAAGACATTTGATTGAATTGACGCCTGTTGGATTGGCTGTTGTTCCTCTACTAAAATGGGGACAAGATGGAGGACAAGCGTTCACATGAGCATCAAAGACACTGCGCAATCAATCATCAAAAGTATCAATGAAGGTGATACGCTAACTACCATTTCACTTGGAGCAGATGATTTTCGTGCAGATTCGGTTAAAATTGCAAGCGTTTTGTTGAATAAAAAATTAGGTGGAATCTACGTCACTACTTCTAGACCTTCGTCTCACATTATTAATGAGTTAGAAGAAGCTAAAGCTGATTTGTCAGATCTTTATTTTGTTGATTTGGTTTCAATGACTGTCGGAGGTACTACCGGTGATCCAAGAACACTGTATGTTGAATCTCCAACTATGTTGGAATCTATTCTTTTGAATATTTCTCTTTTAGAAAGGCGGTTGAAAGCTAAAAGACGTTTTGTTATGTTCGACTCTGTTAATGGTTTGAGTATTTATTCTGAACCAAAAGTTTTGAGAGAATTTATCAACGTTCTAGGTAATTCAATGCGTATTAGAGAAATTTACAGTATGTTATTGACTGTTAAAGAACAAACTGATGAAGATCTTGGATCAGCATTAAAATTATTATCAGATAAAGTAATAGGTGAATAAAATGGCAGAAATCGTATCAACCGGTATAGAAAGGCTGGATGAAGCTTTGATTGAGGAGAAAGGCGTCGTCCTAGGTAGTTCAATTTTAATTGAAGGATCCTCTGGTTCTGGAAAAGAATTGTTAGCAAAACAATTTGCTTCGGCAGGTGTTGGATCTGAAAATGTTGTTTATTTTTCAACAGATGAGACTTCTGATGAATTAGTTGACACTTTTGAACAATATCGTTGGCCTACTGACTTGCGAATTGTGAATGTTGGTACGCAGTATTTCGAAAAAGTCTTATCGAGAGAATTGCAAGCTTCTCGTTTCAAGCAAGAAGGTTTGTCTGTTGCTGAATTGAGAAATATCGGCCAGTATGGTTCTACTTCTGACCAAATTAATTTCGTTGCTGATATGACCTATGAAATTTCCAAATTGAGATCTCCTTTCCGTGTTGTTGTAGATTCTTTAGATTTCTTTATGCAATACTACAATCCTATTGAAGTATTGTCAGCTATGAGAACTATCAAAGAGTATGCTCAGGCAAATGGAGGTACTGTGATGTATACCATTTCAGAAGGATCTCATGAAACTAGAATTCACAGTCAGATTGAAGCCATTTGTGATGTCGTTATTCAACTTGAAGTTGGAAGAATGGCTGCTGAGTTCGAAAATAGATTAATCATTAAGAAAATCCGTAATCACCCTGAAAAGGCTGCTGTAATGATTTATGCTGTAACAGAGCATGGAATTACTCCAGAGATGATTACTCGTGTCGCCTAAGGACGCGGGTTCTCTCCTTTCTGATTTAGATTGGGTCTTTGCAATCTGGTTGGGTTTAGTAGTAGTATGGAATTTTGGATATCCTGAAGCTACGCCTCTAATGGATGTTCTTGCTGCAGTAGGATTGTTCTTTGTATCTAAATTTTTACGGAATTAATTATATTTCTCTCGTTCTAAATGTCGTCTAATGTTTGAGGGTTATTACAGGAATATTATTTTCAAATTTCTTGATAACATAGACCAAGGTACAATCGTTTTGAATGATGATGTTTCGAAAACCTTTGGTAGTGGTGAGCCTAAAGTCACAATTGAAATTGTTTCTCCTAGATTCTATAGGAGAGCTGTGCTTGGCGGGGATCTGGGTTTTGCTGAATCGTATGCTAAAAGTGAATGGTTCACTGATGATTTAACGAATTTGATAACTATTCTTATCTTGAACAAAGAGAAGTTATCTGGACTTGATATTGGATGGAGCTTTTTATCGAAAATATTCGCTAGAGTTGGGCATTGGAGAAGAAGAAACACTCTTTCTGGGAGTAAAAGAAATATACAAGATCACTATGATTTGAGTAATGAAATGTTCATGACTTTTCTTGACGATACTATGACTTACTCATGCGGATACTTTGCAACAGAAAGTGATTCTCTTTATCAATCACAAATTAACAAAATAGATAAAATCTTAGACAAGGCAGACATAAATTCAGACGATCATGTCTTAGAAATTGGCTCTGGATGGGGTGCTTTGGCTAAGAGAGCTGTTTCTAGAACTGGATGCAAAGTAACGACTATTACGCTATCTGAAAGGCAGCACAGATATGTAAAAGACTTAATTGAAAAAGAGGGTTTACAGAATAATATTGATGTGCAACTGATTGATTTCAGGAAAATAGATGGAGCCTATGACAAGGTTGTCTCTGTTGAAATGATTGAAGCTATTGGATTTGATTTATTCAATCCCTATTTTTCTAAAATTGAAAGTCTAATGAAACCTAATGGAACTGCAGTTATCCAAGCTATAACGTATCCTGATGAAAATTATGAGACGTATCGAAAAGGATGTGATTTTATTCAGAAGTTTATATTTCCCGGCAGTTTACTTCCCTCTGTGGCTGCTATGAAAAATTCTGTTAGTTTAACGGACATGAAAGTTGATGATTTAGAGAGAATTGGTCCTCATTATGCAACTACTCTCAACTTGTGGAATAAGAATTTTAACAAGAATATAGAGGAAATTAAGAATCTGGGTTTTGATCAATACTTCATAAATTTGTGGAATTATTACTTTAGTTATTGTGAAGCTGGATTTGCAAATGGTACTATTGACGATGTTCAATTAGTATTGAAAGGAGGTAAAGCAAATGCTTGAAGCTTATGAGAATAGATTGCCTGGAGAGCGACTTTCATTGATTGTGAGTCTGCCTTTCCTTTCAGTGCATGTTGGAGCCATCTATGCCCTCACTATCTCTCCCTCTCCTTTTGCATTATTCATGGTGGGGCTAATGTATTTCATCAGAATGTTTGGAATAACTGCCGGATTTCATCGATTGTTTTCTCATCGTTCGTTTAAAACAAATCGCCTCTTCCAGTTTTTCTTGGCCTACTCTGCAACTTGTTCTGCTCAAATGGGGCCTATTTGGTGGGCTTCACACCATAGACACCATCACAAGTACACTGAACAAATTGAGGATCCTCATACGCCTACACTCAAAGGATTTTTTTGGGCTCATGTTGGATGGATTATGTCGCCAGCAAATTCTCCAACAAAAGAGGAATATGTTGGGGATTTGATGAAATATCCAGAATTGAGATGGTTAGACAAGTATCACTATGCCGCACCGTTTAGTTTAGTAGTTCTTCTATATGGTTTAGGAGAATTTATGGCTGTAAATTATACTCAGTACAATACAAATGGAATGGAATTAGTTCTTTGGGGCTTCTTTGTCAGTACTGTTTTTCTTTACCATGCGACATTTATGGTTAATTCCGTTTGTCATGTTTTTGGTCACCGAACTTATGACACCAAAGACGGAAGTGTGAATAATTTGCTAGTTGCTATACTAACATTGGGTGAAGGGTGGCACAACAATCATCATGCATTCCCTAATTCAGAAAGACAAGGTCACAAATGGTATCAAATTGATATTAGTCATTACATTTTATGGTCTCTATCTAAGATAGGAATTGTTTGGAATATTCGTAACGTACCTGATGATTCAATTAAGGAACGTTTGTATGGTGCTTAATGTGGTTTAATGGCTTTATCTCAAGAGGACTTATTCCTGATTTTCTATTAAGAAGAGGAGTACGAAGTCAAGGTAAACAGAGACTTCGGATGATGAAAAACTCTGATTTAGAAAGAGAATATGAGTTGTTCCTCAAAGAAGCAAGTACTGGCGAAATTGCAGTCCATACTGATGATGCTAACAACCAACACTATGAGGTGGATTCTGAATTCTTTCAATACTGTTTGGGAAAGAATCTAAAGTATAGTTGTTGTTATTGGAACGATGATACTACTTCACTAGATAATGCAGAAGATATTATGCTCGATATTTACTGTAAAAGGGCTAAGATAGAAGATGGAATGAAAATTTTAGATGTTGGATGTGGATGGGGTTCTCTCAGCTTGTATCTTGCCAAGAAATACCCAAAATCTAAGATTACTGGCGTCTCAAACTCCAGCTCTCAAAAAGTGTTTATTGATGGTTTAGCTTCTGAAAGGGGCCTGCAAAATCTGAATATTGTTACTAAGGATATCAATGCCTTCGATACAGAAGATAAGTTTGATCGAATTGTATCTATCGAGATGTTTGAACATACAAAGAATAGTAAAAAATTAATGAATTCAATTAATGGATGGTTAAAACCTGACGGATTGTTCTTCATGCATGTATTTGCTCACAAAGATAATCCTTATTATTTTGACACTGGGCAAAATAATGCCTGGATGGCAAAATATTTTTTCACAGGAGGAATGATGCCAAATCATAATTTATTTAGAGATTTAGAATCGAATCTTGATTATCAAGAATCTTGGATGATGCCTGGAACACATTATGAGAAAACATCAAATGCTTGGTTAGATAAAATGGATTTGAATAAAAAAAAGATATTAGAACTCTTCAAAAAAGAGAACAGTAATGCTATCGCTAAAAGAAAATTCCATTTTTGGAGATTGTTTTTCATTGCATGTGCTGAGATCTTTGGATATGATAATGGATCAGAATGGGTTGTTTCTCATCATTTGTTTAAGAAAAGTGGTTGAATGAAGATAGGAGTGATTGGTGCTGGAGTTGCCGGGTTAACTGCTGCACATATTCTTTCAAAAAAACATGAAATTACACTAATTGAAAAAGAAAAGCGGATTGGAGGGCACACAAACACCATAACTGTAGAAGAAAATGGCAAGAAAATCGGAGTTGATACTGGTTTTATTGTTTTAAATGACCGGAATTATCCTAATTTTAAGAAATTATTGAAAAAATTAGGCGTCGAAATACGAAATACAGACATGTCTTTCAGTTATTATGATGAAAATGATGGGTTTAATTATGCAGGAACTGGAATTTCTGGTTATTTTTCTCAAAAAAGGAATCTTTTTAGTCCAAAACATTATAGATTTCTTTTAAATGTCAAGAAATATTCTAAAATTGCTGCAAAAGATGTTGAAAATAATAATCTATTGGATGAAACGCTAGGAGAATATCTGATTCGGAATGATTTTCCTACTGAAATTATTCAAAAATTTATTATTCCGATGGGGGCGGCAGTTTGGTCAGGTTCTCGTAAAGATATTGTAGATTTTCCTGCGAAAATGTTTTTGCAATTTTTTAACAATCATGGGATTTTGGATTTGAATAATGCACCTCAATGGCATACTGTTGTAGGAGGAAGTTGTACATACGTTAAAGAAATTCTAGATCAGTTCAATGGTACTGTAATCAAAGGCAATGGTGTGACTGAACTCAAAAGAAAAAATAATTTGGTTAATGTAAAATTAGAAAATGGCGAAAATCTTGTTTTCGATAAAGTTGTATGTGCCTCGCATGCCGATCAAAGTTATCGAATGATTAAGGATATTACGAAGGAAGAGGAAGCTGTTCTGAAGCCTTGGGAGTATTCTAAGAACACTACTATCTTACACACTAACCAATCATTCATGCCTCCTAGTAAATCTGCCTGGGCATGTTGGAACTATATCAAAAATATTGATAGTGTAGATGGAGATGATGTCTCTGTTACTTACTATATGAATAGATTACAGGGGTTGGATGTTTCTAAGGACTACATGGTTACTTTGAACCCTGTAAGAGAAATACCTAAAGATGATATTATCTTCGAAACCGTCTATACACATCCTAAGTATACTCGCGACTCTATTTCCACTCAAGAAAAGATAAAAGAAGTAAATGGATCTAATGGTTTGTACTTTTGTGGTAGTTATTGCAGATATGGATTTCATGAGGATGGTGTTATTTCTGCAGTTGATGTTGCAAAGGATTTGGGTTGTGAGTTATGAGTGATTTACGTTCTAGAATCTATGAAGGGTTTGTAACTCACGCTCGAACGAGTCCGGTCAAACATGGATTTTCATTTCCAATTTACACCTTCGTCTTGGACTTAGATGAATTAGAAAGGCTAGACAAAGAAGTTCGATTCTTTGGATATAATAGAGGGTCTGTATTTTCCTTATATGATTCGGATCATTTGGGAGTTGGTTCTGGAACTATAAAGCAAAAACTGAATAAGTGGTTAGTCGAATTTGGTCACACTGACAATTATTCTCGTGTAGAAATGATAACTACGTTAAGGGTTTTCAAGCACACTTTCAATCCGGTCATTTTTTACTACTGTTTTGATGATGAAGACAAAGTTGTTTACCATATTGCTGAAGTCCACAATACTTTCGGGGAAGGGCATCTCTACATCCTAAATCAGGGGGATGAATCGAAAATTGGGACTGAATATCTTGTTCCTAAGGAATTTCATGTTTCACCATTCAATAAAGTTGAAGGTGATTACAATTTTCACTTTTCTAAACTTGGGGAAAAAATGGATGTGCGTATCAATGTTTCGAAAAATAAGAAGAATTTCTTTTATGCGAAATTATCAGGAGATAGTCGTGAAATTACAAAATATCGCTTGATTAAATTAGTTATGAAATATCCGATACGGACCTTGTTGATTATTCCAAAAATATTGGCTGAAGCTGCTAAATTATACTATGCAAAGAATTTAGAAATCATTGATAAGCCTGAACCTTCTTCGGAAAGAACGTATAAGGCCACGTATCCTGCATACATCAGTGACTTCAAAACCTCTGATGATGCCGATGGTATTGGTCGGTGGTTTTTCAGCAAAATATACTAATGAGCTTGTTTGAAATAAAACCTGGAACGCCATCTGTCGAAGAATTTCTTGATCTGCGTGGTTCGGTAGAAATGGGAACGAGATCGCTTGAAGGAGTGAAAAGGGGTCTAGGAAATGAATTGTTTGGTGCCCTTCTATATCTCAAAGATGGTGGAGAATTGGTTGGTATGGGGCGTGTTGTTGGAGATGGAGGTACTGTTTTTCACATATGTGATATGGTTGTTAAACCTGAATGGCAGAAGAAGGGAGGAGGTACAATGGTTATGGACGCTCTGATGAATTTTATTGAAGGATTGAGCATTTCTGATGCTTATGTCAATCTGATTGCGGATGTGGATGGTTTCTATGAAAAATGGGGCTTCAAACCCACCGATCCTCGGTCTAAAGGAATGTATCTGAAAAGCTGATTTTAGTTAGGCACTTGTTAATTTAAAAAGGCAAACGGCCGTTAATCCATATGTCTAGAGGTCTAACTCCCTATATGCTTGTGCTCGGACCAGTGTTAATGTTCCTTGGTTTCGGGTTGTGGCCAGGAGGCGGTGATGATGATAGCACCCTTCTTATTGGTCAAGAATATCTCGATGATGTAAAAAGCATCGATTTGAACACGACGTACTTTGCAGTATTGCTTTGTGGTACTGGTGTGCTCATGATTTTTGGAGGTTTCTTTTTACTATCGCAAGACCTAATGGCGAATTCTGGGAAAATGCAACAAGATATGTTAATGTTATCAAGAATTGGTTTTATGTTTACATTCACTATCTTCTACTTGTTTTTTGCTCTGCAACTCGAAAGTACTTTCATAGCCCAAGGTGAAAATGA
>JAKURQ010000034.1 GCA_022449785.1 Candidatus Poseidoniia archaeon
GTTTGCCAAACGTACCCTGATACTCAGAACCTTCCATTAATGGCTTGTAAAGTAACTGGGCTGCAAGTCCCATAATAAGAAGAACAAGAAAACCCACGCCACCGCCGACATCCTCTCCAAATAAAGAACCAAAAAATATTCCAAAAACAATTGCTCCTGCAATCACTGCGAAGGTGATAATGACATAATCTATCATTGCTGCAAGAAATCTTATCCAGAATCCTTTGAAAGGTGCGATTTGTGTTCCCATTAATTGAGGTGCTTCCACAAATGGAGTTAATTTACTACATATATAAATTTGATTCAGCATATGTTTCTTAAATATGAATGTAGAATAGTGAAATGAAATGGTTAGCTTAGAAGAAATGCGCAAGCAATATGATATTGCGGAATTGAATCAAAATGATTTACTCGAGTCACCGACAGATATGTTCCGAAATTGGTTTGAGAAAATAGAAGATTTAGAACACATTGAACCAAATGCAGCTATCTTATCTACTTCTACTAAGAAAGGAAAGCCATCCAGTAGGGCTGTTTTGGTAAAAGAATTTGATGAGCGTGGATTTGTATTCTACACTAATTACAAAAGCAAGAAAGCTCAAGAAATAGAAGTTAATCCATATGGATCCTTACTATTTTATTGGCAGGACTTCGAAAGACAAGTAAGAATTCAAGGAAAGATACGTAAAGTTTCAAGAAGCAAGTCTGAAAAATATTTCCATAGTCGACCAAGACTCAGTCAAATCTCTGTTTTGGCATCACACCAAAGTAAAACTTTGGAAAATAGAGAGGAACTGGACAAAAAAGTCAAGAAATTAGAAAAAATGTACGATGGAAAAGAGATACCTCTACCTGATTATTGGGGAGGCTATATTCTTGAACACCGAAATGTAGAATTTTGGCAAGGTAGAAGAGATAGATTACATGATCGATTTGTATACACTAAACACGGAAGAATATGGCAAATTGAAAGATTGGCTCCGTAGAACTCCTTGTATAGTTAATCTTAATCATTTTTCTTGCACAATATTATATACCCCCTTTTTCTCACGACAAATCCCTGTGTTTGACCTTGATGCGGTCATATGACGCAGGGTAGTTCGTGCACTCGATCTTTACGTTTATAGACCGGGGAAGTTGGCATAGACGCTAGTCTCTTCACAGTGAGACATTAACGTGTCAATGATTGTCAGATCATACGCAAACCCGGACGAATGTTGAAGCCGACGGCTACAGCAGTTACTACGCCACCTGGTGGATGACTAGGCTCGGTTGCCGAAGAAGGTCGTGCCAAGCAGCGATATGCTTCGGGGAGGCGCATGGAGCCTTTGATCCGAAGATAACCGAATGGGACTTCCTGAACTCTAGTAGTTCAATCCGTAAGGATGGGTAACGCCCCGAATTGAAACATCTTAGTAGGGGCAGGAAAAGAAATCAAAAGAGATGAGGTTAGTAAAGGCGATCGAACACCTCATAGGGCAATCCGAATCCTTTGATGAAAGTCATTGGAAATGTGGAGTGGTCTGTTTACATCTTAACACTGTTATCCGAATTTCGTGTGGAACACCGGCGCCATAGAGGGTGATAGCCCCGTAGGAGAAGCGGTGAAAGATGATTTTCAGAATCCAAGAGTAGCGTGCATTGGATATTGCGCGTGAATACGGGAGGTACTAACTCCCAACCCTAAATACAAACCGAGACCGATAGCGCAATAGTAGCGTGAGCGAAAGTTGTAAAGTATCCCTGGCGGGAGATTAATAAGACCCTGAAATCAGGTGGTAACAGACTGGTATGGCATGCAAGGGATTAAGCGGTTACACCGCCGCACCGATGTCATACCGTTCGATTCGAAAATTGATCCGTGGAGTTCCTATTATTGGCGAGGTTAAGTACGCAGGTACGAAGCCGTAGGGAAACCGATAGCCCGCAGCGCAAGCGAGGGGCAAGGTGCGCTCGCCTGGAGTCAATAGTTGGATACCCGAAGCCGGTCGATCTATGCCTGGGCAGGGTGAAGCCTTTCGGAAGAAGGGTGGAGGCCCGAACCAGTACTGATGTGCAAATCGTTTGGATGACCTGGGTATAGGGGCGAAAGACCAATCTAGACCGGTAATAGCTGGTTCCTCTCGAAACTGCTCGCAGGCAGACCTCAGCAGAGACGGGGCATGCGGTAGAGCACTGATTGCGTGTTTAGGGTGCGAAAGTACTCGGCATACTGTCAAACTCCGAATGTGTGTCCGTTGTAGAAGCTGGGCAGTGAGGGCATCGGGGTAAGCTTGATGTCCATAAGGAAAACAAACCAGACCAGAGTTAAGGTCCCCAAGTAACAGCTAAGTGTTAAAGAACAAATAGTGTTTGTAGGCATAGACAGCTGGAAGGTTGGCTTAGAGGCAGCCATCCTTTAAAGAGTTCGTAACAGATCACCAGTCAAGTCTCCGAGCCTAGAAAATGGACGGGACTAAGCTGTTCACCGATACTTTGGGCCACCGAAAGGTGATGCGGTAGAGAGGCGTCGTGCGCGGGTGGAAGTGGGGCCGTGAGGTCCTGTGGACCGCGTTCGAATGATAATCATGGAAATAGTAGTAGCGTAGATGGGTGAGAATCCCATCCGCCGGAGGGGCTAGGGTTCCTCGACGATGTTCATCAGTCGAGGGTTAGTCGGTCCTAAGGTTCCCCCTAACAGGAGGAATCGAAAGGGAAGCAGGTTAAAATTCCTGCACCAATTCATATTTTGTCCAGTTCCTGACACATCGGGTCTTGTGGAGCACTCCTGTCTGAGTGTTGCCTTAAGCAATAAAATTGTGGAGTACCGTAATGGTGAGAAGCAACCTAAGCTTTTGGGAGGCGAAGTATTTCGCTTCTGCGTTAGCCTGGTGTCCGTGAAAAGGGAGCTGGAGTCGTGTGAGTTGTCCGTACCGAGATCTGACACAGGTGCCCCTAGGTGAGTAGCCTAAGGCGTCGCGGCAGAATCCGGGCGAGGGAATTCGGCAAATTAGCCCCGTACCTTTGGTATAAGGGGTGCCAGCTCTGAAGAGAGCTGGTCGCAGTGACTAGGGAGCTCCGACTGTTTACTAAAAACACAGGTGGCTGCTAGTCCGTAAGGATGAGTATAGCCGCTGAATCCTGCCCAGTGGTGGTATCTGAAACCCAGTTTCAACTGGACGAAGGACCACTAAACGGCGGGGGTAACTATGACCCTCTTAAGGTAGCGTAATACCTTGTCGCTTAATTGGCGACTTGCACGAACGGCCTAACGAGAGCTCTACTGTCCCCGCCCGGAGCCCGATGAAATTGACTTACTGGCGCACAGTCCAGTACGTCCCAGCCGCAAGCGAAGACCCCGTGGAGCTTTACTGCAACCTGCCGTTGTGGTACGAGTTGTTATGTGTAGAGTAGACGGGAGACGTTACACAGGTGCGAGCGCTAGCTCGTCGCCGAGTCACTGATGAAACACCGTCCTTTTCGATTCGTCCCACTCACCTCTTCGGAGGAACCCCGGTAGGCGGGCAGTTTGGGTGGGGCGCCACTCCCTCGAAAAAATAACAAGGGAGCCCAAAGGTCAGCTTAGGTAGGTCAGGAATCTACCGTTAAGTGCAAGGGCAAAAGCTGGCTTGACGTGGTTTGGCAACACAACAAACCACGATGCGAAAGCAGGGCCTAGCGAACCAACCAGCGCCGTTAGTAGGTGCGGTTGATAACAGAAAAGTTACCCCGGGGATAACTGAGTTGTCTGGAGCAAGAGCCCACATCGACCTCCAGGCTTGCTACTTCGATGTCGTCTCTTCCTATCCTGGGTGTGCAGAAGCACCCAAGGGTGGGGTTGTTCGCCCATTAAAAGGGATCGTGAGATGGGTTTAGACCGTCGTGAGACAGGTTTGTTGCTATGTGCTGGGACTGTCCAATGCCTGAGGGGAAGGATCCTCTAGTACGAGAGGAACGAGGGTTCGCAGCCACTAGTTTACCAGTTGTCTGACAAGGCACTGCTGGGCAGCCACGCTGTAAGGGATAAGAGCTGAAAGCATCTAAGCTCGAAACCCGCCTCAAAACGAGGCATTATGACACTTATAGAAGATAAGATAGATAGGACCGGGGTGTAAGCACCGAGAGCATC
This sequence comes from Candidatus Poseidoniia archaeon, assembly GCA_022449785.1. GTDB lineage: Archaea > Thermoplasmatota > Poseidoniia > MGIII > CG-Epi1 > CG-Epi1. The sequence continues at coordinate 4,109 of JAKURQ010000034.1, forward strand.
AGTGCTGTTAGAAACACTACTTCGGTAGTGCGGAAGATAGCACTTCGAGGTGTTCAGCCCGTCGGTTACTAATAGTCACAACTGCTACTTTACCGTCGGCTTCAACCGTTTGATGGGTTTGCGTATGTGTCCCTTTTTTGATTAATTTTAGATTAGCCAGGAGGCCACGTCATCTGTCTTCCACCAATTAGGTGAAGATGGATATGGAACACTGTTTGTTGACCATGTTCATTACAATTGAATACTGTACGATATCCAGAATCCGAAAGGCCTTCTTTTGAGGCAATCTCTTTTGCTGCTAGAAACATTTCTCCCATGGTTTGCGCATGATCTTTTTCTAAATCATTAAGTGTAGAAATATGCTCTTTAGGAATTATTAGAATATGAATGGGAGCTACTGGATTGATGTCATTGAAAGCTAAAACATATTCATTTTCATAAACAATGTCTCCGGGAATTTCTCCATCTCTAATCTTACAAAAAAGACATTCAGACATAAATGGTTATTGACTCTCGTTTAAAAATCACTGCATCAAATGCAAATGTCCTGCAATGGCACCCATTGCAGTGCCTGTTTCAAATCCGACTCCTGATCCTGTAATCTCAAAATGATGTTTACATTTGCTAACGTATGATTTTGGAAGGCCTTTAGGTCCCAAACCCATTACCATACAGATTTCGCCCTCTGGTCTGCTTAACTTTTTGGAATCCGGGTTTTCCGTTGTGACTACTTTTGCACCTGCCCAGGATTCATCTATATCTTTTTCAAAAAAACGAACTCGATTATTAGATAATAATTGTGAGAGATAGCCTTCATTTGGTAATCTCATCTCTTTTTTAATTTCATTTACTAACCGTTCAGGTTTTATCTCTGGAAAACCAATCAAAGCCATGTTTAGATCAAAGGCTGAACAAAGATTTGCTGCTTTGAAAACAGCTTTGTAGTGAGGATGATTCCAATTCCCTCCGTATGTATTGTAAAGGCCCAATGTATGTTTTCCAGACTTGGAAATTGGAACCATGGGTTTTTTTGGTAATGAAGTTGTTGGAATTATTTCATCCTTTAGACGATCTGTAGTTATCTGTAATTTGGATTTGAATTTTGATTTGAGATCGGAATCTGGCAATGATTCAATCAATTTCTCCGTGTTAGCTGCGAATTGATGGGCTTGTTGATTCCACCCTTTTCTATCTGCTCTAGCTATTAGTGCTATTGAAATGGGGATAGCTTCCTCTGCAGTTTTATTCGAGAGATGTAGTTCAACTAAATCTAAATCGGCAGGTTTTGAACAAACTCTGACTAAATATCTTAACATTTCTTCAGAATCTACATACTTTAGTGCTATTTCAAGCGGAGATTGATCTATAGCTATTTTTGATTTGTTTAATTGAAGATGTAAATATCCTAAGAGTTTTATTCTAAGATCACCAGTTTCTTTAGATAAAATCTTTATCAGGTTTTCTACTGGTTTGTTGTTTACCCAGTGCCTTACTACGGCCTTAGATGATTCAAATTCATATCCTTTTAATTTTAATGAATGGGTTAAAAGTGATTCAATAACTGAGGCGGGGAAATTTTTAGCATTCTTTACAAAAAAATCCTTGGCTTTTTCTTTTTTCTCTGATGTCGAAAATTTTAGTATTTGCTTGTATTGTGTATCTTTTAAGTTACCATTTTGAAGATTTTTTAACCTTTTAGATATTTCTCCCAATAATTCTAATCTGCGCCAACTCTGCTCTACTTTATCAACTTTAGAAAAAACCAATTTCAAAAGCTTTTCTGATTTTCCCTTTTCTAATAATCCTATAGAAACAATGTAAGTCAAACCTAATGCTGCATAATATGAATCTGTAATTCCTTTTGCTATTGGAATTAATTTCTCAGGAGACTCGCCTCTTTTCAGGTCTCGAAGTATGCGTCTTGCAATTGAAGGATTGTGATTTTTACGACTCACAATCATAGACTGAAGAAAGCAATGATTAAGCCTTGTCCAGATGTGAATTAGGCACTAGATTGGGGTTCTTATATACTAAGTTGTGCACTAGTAACTAGATTTTAGGCCCTATTATGTCAAAAACAGAAACGAAACATAGCTTCACATCGACGCTAAAACTAGATGTACCGGTCGAAAAATTGTTTAGTTGGCACGAGAATCCAGGTGCCTATGAGCGGCTTACTCCTTCTTTCGATCCAGTCACAGTAAAACGCCGAAGGGGAGGCATAGATGGAGGTGAAGTTCACATCAAGCTTCCTTATGTTCCTTTAATATGGGTTGCAAAGCATCATAGTTACAAGAAAAACGTACAATTTATGGAGGATCAAGGTAGTGGTCCTTTTGTAGGTCCTTTACCTTTTTGGAACGGATCTTGGCATCATCAACACCTTTTTGAGAAGGATGGAAAAAATAGTTCGATACTACATGATAAAATCTACTATGATTTTCCAATGGACCCTTTTGGTTCGATGTTTGGTGGTTGGTACACAAAAAAGCGATTAAAGCAAATGTTTGCTTATAGAAGAAATATAACTGAGAATGATCTTTATGCTCAAGCTAAATACAAAGGAGAACCACTAGATATTGCTGTAACTGGAGGCTCCGGAGTAATTGGTTCTGAATTGATTCCTTATCTAACTACTGCAGGACATAAAGTAGAAAGCATCGTAAGAGGGCGTCCAAGAAAAGGACAATTGGGTTGGAATATTCAAAGAAAGACTATCAGTAGTTTAGAAGGAAAAGATGCTGTTGTACATTTGGCTGGAGAACCAATTAACAAACCTCTTGGAGGGGTGATACCTGTTCCATGGACTAAGTGGAAACGAAAAGAAATCTTGGAAAGTCGGGTCAAAGGTACTAGATTAATAGCAGAACACGTTGCATCTCTTAACAAAAAACCTAAAGTTTTGGTTTGTGCTTCTGCAGTCGGATATTATGGAGACAATGGTGACAAACTATTATCTGAAGATGCTAAGAAAGGAAATGACTATTTTTCACATGTAGTAAGTGAATGGGAGGCTGCCGCCCAACCGGCGATTGATGCAGGAATTCGTGTAGTCTTCCTTAGATTAGCTCCAGTTATGTCTCCTCTAGGTGGAGCATTGCAAGTACTTTCATTGCCTGCTATGCTGGGATCCAGTCCGCCTGTAGCAGGAGGTAAGCAATGGTGGTCTTGGATTTCTGTAGATGATGTGATAGGTAGTATCTATCATTCAATAATAACTGATTCGCTTTCTGGAGCTGTAAATGTAGCTTCTCCTAATCCAGTTAGGCAAAAAGAGTGGGCTGCTACTCTTGCTAAAGTTCTATGGGGGAAATTAGGCAAACTGACGACACTCGTGCCTGTCCCTGGTTTTGTTCTTAAAACATTCTTAGGCGAATTTGGTGACGTGCTTGCTTTGTCTAGTATCAAAGTTGATTCATCGAAATTAATTGATTCTGGATATGAATTTAGATTTGATGATTTAGAAGATTGCTTTAGACATTTATTAGGTAAGAGAAAAGAGGAGGACCTCTAGTGAAAGATATTGTGATTATAGGTGCAGGTTATGGTGGCTTAGCGGCTGCTGCACTTCTTGCTAAAGAAGGACACAATGTAACGGTTATAGAAAAAAATGAACAGCCAGGTGGTAGAGCTAGTTTATTGGTAAAAGATGGATTTCGGTTTGACATGGGGCCTTCATGGTATATGTGGCCACAAGCTTTTCAAGGATTTTTTAGTGAATTTGATAAAGATGCGTCTGAACTTCTTGAATTAAAAAAATTGGATCCTTCATATCGCGTTTTCTTTGATGATGGGGATGTTATTGATATTTCGAACGATATTGAAAAAAATTATGAGACTTTTGATAGATTGGAAGTTAATGGTGCTGAAAAACTTAAAAAATATTTAGATGTTTGTAAAAAACAATATGATATTTCTATGAAACGCTTAGTATATAGATCATATAATTCAATTTTTAGTGTTTTTTCTCCAAGTATGATAATAGATGGTTTAAGATTAAAGCCATTTAGTAATTACCATAAAAGAGTTAAAACCTATTTCAAGAATCCTAAAGCTCAAAAATTACTGGAATGGGTGACGGTTTTCCTAGGTGGAGATCCAAGAAATGTTCCTGGCATGTATTGCATGATGTCGTATCTAGATCATCATCATGGAATTTATTATCCTAAAGGTGGAATGAATGGGGTGGCAAATGAAATTTACAATATAGGCAAAAAATATGGTGTTGAATTTAAGTTTAATGAAGCTGTAACAAAAATTAACGTAAAAGGAAAACTAGCAACAAATATAATTACTAAGAATAGCGAATATAAGGCGGATTTAGTAATAAATAATGCTGATTACCATCATGGTGAAACACAATTACTAGAAGAAAAACATCAGGCCTATACATCAAATTACTGGAAAAAGAAAACTATGGCTGTATCAATGCATTTAGCCTATGTTGGGGTCAAACGCAAAATTAATAGTTTAACACATCATAACTACTTCTTCAACGAGAATTGGAATGAACATTTTGATCAAGTTTTTAAGACGCCAAAGTGGCCTGATAATCCAAATTTATATGTTTGTTGCCCTTCCAAAATAGATAATGATGTTGCCCCTAAAGGCATGGAAAATTTATTCTTTTTAGTTCCAGTAGCATGTGATCTTGAAGATTCAGATGAAATAAGAGAGCAATATTTCGACAAAGTTTTAGAAAAATTTGAAAAAGAAACTGGGGAGAAAATAAAAGATGATATTGTCGTTAAGTCTCTCTTTACTCATAGAGATTTTAAAGAACGATACAACGCCTACAAAGGAACGGGATTAGGGATGGCACACACATTGTGGCAAACTGCTGTTTTCAGACCAAAACATAAGAGTTCAAAGGTCTCTAATCTTTACTATACGGGGCAATACAACCACCCTGGTGTTGGTGTCCCTACTACAGTTATCTCTTCACAAATATTAGTTAATGAACTAAACAAGAAGGGGGTGTTAACATAGCATACATACGAACAAAAAAAATAAAGGGCAAAAAATACGCATATCTTGTTGAGAGTCAATGGGATAAAGAAAAGAAGACATCCAAACAAAAGGTGTTAGAATATCTTGGTTCGATAGATGGACTCACAATTGATGATATTCCAAAGGATTATCGAACTAACTCTATTCGAAAATTCTTTGTCAAAAATCAGACAAAACTAGATGAAAAAGTTGTTGAAGAACAGAAGAAACTAGAGAATATTCTCTCTAGATGTTTGCTGACTGGCGATGAAGAAATGGCTATAGAAAAAAGTGATGAAATGATTAATCTTATTGGGCTCCAAAGATTCTATGTTGAATCTGTAACCAATATCATGACAGATACTGGAAAGATGTGGTATGCAGGAGAAATTGGTATTGCTCAAGAACATATGGTTACAAACATTATGAAAAAAATTATCCAAATGAATAATCATAAAATTGAATCGAAAGGACTGATTGAAGGTTTGGCAGTCATCTGTAATCCTGAAGGTGATGATCATACGATGTCGAATTTAGTTCTTGAAGGCTTATTGAAAATAAGGAATTACCGCGTGACCAATATAGGTGGTTCTTGGTATATGGGTGAAAAAACAAAGGCTACCAACAAGGCAATTATTGATTTTACAATGCATGCACGGCCTGATATTGTTTTCATTTCAGTTACCATTGCACGCTATTTGTTCAATGCGAAACTAATTGCTCGTGAACTATCCAAAGGATTGCCTGATTCAAAAATTTTCCTAGGAGGATTAGGTACGCAAGGGATGGTCGATGGAGAATTGCAGGAAGGTGTTGTATTAGCAAACAAAGATACTCTAGACACCTTGAACGGGTTGTAGGTTAGGCACTATGTTAAATTCTTTATATACTAAGTTGTGCACTATGAATTTATATTTGGGCACTAATATGTACTCTACAAGCAATTTTGGAAACCCGGAAACGCCAACAAATCCTGATCATATCTTCAGAGAAGGCAGTACCACTTACTACAATAGTACCAAACTTTTCCCAAAAGCTATACGAAAAGATGTTACTACTCTTTACAGTTTTGTAAGAGTGGCTGATAATTACGTAGATTCAGTTCCACAAGATGTCAAAGGATTCAATAACTTCAAGGCAATGTATTATTCTGCACTTAAAGGTGAGAAAGTTGGTTATTCAGTAGTTACTAATTTCATCGAGTTATCCAAGAGAATGAACTTCGAAGAAAAGTGGGTTGATGCTTTCCTAGAATCGATGGAAATGGATACAAGAAAATCAAGTTATGAAAATTTAGAAGAATTGAACAAATATTTGTACGGTTCTGCTGAAGTCATTGGATTAATGATGAATCGCGTAATGAATATTGGTGAAGAAGCCGATGATTCTGCACAATACTTAGGAAAAGCAATGCAATTCATTAACTTCATTAGAGATATAGATGAAGATCTAGATTTGAATCGAACTTATTTCCCAAAAGACAGCATGGCTGATTTTGGACTAGATAACCTTACTAGGGGTGAAGCTAGAAGAAAGCCTGAGGAATTCAAAGCATTTATCCGTTCCCAAATCAAAGTTTACTTTGAATGGCAAATTAAAGCCGAATTAGGATTGAGATATATTCCAAAGAGAATGAGAGTCGCTGTCAAAACTGCTTCAGATATGTATCTATGGACTGCAACTGAGATTTACAAAAATCCTTTCATAGTTTATGATACACAAATTAAGCCTACTTGGCACAAAGTTCTCCTTAACGGAGTAAAGAATTTATTCACTGTTTATCTATCCTTTGGAAACAGCGCAAGAAAACTTCCGCAAGTCATAACTTCGCATCAGTAAACTATAAAATCAAAGTTCTGCTCGTATATCTATGATTAGTGTAACGGAAACCGCCGCAGAAAAAATCAACAACTCTCTTAGTCAGCAAGATATGGATGGAAAAGCTCTGAGATTAGGTGTCTTTGTTGGAGGTTGTAGTGGAGGGTACCAGTACGCTTTGGGTCCTGACAAAATGAATGATAATGATACAGAAGTTGAGGCAAATGGATTAAAATTTGTCGTTAACAGTGAAGATATTGAAAAAATAAAGGGCACTGAAATCGATTATGTTGTAACCGAGATGGGTGAAGGATTTAGAATCAATAACCCAAACCCAGCTCCTGAAGGAAAGAAAGGCGAGTGTGGGTGCGGTTCTGAAAGTAGCTGCTGCTAAGTTAAATGGGTTCTAGAGAGCAAATTTTCACGATTGCTACGGTTCTCATTTTCCTCAGTTCTTCAATTCTAGTTTATCTAAGTGATGATGAAGACGATTTTTTGACGAATAATCAATCGTATTTTTATCCGGATTTATTTGATCGGCATAAATTCGAATGGAATATGAACGGAACGCACAGTTATCTTCTAGAAGAAGGGCCATACGAACCCTTAGAAGTTCAAGAAGCGTTCATTAA
>JAKURQ010000035.1 GCA_022449785.1 Candidatus Poseidoniia archaeon
AACGAATACTCCTATGCAATTATGGGGCTAATTTTAGCAGCTTCATCTTTAGCTATACATATGCTAGGTCAGAGGATTTCAAAAGATTATGAGGGGGCTGCAGTTTTGGTTCCTTATTATATCCTAACTATGTTTGGACTATTTGTTTACACTTCTTAGAAACCACAAAGAGTTTTCCAATCATCGACAGCTCCAGGAGTTGTAAGTCCTACAGCTAAGAATAATACAATCAAGAAAAATAAAGGAACTGCAGCAGTTGTATTGACCAAAGGTGGATCCCAAGTCATGTGCATAAAGAAGGAACCAATGAACCAGCATTTAATGAGTGCAACACCGAATAAGATGCCCATAGTAATCCAAAAATCAAATTCTCTCAAAATTGCAACTACTTCTATAATGGTCCAAAAGACTAGCCATAAAAATATTCTAACGAAAGCACTTTCTGGACTTTTAGTTTCACCGAAAGTAACCCATCCAGGGAAGGTGTGTTCATGGTGTTCGTCGTGTGCGTGTTCTGAAGTTGTTTCTTCACTCATTTTTTTACCTCAATACAAATAGAAGAATGGGAATACGAAAACCCATACCAAATCAACGTAGTGCCAATACAAACCGAATAATTCGATTGTATCATGATATTCTTCATTGTAACCGTCCTTGTTTGCTTTTGCAATTAAATAAACTAGAGCAATAAGCCCCACGAAAACGTGAGCACCATGCGTTCCTGTAGTTATGTAGAAAGTACTTCCTTCTAAACTCGTATCAATCCAGAACCCATCTGCATATTTTGGAGCAATACAATGATGCGCTATATCTTGTCCTTTAGTAACGCTACAACCATAATGTTCTTCATCCCAAAAATTATAATTCTTCATCTCATTCCATTCCCATATTTTCAATACTAAGAACAAAGCGCCTAAGACGAAAGTAGCCATTAGGTATCTTGTAGTTGCTTTTGGATTATTGTTCCTAGCTGCATATAATGCTAGAACAACAGTTAAACTACTTAGAAGTAAAGCAAAGGTATTGATAACACCAAAAATCAAGTGACTTCTAATTACATCTGCAGCTGGGACCCAGCATAATTCAAAATCCACTCCACAATCAATTCCAGGATCATAATCAGGAACTGCTGCACGATATCTTAGATAGGCACTCAAAAGAGTACTGAAAACCATTACTTCAGTTAGTAGGAAAATCCACATACCAAATTTTCGAGTGCTGATACTTGACCAGAAATCATGGTAAGCTTCTATATCTTCTCCTTCTTCAGAATCTTGATCCCAGTAATCTTGTACCCACAAGAAAAATCCAGTCATCAAGCCTGCAAGACCTAAGAAGAAAACAAACCAATACCCTGAATCACCAGCGCCTTCATTTCCTGCTGTAGCCATTACAAGGCCAATAAACATAATTGCAGCACCTATACAGAATACGAATGGTGCTATGCTTCCATGATGTTCATGATCGTCATGGCCGTGTTCGTCACTCATTCATGTTCCTCCTCTGCGACTTTCAATGTTGGAATATGTACAAAGCTATTATGAGGTGGAGGGGAAGACGTTGCCCATTCAAGTGACCAACCATCCCATGGGTCATCACCGGCATCTTCACCATTTTTGTAAGAATAAAATACATTGTAAACGAATATTAATTGAACAAGTCCGAATATAATAGCTGTAATAGAAATAAACTCGTTTAATTCTGTAAATTCAGCATCATAGGTAGCATATCTTCGAGGCATTCCTTCGATACCTACATTGTGCATAGGATAGAATGCTGCATTGAAGAAAATAAATGAGGTTGCAAAATGGAGCAATCCTAATTTTTCATTCATCATTTTTCCAGTCATCTTAGGATACCAGTAGTAAACTCCGGCAATGAAAGAAAATATAGTTCCTCCCACCAGTACATAGTGGAAGTGAGCAACGACAAAGTATCCATCATGTAATGCAACATCTACAGGAATTGATGCGAGAATAATTCCAGTAATTCCACCTATTGTAAAGGTAATAACAGTACCTAAGGCAAATATCATTGGAGTTTTTAGAACGATAGATCCCCCTGTCATGGTTGCTAACCAATTGAAAATTTTAATTCCAGTCGGCACTGCGACCAGCATCGTCGTCAGCATAACTATGAATCTGAATAGAGGATCAGCCCCAGTTGTAAACATGTGGTGTCCATAAACAATAAAGGAAATAACTCCAATCGTTGCCATAGCATAAACCATCGAAGTATATCCAAAGATAGGTCTTCTGGAGAAAGTAGATATAATCTCAGAAAGAACACCAAAAGCAGGTAAAATAACGATGTAGACCTCAGGATGTCCAAAGTACCAGAACAAGTGCTGCCATAGAATAGGATCTCCACCAGCATCAACATCGAAATACAATGTTCCAAAAGTCCTGTCTGCCATTAACAATAGCAGAGCAACGGTGAATACAGGAATAGAAAGTAGCAATAAGAAAACAGTTACGAAGATAGACCATGAGAAAAGTGGCATTCTCATTAGTGTCATTCCAGGGGCTCTCATTCGTAGCATAGTTGTCAAGAAATTTATTGCAGTCAAGGTCGATGATGCACCAAGCATAATCTGTCCAGCAACCCAGAAATCAGTTCCAGGTGTCGTTGCAGTGTCACCAGATGAATAAGGAGTGTATCCAGTCCATCCAACATCTCCTGCTCCTCCGGTAAAGTAACCCATATAGATTACAATACCACCAGTTGGAAGTAGCCAATAACTCAATGCATTAAGTCGTGGGAATGCTAAATCTCTTGCACCAAGTTGTAATGGGATTAGATAATTTGCAAATCCAAAAATAATAGGCATAGCTGCCAAGAAAATCATGGTTGTCCCATGCATAGTAAATGTAGAATTGTATTCTTCATAAGTTAAGAAATCATTATCAGATTCAAAGAGCTGTAATCTAATCAATAATCCTAGAATTCCTCCAATAAAGAAGAAAGCAAAACCAGTAACAATGTAAAGAGTTCCAATATATTTGTGATCAGTAGTTGTTAACCAAGGATAAGCAGCATCCCAATAATCCTTCATTACATCTTCGAAAGATTGATCATTTACAACCATTCTATTTCCAACAACAACGGCACTTAGAGTCAATAGTAGAACTGTGAAAGCATATACCATTTTTTGAGGCATTGACATTTCTTCTTCTTCGGCTACAATCTTAGCATTTACTCCAGCAACTTTGAATTCTGCTTTATTCCAGTAATCTCCACCAGCACCATTAGAACTGCCTGCATTTCCATTGACAGAGTTTCCATAAACTGTGAAAACAGCAACTTTGGAATCACTTTCAGGTGCAGTCCAATTAAACGACCATTCTCTTTGGCCATTTCCATATGCATTATGTGTAAGATGAGTTTGTCCTTCTGGAACTTGCGTAGTGTTATCTACAGATTCAAGTGTTCCATAACTTGCTGCAATAAAGAATCCACCTTGGTTACCACCTTCTAGAGGTTCAGGCCCTCCAGATATTTTCAAAGTGAATGTATACACTTGACTTACATTATAATTTTCAGGCAATTCAGTTAGATTGATGACTACATCACTTGCCATAATACCATCAGTGTGACAGGTACAACCGTTTGCTACCATATTTGGATCAGCTATTCCAGTTGGTACACTATTAGCAGTTGGAAATGCAGTCACAGCAAAAACAATTGCTATAATAAATCCTAAACTCAAAGTTTTTTTGTTCATTGCACCTCAGTTATGTGAATATCAGCATCCATTATTGAATGTTCAGCACCACAGAATTCTGCACACCAGATGTCATATTGGCCAACTTCGACTTCGTTGGTATCGAGCCAAGCTAAAGTTTCTAAATTAGGCACAACATCTTGTTTTATTCCAATTTCAGGAAAGTTAAAAGCATGTAAAACGTCGTTAGAAGTTAGTCTGAAATGAACCACAGCTCCATGAGGTATTTCTAAACAGTCGAAATTGCTATCACATTTATCAAAACTTAATGGTTGCTGGTATACTCCCTCATCACACCAAGAATTTTCATTGCCTTTTTCACTACATATTGGTGTTCCAAATTGCCAGTACCACTGACCTGCAATGACCTCAACAGTCAAATCTTCTTCTTGTCCATCAACGTCCCAAAGATAATCTAGAGGTGCTAGTGAGATAAATGTTAACCAAGAAACTAGAATCAAAGGAGCGATAGTCCATGCAATCTCAATCTTAGCATTACCTCTTTCGTGAGGAAAAACACCTACTTTCAATGCATCTTTGTGATCAGGATCCCCTTCAGTATGCCTATAATAAATTAAATTGTAAATCATCCAGCCAGTAACTAGAATAGCGACGATTATTGACCAGATAGCCATTTGCCAAACAACACCGAGGAAACCACCAGAGGTTCCTCCAAAGTCGTTCCAGACGCTTGGGTTCTCAAAGCTTATTAAATCGCCAATTAGTGACATTTTGTTTCCTCAAGAAATACTACTGTTTCGGAGATTTAGGAAGGGTTTATTAAAGCTGATTACTCAAAAACAGGGAAATAGTATTTTGCGTCTAAAACAAGACATACGAATAATGAATAGAGATAAATGTTCGAGAATTTGAATAAATTCCATGCCTCATCCTCAGATTTACTGTTTCTTAGTGAGAATGATAGATAGCAGAAGTAACAAGACAGAAGCATTCCAGAAACAAGGAACAATAATCCCGTATTTCCAATTAAAACCATCATTAAACTAGTGACCACTAGAATTACGGTATATGCTGCAATATGATTTCTTGTAACGTCTTCACCTTTTACTACAGGCAACATCGGGACTCCAGCTTCACCATAGTCTCTTCTTTTAGAAAGAGTTAGAGACCAGAAATGCGGAGGCGTCCACATGAAAATAGTCAAAACCATTAGCCAAGGCAAGGGATCATCAATATTTCCTCCAGCAGCTATCCAACCTATTGCAGGAGGTGTCGCCCCTGCCAATCCTCCAATTACTATGTTTTGAGGAGTTCTTCTTTTCAAAAACATTGTATATATGAAAACATAGAAAAAAGCACTAAATCCTGTAATCATTCCTGCTTCTGGCACAGTAAGTAATGTTACAATAGCTACGCCAGTTAAACAAACGATTATACCAAAAGTCAATGCATGTGCTGGTGAAATAAATCCAGAGGGAATAGGTCTACTTTCTGTCCTTTCCATTAATGGATCAATATCTCTTTCATACCACATATTGATTGCCATGGATCCTCCACTTGCTAATGAACCTCCGATTAGAACAATTAGAGAGGTGATAACAGAGTCTATAGGTTTCCATCCTTCATTTTTGTAACCTTCACCTAAATCATAGATTAAAACACCACAAATTGCGGTGGCTTGTAACAGAAATACGACCCTAGGTTTCATTAAAATCCAATAAATCCTAGCAAGTGACGGTCTTTCTTCAGTCATCAGATTCTCCTTTAACAATACATAATAGGTAAGCTGTTGCAATTGACAAGAAAGTCAAAGCTCCTACTAACAAGTGTAATAATGAAATCCATCCCGGAAAATCACCATCAGTTGCTGAAAGAATATAAATTCCACCAAGGGCAATATTCAATCCAAAAAATCCGAGAGCTAAATTGAATGTTTTGATGATAACCTCATCTTCCATTTGCATTCTTACCCAGACTAAAATTCCTCCAATTGCTAGTGCAGAGAATCGATGTCCTAATTGTAACAAAACTCCAAATTCTGAAAAAGAAGGTATTAGTTTGCTTGAACAAAGTGGCCATCCTGCTGTTCCTACACCACATGCACCTCTATGATAACTAGTCGAAAGATAGGCTCCAATTAGTAATTGAATTAGAATCAAGACCATCACTATCGAAATTAAGTTTTGACTTTTTGAGTTTAGATTTTTTACTTTTAGATTTTCAGGTAATCCTTCTTGCCCTTGCCACCAAAAGAATCCTACTGCCAATAATGAAGTTGTGAATACAAGAGCCATAAACAAATGAAGAGAAACAGTCCATGGCGCATTATCTAAATTGACCGTAATCGCTCCTAAAATTGCTTGAAGAACTAAAAATACACTTGCAATGTAATGTGTTCTGTAAGTACGTGTTCCAATTTTATCTTTGAGTGACCAGGCAGTGTAATGACTATAAATCACTAAAACGCCAATTATAGCAACTAAACCACGATGCGCCCATTCTGTAAAAATTTGATCAGTCGTATATCTATGTTGAGCACCTCTTGAATCGATTTCATCAGGATTTTCTTCCCACCATTGTGCTTGTTCTTCTTCCGAAATGTCAAATCCCCAAGTACCAAAGCACTGAGGCCAATCAGGGCAACTTTCACCTGCATCACTTATACGAATCCATCCTCCCGTTGTTATAATCAGAAAAGCAACTAAAGCTAATCCAAATGGAATTAAATGGGAGCGGTACCAAACTGCCATAATGTTATGCAAATCCACGGGTCTTTATAGTTGCGTTTCAATTTAGATACTGATAAATACCATGATGTTACCACATCATTATGTTCCGTAAGGTACTAGCTCTAGGCTTGTTCGCATCACTTCTTTTGAGTGGGATGTTTTTTTCACCAGTTTACAAAGCTGAAGAAAGTGAAGAATTTTATGAAGATCAACCATATTTGTATTATGATTTACACATTGATGAATTAGATTCCAAACATATTGAGAAATGTATCAATGATTCAGATTATAGAATTCATAACTATTGTCACATCGATTTTGATTTTCCAGAATCTATTACTTTAACTTGTTTGGGAGGTGATGCTGGATGCTTAGATACAGGTAAAACCAATGAAAATACAACTTATTATCATGATCCTCAACCATTCAATCAGCACGTGTATACCTCAGAAAATGCTATGATATATTTGAAGCAACGGGATAGTTATTACTCATGGAGAACTGCTCCTGCATATGGAGAGTTCTCTAGTTTAAATAGTTCAAATCCTGAGCATGATAGGTATGGTTCTGGATGGACCGATCTCTATTGTGGTTACAAGGCTTATGTAGAAATTTTAGATTGTTACACAACTGATGTTTTATCTGGAAATCCAAATGTTAGACATTATGCACCCGAGGTCAATTGGGGTGATGAGCCAGATCAATTTTATCCAGATTTTAGCGGTTCAGTTTACATGCGTAGAGAATATTCATCAGCAGAATCAGAACAATTTAGAGAATTGATGGTGAAAAGCTATAAAATTTCAATGTTAGATAAAGAATATACTCAAAATATCATTTCTATCCTAAATGGTATGGCTGAAGGTACAATTGATTCAGAAGAAGGTCTAGAAACGATATCAAATATAACTTCTACTTATGATGGCAAGGCTAAAATGTTTTTAAATTATACAATTGCCCCAGATGAAATAATCACATTAGATATGATTACTTGGGTTAGAGATAATTTTGATATGAATTCTCTATTGGATGGAGTTCCAAGAGGCGTTATGTCTAAAAGATTAGATAATGTGAATACAACTATCAAAAGCGAAGAAGATCTCACCTGGAAACTCGATGTTATTGAAAATGAAATAATGAGGGAGCATTATGAAAGAGATATAGTAACAAAGGGAGGCCCTACTTTGGAAATAGACGGAGTTCAGGCAGTTTGGTCTAATTGGGAATTTGAGAGCGTAGGCCCAACATCCCACCTTATTGGAGGCGTCTCATCTCAGAAAGACAATCGTCTGTGGATTGGACAATGGATGCATATTGAGTTTCCTAATGCTACACATACTCCTGGTAATCATACACTAAAATTTGAGTGGCCTGATGAAGATTTTACAGGAAAAGAAACTAATTTTCACGTCAGTTTAGGCTATGGTGAAGTATTCAAAAATGTTGCCACAGAGAATCTAGAAAAATGGGAAGATGACAGAATCAAAAATCCTAATTGGTTTGGATTCAATGCAAAAAATGGTACAGTTGGTACATTTGAAGCAACCTTTGGCCAAGGATTTACTGATTATGAGACATATGATTGGTTTGAAGCTGCAGAATACGCAGAATCATTAACCTATCAAGGAGTTAATGGGCATCTTGCAACTATAACTAGTAAAGAAGAGGCCGAAACAATATTCTCTCTATTGGATGGGCACGCATATTGGATAGGTGGTTTCCATAATATGGACAATCCGAATTATTCAGAACCTTCTGGTGGTTGGGAATGGGTTACTGGAGAAAATTTCAGTAATGATTTCTGGGGCGAAGGAGAGCCCAATGAAGCTGGACCAGAAGACTGTTTAGAAATCTGGGGATTTGACAAAGTATTGAATGATAACCGCTGTCATATAGGTTGGATGGGAATGGTTGTAGAATATGAACTGAATGGTACTAATCATTACGAAGCACTCATACCTCAATGGGAATGGGATGAGAAAAACGGCACTGATATTTTGACCTATGTCAATCCAGTTCCTTTAACAGATAAAGAAAGAAATGATATTTTGAAGGAAGAAGGCGATCCAGATGCAGATGATGATGGAATCGTAGATACTTTTGACACAGATGACGATAATGATGGTATAGATGATGAAGCTGATATGGATGATGACAATGACGGCATCGATGACGATAATGATCGCTGTCCAGGAACCAAAGTTGGAGATCAAGTAGATGAAGATGGTTGTTCAGCATCTCAAATAATTGGAGAATTATCTGATAGTGATGGAAGCCTTCCTAGTTTGAGTTTCGTTGTATCCATAATAGCAGTTTTAGGATTAGCTATATTACGTAAGCCAAGACTATAGAGTTCATGCCCTCACTTGATTTAGATAAATTATCCGATTTCGTAGAGGAATGGTGGGATAAATCAGCATTACCTAGTTTGTGTGAGTTTGTTGAAATTCCTGCATTGTCTCCTTCATTTGATTCAGATTGGGAAGCCAATGGTTACTTGGATGCAGCAGTAAACACATTTGTTGCATGGACGCGTAGTTTACCCCTCAAAGGTTTGTCAGTTTCAGTACACCGTTTGAAAAATCGTTCACCTCTTCTATTAGTCAAAATTGATGGAGATGAAGAGGGCGAAGTCTTGTTTTATTCACATCTTGACAAGCAACCAGAAGCAAGTGGTTGGTCTGAAGGAAAAGGTCCTTGGAAACCAGTAATTGAGGATGGATGGTTGTTTGGGCGTGGAAGCGTAGATGACGGCTATGGTGGTTATGCAGGAATTCTATCAGTCTTAGCTTTACAAGATCAAGGAATTTCACACCCAACTTGTCGTTTTCTAATAGAAACAGGGGAAGAAAGTGGTTCACCTGACTTATCATACTACTTAGACGAACTTGAGTCAGTCTTAGGCATTCCAGATTTAGTGATTGTTTTGGATACAGGTGGAATCGATTATGACAGACTGTGGGTTACAGAAAGTTTGAGAGGGATAGTGGCCGGAACATTATCTGTAAAAGTTTCTTCAGTTGGTGTTCATTCAGGACATGGAAGTGGAGTTATGCCGTCTTCATTTAGACTGGCTAGACAATTACTATCAAGAATTGAAGATGAAAATACGGGCGAAATAAAACCAGAATGGTTGCATATAGAAATAACAGATAAAATGAGGGAGCAAGCAACCAAGATTATTGAAATGAATTCTGAATCAACTGATGATTTTCCGCTATTAGATGGTGTTCAGAAACAAGTCAATGACCCACTTGATATTTTCTTAACTATGAATTTGTCCCCAAGTCTTTCTATTATTGGTGCAGATGGAATTCCTTCTATTCAAGATGCAGGTAATGTATTGAGAACTAATACAGATCTTAAAATTTCTATACGAACACCTCCGGGAATAAGTGCCGAAAAAGTGGCTGTAAAAGTACAAGAATTACTTGAGAAGGATCCTCCTAATGGAGCACATGTTTCTGCTAAAATGACAGAAGTTGCAGATGGCTTTCTTTCACCAGAACTTCCTGAAAAGTTATCTGACATGTTAACAAAATCAGGTAAAAAATTCTATGGTAATGAACCAATGTCATTGTTTATTGGTGGTACAATCCCTGTAATGGCAATGCTTCAATCTAGATATCCTGATTCAAAATTCATAATTACAGGAGCAGGAGGGCCTGGCGGTAATGCTCATGGCCCAGATGAAAAATTACATATTCCTACAGCCAAGAAAGTAACCAAATGTATGGCTGCAACGGTTTCTGCAGCAGTTCGGTAAAACAAGTATTTAGATACTATTTTTAGTAAATAAATGACTTTTAATCCTCTATAATACACATATTAACGTATTTTAGCACTATGCCTACTAATTTTATATAGGAATTTCGTCAAACCTAAACTATGAACTTAAGCCGACTAGCTACGCTAGCAGTATTTTTCATGATGGTCATGAGCGCTTTCGTTACAGTTCCAACATATAATGTAGGGGCAGATGAACACGAAGAAGGCGGAGATGACGATGGTGGAGATGACCATGACCATGGTGATGATGAAGGTCACGGAGATGAATGTCCGTTCGATGCAGACAATCCAGATAGTCCTTGTAACGCAGAGGAATGTAGGGACCATGAATCTGCAGAATGTGAAGATTTTGTAGGAAATTATTGTGAAAACAATGACGATCCACAGTGTGCCGTCTGGGCAGCAGATTATGTCTGTTACAATATGGACACTCATGAAGTAGAATGGGATTATGCAACAGAAGAAGAATGTGCAGATGCAGGATTAATGTGGGTCTCAACCAATAGCGGTCCAGATAATGGTCGTGATGATGGGGATGTAGCACCAACAGCAGCCCATGCTACTATGACCATGGAATCTTTAGAAGATTGGATGGTTGACTTTCAGCTTGAAATGCCAATCGATTGGTCTAATGAGATGCGTAATGAAATATCAAATATGTGCGAAATGATGTTGGGAACACCTCCTGGAGAAATTAACCAAGAGTGTTTTGATTATTGGGTTGATATGAGTTCAAATGGAGATCATGATGAACATGGCGATCATGATGAATTTAGATGTCCACCAGATATGGATGATGCAACCTGTGAAACATTTATGGGATGTGATGAAGACGATGCAGATATGTTAAGCTGTATTGAGGTACTGTACAATTATTGTTATAACAACGCAGATTCAGAAATGTGTGAAGATATGATGAGCGATGATCATGAAGACCATCATGACGATGAGCCAGGTCTTCACCACCACGGGGATGAAGATTATCACCATGATCATTATGGTGATGATGATCATACACATGAAGAAAGCGACAGGCACCATG
>JAKURQ010000036.1 GCA_022449785.1 Candidatus Poseidoniia archaeon
GATGATCATGACCACGGAGATGGTGAAGACGACCATGGAGATGACGAGGATGATCATGACCACGGAGATGGTGAAGACGACCATGGAGATGACGAGGATGATCATGACCACGGAGATGGTGAAGACGACCATGGAGATGACGAGGATGATCATGACCACGGAGATGGTGAAGAAGACCATTCAACTGAAGAAGAAATGGCATACCTCATGGATATCTTCAACGAAGCAGATGAAGACAACGATGAACTTCTGAATCTAACAGAATTAGACAATTTTATTCACATGGTAGATGCAGACGATCATGCAGCTTATGCAACTATTCATATTGAAGAAGAAGGAGATTATGGATTTGCACTATCTCCAGGTATCGAATTCTTCATTTTGATGGATGAAGATGCACATGAAGGGCACGATCACGGAGCTCATGAAGGGGGTGTTTGTCACAACACAGATACTCACGAGAATTACGACTCAACAGAGGAAGAGTGCGGAGCTGCCGGTCACATGTGGATGGAAGAAGATAGCCATGATGACCACGATAGTGGAGCTTGTCACAACACAGACTCTCACGAGAATTACGACTCAACTGAAGCAGAGTGCGAAGCTGCAGGTCATATGTGGACGGGAGAGGGCGAAATAGTAGCTGGTGATGAAGAAGAAGCGTTCGATTACGACCCACACAGTTGGTTAAGTCCCGTAGCCTACAAAGCACAAATCAGTGTTGTTTTAGATGCATTAGTCACAGCTTTCCCAGAGGGGGAAGATGATTTCAAAGCTAATGCAGCAGCATATTCAGAACAACTTGATTTGCTAGATGCTGACTATAATGCAGCATTTGGGGAAGGAGGAACGTGTGAAGCAGGAAATCATGAGAAAACAATTGTTGCAAATCATAATGCTTATGCGTACATCGCACAAAGGTATGACATTGAAATTTTGACAATACACGGCCTTGATCCTGAAGGCGAACCATCAGCTGCAGACATAGCAGAAGTTGTTGAGCAAATTGAGGAGAAAGGCATAACGGTCCTCTATGTTGAAGAATATACAGATACAAGCTCGGTTGATAGTATCGTTGAACAAACTGGCGTAACTATAGAGATCCTGTATACAATGGAACTGCCGCCTAAAAACAGCGAAGATACTTATCTAACATTAATGAATAAGAATCTCGAGAGTCTTGTTGCAGGTATAGGGTGTTAAATTTCTACAAAAAATAAAAGGAGGTAAAAATGCAATTCTATAATGTAAAACTAAAAAAGTCAATCGACGTCGATGAGAAAGATTTTCAAGTAGTTACTATGAAAAACGGCAGACCAGCAGCAAAAGCTTCAGTCACTATCGATGGCGAAACACACAAAATGTTCAGAATTCTTTCAAAAGAAGACGCTAAGAAATATTCATAAATAATTTCTTAAAAAGAATGTCTACTGTGGATTTAATGGAAACTTCTAAAAATCCACCGTTGAAAGTAGAAAAGCTTTCAGTTAATCGTTCGGGCCAAACAGTCTTAGAAGACGTTTGCTTGACGATTAACGAAGGTGAATTTGTAGGCCTTGTAGGCCCAAATGGAGGAGGAAAAACTACCCTTCTTTTAACGATTCTGGGTCTCTTAAAATCTAGAAAGGGGATTATTGAGTTATATGGACATACAAAACCCTCAGGAGAGATCTTCAGAAAACTAGGCTGGGTTTCTCAGCACGCATCTAACCTTCCTAAAAATATCAAACTTACTGTTAAGGAACTAATTCAATTAGGTACTTTAAATTCAGGTAATATGTTTTGGAGGTATAGCACCGATCAAAACGAGAGAGTAGATCGTGCAATAAAGCTAGCAGATTTAGAATCAGTGCAAGATAGAAACGTCTCTAACCTTTCAGGAGGGCAGCGCCAGCGAGCCGTTATAGCACGTGTTTTAGCATCTGAAGCTGACTTCATACTTCTTGACGAACCACTTGTAGGAATAGATCGAGAATCAAGAAATTCTCTATTAAAATTTTTAGATCAACTTTGCCATGAAGCCCAAAAAACCATTCTAATGGTTTCTCATGACATTGCTGCAATTCAACAAGCTTCTCATAGGATGATTTTTCTTGAAGAGAAAATTAGGTATGATGGCGCGGCAGACTGTTTCCCAGGTCTAGCAGAATTGGCTAATTTACGTGGAATTGAACCAGTTCATGAGAGTAATAATTCAGAAAATATGCTTTATCAGTTAGAAAATTTGGAGGGGAAATAATGATTGGTGACATAGTCTTGAAATTGTTCGCTCCTTTCTTAGAATACATAGCACCCATAATGCCTGGTGAAACATTTTCAAAATTCTTTTTTGAAATGGAGATAGGTCAACAAGCACTTTTAGCTTCTATTTTTGTAACTTTTGTATCAGGTTTCCTTGGTGTATTCTTACTTATGAGAAACCTAGCTTTAATTGGAGATGGGTTAGCTCATGTGTCATTTGGCGGCGTTGCTCTGGCTATAGTTTTTAGTTCAACAACGCCTTTGTATTATGCATTACTTCTGAGCATTATCTCTGCAATAATAATCTATGAATTACAAGTAAGGGAAATACTCTCCGGAGATGCTTCAATTGGTATATTCTTAACAGGAATGTTAGCTTTAGGTCTTGTTGCATTACGAATTTGGGGAGGTGGCGTTCAAAACGACATTGAGGGTTATTTATTTGGTAATTTACTGTTAGTAGACAAAGAAAGTTTTAATTTAATTTGCATCATTTCTATAGTGTCAATCACATTTCTTATAATGACTCATAAAATATTGTTAATTACGAGCGTCGATCAACTTGCAGCACAGATTCAAGGCATTCCAGTAAGGGCTACAGGACTTGCTTTTAGTGTTATTACGGCAGCTACAGTAGTTAGTATGGTTCAAGTGATGGGAGCTTTGCTAGTAACGGCCTTATTAGTGACGCCTGCCGCCACATCACAGCTAGTTAGCAGTAGTTTCCGTTCCTCATTTATCTGGGCACAAATATTTGGTTTTACTTCTGTATTTCTAGGACTTTACTATTCAGCAGAATTAGAGACAGGAAGTGGTTCTATGATTGCTTTGGTTGCAGCAATTATCTTTGGATGTGTAGCGATATTTCAGGTTGGTCTAAGGCAATTAATTTTTGCATCCGAAAACGTAAATTAAGATATTAATTGATATCATAAAGTTTCATTTGGAATAAAGCAATAAGGTATTAAAATATTAGGAAGTTTTGCATCATTTCCGTATTTAGCAACATTATGCGCCCAATCTACAAGTGCCGCGTAGTGTTCTTCGCTACTAAGTTTACCAATCCAAGTTTTCTTTTTTCCAATTTTTAATAAAGTAACATTGTGCATACTACACTGCCCTAAACAGTTAGAAATCGTAAGCCTTATTTTGTCGTGTAATTTATTTTTTTCCCATATTCTTTTTAATTCATTAACTGGAACTTCATTATGGCCTTTTTCAACACGCCCACAACAGCAGCCATCACAGATATTAATACAAGTTGACATCCTAATCAATCCTCATTTATAGGAACTGATTTCAATATCGGTTTTAAATTTTATCGCGCACGTATTCATCATTATCAAAAGGGACCCAAATGTTCTTTTTTTCTTCATCTTGTATTTCAACACGGTAAGGATTTCCTTCATCCCAACATTTCAAAATTTTCCCTTTTTTAAATTCACCTACATTTGCATAAACAGTATCACCAACTTTGAAACGTAATTCCTCAGCGACACATTTCATTAGGCCAGCTTCGAGCGCTTCATGATCAAGATCTCGACCAATGAAAACGAAAGTACATTCACGTTTGTCTCCTTCTTTCCAAGTAAGTTCTTGACTATATGCACCTCCAAAAAGCATGTGCACACCCTGGAACACGAATTTGTAATCCATGCCCTTTACGGAAAGTATGCCTTTGTATCGGAAAATATCGACTCCTTTAGTATCGATAATCTCGCCTATCCACTTATTCAATTTATTGACATTAAGAGAACCTTCGAATCTAGAACTTATTGAAGTCACACGTTGGTCATGTTCGTGTTCAGCATCGATATCAAGGAATTCAGGGTCCATTTCAAGCGTTCTCTTCAAATCGAATGAACCAATATTAATCAAATTTTTTGGATCAATTACTCCGTGTTCAGTTCTAAATATAGGTGCAAATCCATTGATAGATTTGATTTGTTTTTCAACATTTAGAAGTTCTTTTTCATCTACAAGATCAGTTTTATTCAGTAGAATTTTATCGGCAAAGGCAATTTGTTCTACAGATTCATTTTCAATGCCTTCAGGTTTTTCTTCCTCAACATGTTGAATAATATTTTTTGCATCAACAACAGTTATAATTCCATCAAGATCATATCGTTCGGATATTTTATCATCAACGAAAAAGGTTTGAGCTACAGGTGCTGGATCTGCTAGACCAGTAGTCTCAATTATGAGGCCATCGAAATCCTTGATTCTATCGTACATGTCATAAAGTAATTCAGTGAGGTCTCCTCTAACGTTACAACATAGGCAACCATTTACAACTTCAATAATTTCTTCTTCGGAAGTTTCGACTAATATATTTTCATCAATACCGATGTCACCAAATTCATTTTCAACAATAGCAAATTTCATTTTATGTTCGGTACTTGAAAGGATGTGGTTTAGGAGAGTAGTTTTACCAGACCCTAAAAAACCAGTTAATACTGTCACAGGAACGCGTCGAATTTCTTTTTCTTTGTTTTCAGCCATTTCTCTCTAAATATGGTTATTGCAATAGTATATAAAACCTGACAGGAATATTATATACTAATAATAGAAAAATAATAGGAAAATAATACTCAAATAATAGAAAAATAATAGAATACTAATCTTTATATACTGCCTTCTACGGCCGTTTGTTTTATATGGCGCTCTCCTCGATGTGATAGCATGGAAGGATATTGCGTAAAGTGCAAAGCCAAAAGAGAAATAGGTAACGGACAAGAAGTCACAATGAAGAATGGTCGTAAAGCAATGAAAGGATCATGCGGAACCTGTGGCACTGGAATGTACCGTATTCTTGGTAAAGCATAATTAAGATAGTCAAGACATTTTTTGTCTACTAAATAGTTGCTACGCTCACGATTTTTAGGAGATTATTGCTAAAATTACGAGCATAATTGCAACTAAACCTACAATCAGCGTAGCGACTATCAAATAATTTATTTTATTATTTTCTTCATTTAGGAGAGTTGTTTCTTCAATTAATTCTACATTTTTCTTATTTGCTTTCCAGACGAAATCAAATAGATCCCCAACTATTGGTATAGATCCAATTGCAAAATCAATTGCTATATTTGCAGCCATTCGAGCTATAATTCCAGGAGAAGCTCCCATCTTTATCCCTGAATACATGATGTAAGTGGAAATGATCCCTCCGATTAGGTCACCAACTAGAGGGATTGCTCCAATTATAGATTCGATTCCAATTTTGCGTTCAGTTCCAGGAATTGTAAAAGTTTCATCTAATCTCTCACTCAGACGTTTTAGTCTGATTATTTTCTCTTCCATTATTTCATCTATTTCTTCACTCATATTCTTCTACTCTTTGTTTGTTCAAAAAATCTTGAATTTTATTCCTAAGTTCATTCTTTTCAACATCTTTTCCTTTTATATCAATCGTCGATTCTAACCATTCTTTCATTTTAGTATTTATAATTCTGTAAAAGATGTTCCTTCCTATTCTTTTTTGGCCTATTATTCCTGCATTTAGTAGGGTGGATAGGTGCCTTGAGACAGTAGTTTGATCTTTATTAGATATGGACGTTAAATCCGTCACATTATGTTCTTTAATCATTAATGTTTCAACAATTTTCAATCTAGTTTCATTCCCAAGTGCTTTGAAAATTGTACTATTCATTAAATATATGTATAAATGCACATATATTAATATAATCTTACAAAAAAATAGACTAACTCAAGCCTGCAGCTACAATGAAAGCCAGCATTGCAATACCCATTCCTTGTTTGATATTTTTCTGCCCCATAAAGTAATCTTCATTCCTTGAGTTGTAAATTCCAAATAACATAATTGCATTTGCTAGTGTTATTCCTCCAGCATATGCATTCAGCGCATTACCATCAAATTGGTTTATTGCAGTATAACTTAAACCAATCGCAATCAGAAGAATTAATATTGCAATATTAAGCGAATATGAAATTCCAATCCTTGAAGGCAAGGTTCTCCTGTCCCGATCCCCTTCCAAATCCTGGATATCCTTTACTATTTCACGAGAGATAGTAGCAAGAAAAGCAAGTCCAAACATCCATATTGTTGGACCTGGATTGTTGACAGCCATTCCTGCATACAAGAAAACAGCACCAGACATAAACCCAACAGCAATGTTTCCAGTAATTCCAGCAGCCTTCAAGCCGTTTTCATAGGCGACTAAAGTAAGCATTCCTAAAAGTGCAATAACAAACGGCATTTTGTTATCTAAAGCAAAAATCAGTATTATCAATCCACCCCCTAGTAATAATTGCGCATAATTCAGAGCAGTCTCAGCATTAATTTGCCCAGAAGGTATAGGTCGATTTGGATGGTTTTCCTTGTCAGATTCTCTGTCGTTATAGTCATTCAATGCATTACCTCCCCCCACAAGCATCATGGCTGAAATACAGCAAATAGCAATCTCAACTTGAAAATTTACAATGTCTGGGCCAGCAGCAATGAATGCACCTGCTATCACAGCTATAGCCGTCAAGATGGCATTTCCAGGTCGAATCAAAGCGAGATAGGGGTTCATCCAACACGACTTCCTAACTCACAACTGGGGTCAGGTTTCAAAAGACGAACGGTCCCATCTTTCTCGACTCCTCCTAAAACTAAGACTTCAGACATAATAGGCCCTATCTGTTTTGGTGGAAAATTAAAAACGGCAACAATTTCACGTTCTAATAAGTCCTCATGTGTATAATTCGTGACTTGAGCCGATGTCTTTCGAGTACCTAATTCTCCAAAATCAATAGTCAGAATATATGCAGGTTTTCTTGCTTCTGGAAAATCCTTTACATCAATAATCTTTCCAACCCTCATATCGACTTTTGTAAAATCATTCCAATCTATTGTTTCACTCACAACCCCTTATTGCAATGCCAATACAAAGTCTTTTATCTAAAAAAAAAGGTGTATAGTGTGGATCAAGACAAGTTTGTTAATTATAAGGATTACAAATCTTATCCTATAGAGGAGATGCAAAACCGATCAGTAGAATTTCTTAACGATATCCAACGAAGAAGGACAATCCGGGATTTTTCAAGCAAACCCGTGCCTGAAGAAATAATAGTGAATTGTCTAAAGTCTGCAGGTACTGCCCCCAGTGGTGCAAATCGTCAACCTTGGCACTTCGCAGTTGTAAGCGATTCTGAAACTAAAAAAAAGATTAGAGAGGCTGCAGAGAAAGAGGAGAAAAAATTCTATAGTGGAAGAGCTCCAGATGAATGGCTCGATGCATTAGAACCACTAGGAACTGATGAAAATAAGCCATTTCTTGAAGAAGCACCTTACTTGATTGTAATCTTTTCAGAAGCTTATGGTTTAGATGACAAAGGAAATAAAATTAAGAATTATTACGTCCCTGAATCTGTTGGAATTGCTACAGGGATTTTGATTACAGCTCTACACAATGCAGGTTTGGCCACTTTGACTCACACACCAAGCCCTATGAATTTTCTGCGTGAAATATTAGGAAGAGGCGAAAATGAGCGAACCTTCTTGATTCTTGTTACAGGTTTTCCTTCTGAAAATGCCAAAGTTCCAAATATCCAAAGAAAAAAACTAGAGGAATACACTTCTTTTTTCTAATCTAAATAAACGTTCAAAATAGGTTTTTGATCCATATGGAAGAAACTGTAGGTTGCCCACCATGTAATCATGTCTAGTGAATTGACTAAGTTGTTAACTCCAGTAGCATTGTTTCCATATCCTCTGGCTTGGTTATCCATCCAGTCTACCATTTCTTCTACTGTATCACAGGTTTGGTGATAGCACCAGTAACCATCGACTAACCCACCGAATCCAAGAGTTATAGTATCAAGATTATTTTGAAATGAGGCATGGTCACTTCGTGCAGTTGTATCTTCGTAAATTATTATCTCAGGCCTATCTTGTTCAACCCAAACATCATACTTCCATGTATCTTCTGAGTTGTTATCAGCTCCAACTAAGATATCTTGCTGCATTGAGACATTTATTGCGTCAGCACCAATCCACTGGCTGAGATATACAAGATCAGGTTGGTCAATTTTATTATAGTTAAGAGAAGGACCAATGTATATTCTCATAGGCCAAACTTCACTGTCTTTAGGATATCCATCATTATCTGGTTGAGGGTCTGGATCACAACCACCATCACCTCCGCCGTGTTCACCACCACAAGGAGCACCTCCACCGCCTGGCCAGTTAACTCCAGCCATATCCAAATTGATGTAATTCGTAACAGTCACGTCAGGATATCGGTCAGCTAGTGTATCTGTCCAGTAGTCACTCCCACGCAAGCCTCCTTCTTCTCCTGACCACAAACAATAGACCATTGTTCTTCGAGTGTCATATGGCATGCTAGCCATTGCTTCTCCTGCAGCAAGCACCATGGATGTCCCTGCAGTGTTGTCGTAAGCACCAACTCTAGTTCCATATGTTCTAGATCCAGTTATGTGAGGGTCTACTAGCCCTGCATTTGCCGGAGGTGCGATATCAAAATGAGCACCAAAAACTAACCATTCATTTGGATATAACGTACCATCACGGAACCCACATACATTGTAAGCTTCAGGATTGACATTTCCTAGCACATCTTCTATTGCAAATCTCTGAACTTCTACTCGGAGCCCATAAGCAGTCATCTCAGCAATCAAAAATTGGGCTGCATCTTCGTAAGCTAAGTTTCCTTGTCCTGCCCATCGGTCCAGATATCCAACAGCACCATCAGCAGGATCTAAGATATCTGGAGTTTCATCAGAAATACGAGCTATGCTGTTGTATACAGTTCGACCATCAATAAATCCTGTTGAGAATAAGCCTCCTTCATCTACTGAATAGGCTGCCGAGACTTCACGCTTTACATCAATTTTAACAGGAATACTACGACTAGCTTTCTCTTTAGTTGAGTTTAGAGTATAGAGTGAGGCACCTTCTTCGGGTTCCACTCTTGAAACTGCCAGACTTTCACCATTCATTCCACCTCTCTCCACCCAGTCATTCCAGCTTTCACTTGGGTTTCTAATTGGCCAGATTTCAGTTCCATATTTGGAAAGAAAAATAAATGCAGTATCTATTCTAGGAGGTGCCAATACGGTAACTTGCTCAGTTTCACCTATTTTCATATCTAGAACAGTACCATTTTGGACATAATTAGAAACCGAATCAATAATCATATGAGGTATAAACACGGAAACGTCGCGTTTAGCAGTAATAGTCATAGGCTGAAATTCTCCAGCAACCATTGTCTTTGGAGTAACATTTACATCATTTGCAGATATAGAATCAACTTCACTGTCTTCTAAGCAACCTGCAATAGCAGGCATCAAAAACAGGAAAGCTACTGCTATCGTCCCTAACTGTCTCACAGTTACTTATAGGTCTTAGTTTTAAGAGATATCTATTCTTCAGTTGATGTTCCTATACCAGTATAGGGTGCTGAACCAACTAAAATTGCTTGTACCGTGAAAAGCCACCACATCACCATACCAGGAAGAGGCGGACCATCGGCCGTATCACCACCAGAAACCCAAGGATAAGTGAACAGGAGTACGAGCGGCATTAAACCGACACCAAATGCAAGCAGTGCTTTGCGCGCCGAAGATTCATCCATGCAAAAGGTCGAACCTGCAAGGAGTGCCAATGTGAGGAACAATATCATCTCAAAATAATAATTTTCTCCATCGTCTGCACCACCAGACATAATCAAAATGTGCATTGCCATGAAGAAAGTCATCGTTCCAGAAGATGCTTTAACACTGAGTATTTTGTCTATCATTATTCTTCATCCAAATGCAGATATCCTGACACTAAAAGACCGGTTGCCATTATCATAGGTGGCGCCCAATTAACAGGATCCCCAGTGTATCCATAATCCAAATCACCAGCTGCAAGGAATGTTAGTATGAAAATGAGGATATTGCCCCCTCCAATCGTAATTGCAAGAATTGCCTGAGCTCTTCCTTCAACAAATTGGCCAGAAACAATTGTAATAATTGCGATGAGGAGGAAGGTGGCAGCCCATCCTTTCTCGTAGAAAACGTCTCTATCATCGTAGTTATCAGCACCCCATCCTGTTTCCGCTGCGTTCATTATCTCGGCATAAGTCAACAACATAAAGATTGTGAATATTGCACCGACTCCAGTCAACCATAATTTGGGTTTCATGTATTCTTTCATGATTGCACAAAATTTCACATATACTTAAGTATATTGGATAGCGTTCATTTATTTCGAGAGAGTCTTTTACGATTGGATCTACTAGCTTTCCTACCACGCTTCCAATTAGAACGCTTACCACGAGGTTTTCTAGGGCCACCTCTCCCTTTTTGATAATTAGGTTTCCCACCAGTATTTTCTTTTTTATCAGGTTTATTTTTCCCACCAAATTTCTTTGGAGTTCCATCCTCATTAGTGGTCAAACCCTTTCCACCATAGGTTGGCTTCTTTCTTCTTCGAGGCCTATCTTCTTCCCTTGGAAATTGTTTTTTGCCACGCTTCTTTTTCGCATCCTTATTTCGGTTTTTGTTTTTTCTGAAGAATGAAGCTTTCTCCACTTGTTGTTCAACTTTTCTTTGAGCAGAAGGTTCTTCGTTTCTCTTAGGTTTACTTCTGTTTCTAAAACGAGAGCGACTTCTTCCTCTCCTTCTTTTATTCGCTAAAGGACTTTGCATCCTCTTAGGCCTTTTAGGAGGATTATATTTTACACGTTCAGGTAATTTATCGAATTCGGGAGAAGTAAATTTGACTT
>JAKURQ010000037.1 GCA_022449785.1 Candidatus Poseidoniia archaeon
CATTCATAAGAACTATAGTTTACATTCTTCAAACAGCCATCCCTGGAATTAACATGGTTAGCTGGTTAGCATTTTTCATGATTGCTTTTACAGAGGAAAACCAAGGTTTGCACGATGTTGCAGCTGAAACATATGTCGTTTCGAAGTACTGGGACGGCCCAATTCCATTACAAGACAATTTTGGAGCTTGATTTATGGACGAAAAAATACAGAAAGAAATGATGTTTGCATCTGGAGCATTAGTTGCCTTTGTTGCTTTCTTACTTTATGGAGGAATTTCAGAAGTAAGTGAAATGATGATATCAGTAGGTGCATTTGCCGTTAGTTGGCTTGGAGTCAGTTATTTTATCAAGAATTTTGGTTCTGGAGGGACATCAAAACAAGATTTGGAAAAAGAATTCCAGTGGTATGCTGCGATGCTAATTCTTTTCCTTGCAATTATGACTTTGATTGGAAAAAGTGATGATGAATTAGAACTTACTTATTCTATTTATGGAATGTTTGTTTTTGGTTTCACCTTAATTTGGGTTGTCCGTAGCGTAGCAATCAAATACTTTAGTTAATTATTTTGACCCTCTGCCGTCAAGTGCAGCTATCACAATTGCTAATCCTGCAATAAATCTTCGATCAAAAGTGTGATTAGGAGGAATACTAACTACTAATTTTTTAATAATAGGATTGAATTTTTGTCGCATAGTAATCGGTTGATCATCTCCAGAAGTCCACAAAGTATATTTTTTTGGTAAAATTCCTAAGAAAGTACGTCTAGCTATTGCATAACCTAAACTATCTTCAATTAACATGCCAATTTCATTTCCTTCAGAATCCAACAATTCCCATTTTGTTCTCAAAAGTGATTTCCAAAATTTTCTTCTTATAGTTCCAAGATGCAATCCTTCTTTAGGATCAACAATGTCAAAACCACCCCATGCATCAACTAAATTTCTTTGTTTGATAACTAACCATTCATTATTTTTTTGTTCATCATCATATATTCTTAAATCTTCTTTAATTCGGAATCTTTTTTGTTCACAAAATCCATATAGATTATCTTGCGAATCCATTATTCGAAATTTGTTTCCAAAAATCTTTAAAAATTTTTCTCTTATAAGGTATTGATTTAGTTCTAGCAATTTTGCCATCTTATGTCGACAAAAGCTATGTTATATATACAGCACAGTCCATGAACATTTAGGTAAAGCATGGCAGACGAAACTTTTGTTAGTAGCGAAATAGCCCTAGCATTCATAATCATTGGTATCCTCTTGTTTGTTGTAGAGGTATTTCAACCAGGATTTTTGGTTGCAGTTCCAGGCACAGTCTTCATAGTATTAGGAATTCTAATGTCTTTTGATGATGCCCTTGGATTATCGCCATTTATGCTGTTGGTAATCGGCTTGATCGTAGGTGGCGGTTCGTTGTATGGAACAATGACAATGTATCAATCCTTAGCACCACCAGATACACCTAGCGAAATGAGTATAGAATCAATGATTGGTAAGTCTGCAATTGTAACTAAAGATGTCGTTGCGAACGAAATATCTGGGAAAGCCAAAGTCGGTAGAGAAGAATTTAGAGCTACAGCAGACGAAGCTATTCCTGAAGGAACGAAAGTAAAAGTTATACATGCGGAAGGAATCACCCTTACGGTGGTACCAGAATAATAAAAAAGGAGAAAAAAAATGGTAGAGTGGCTAATGTTATTGCTGATTCTCGGCGCAATCGTTGTTGTCATTTTGATGACGACTATTGTACAGATTGAGCAATACGAATCAGGCGTAGCACTAAGATTGGGTAAGTATCATTCGATGCTCAATCCAGGATGGAACTTTGTGGTTCCACTTATAACACAGGTCTTCAAAGTAGATCTTCGTATACAGGTTCTTGATGTTCCACGTCAAGAAGTTATTACAAAAGATAACTCACCAACAATGGTTGACGCAGTTGTGTACTACAAAGTTGCAGATGCTAAGAAAGCAGTATTGGCTGTAGCAAATTATAGAGCAGCAATAGTCAACATGGCTCAGACAACCCTAAGAGGTGTTGTAGGAGACATGGAGTTGGATGAAATTTTCTCCAGTAGAGATAAAATTAATGCAATTCTAAGAGAAAAATTAGATATTGAAACAGACCCTTGGGGTGTTAAGGTTGACAACGTAGAAATCAGAGAAGTCGATCCTTCTCCAAATGTTAAAGCTGCAATGGAGGAACAGACCTCAGCAGAACGTGAAAGACGTGCAGCTATTTTGAAAGCAGACGGTGAAAAGAGATCAGCAATTCTTTCAGCAGAAGGAGACAAACAATCTCGAATTTTGACTGCAGAAGGAGACAAACAATCTCGAATTCTAGCAGCAGAAGGTGTTAGACAGGCTAAAGTCTTAGAGGCACAAGGTTCTCGTTCAGAGACTATTTTAGAAAAGCAAGGAGAAGCTCAAGGTCTAAGAATTACAGCTATGGGTGCATCTGCTTTAGATTCAAAAGCTCTAACTGTATTGAGTCTTGATGCTTTGAAGAATCTTGGTGAAGGTGAAGCAACAAAGTTCGTCCTTCCATTTGAATTAACAAAACTGTTCGAAGGAGCAGCAGACTACGTTGGATATTCACGTAAAGCCCCAGATAGGCAATTATCCGACGTAAAAGATATGGAAAAGGCGCTTGGTAGTGCAGAAGATATTCTTGGAACAATCCCTACCTCTGATGAAATGCAAGCTGAACTCGATGCAATAAAGGAAGAAGCAGACGAAGCACTTCAGCAAGTTGTAGATGAAGGTATTAAGGATCAGATGACTGCTACTGAGCCACCTAAAGAACTGAAACAACCTGAAGCATAGAAAAGGATTGCAATATATAGGCGCCAATTTGGCAAGATATAATGGAACCTATAGGTCATGAGGGCTTAGGTCGACTTCTAGAGTTAGGAGAAAATCTTCACACCCCTCATATTGTATTCAGTCATGAAGACTTAACTGAAGCTACAGATTTAGAATCTGGAGGTTCCATAAAGATTGGTAAATCATTCGATTTACCGCCAAAACCACTTGGTTTAGATTCAGACAAAGAACCCTTTCTTCATTTGTCAGAGAATATTGCAGTTTTAGACAATGCATCTTCACTTAGGCCTCAAAAGATAGTAGAAATTGCTTCTAAGTTTAGAGAAGAAGCAGGCTATTCAAGGTTGGTTTATGCGCCAGCAGTAGAACCTAGTGATATGCCCATTCTCGCATATCTTGGAGTAGATATTTTCGATGATTTAAATGTTGAATTAAGAAGCTCAACAGGTTGGCTTTTAGAGGATGGTTCATGGATTAAATCCTCTTCAAAAGTGGATACATTTTCAGCTAACAGAGAAGAACTCAATCGTTGGGTTTCAAAAATCCGCAATTCAATTTCTAATGGTACATTACGAGAATTCGTTGAAAGAACTAGTTTACACAATCCTCGCGTTTCACAAATCTTACATCATTCTACACAATTATTGGTGGAAAAAGGAGCTAAGAATCATTATCCTATAAGAGCAAATAATTTGAGTTTAAAGCATCCTTCAGTAATTGATTTTCAGGAGAGATTGTCTAGATTCACACCACCTGTTGAGAATATGGTTCTGCTAATACTACCTTGTTCAGCTCGAAAGCCATATTTCAAAAGCAGCAGTCACAAAAGATTTTTCAATGCGATCAGAGAAGTAGACAATTATCTTTCATTACACATAATTTCTGTTACATCACCTTTGGGTCTTGTTCCTCGGGAATTAGAATTCTGTTACCCTGCAGCTCATTATGATATTGCAGTGACAGGAGTTTGGAGTCCAACAGAAGTAGAAATGCTGAGAAAACAATTGTCAAAGATAGAGCCCGAAAAGCACTATTCCAAAGCCATAGTTCATGCAGGTTCTTCATCTGAAATAATGACTACTTTATTGAAAGAGCGCGGGCTGGAAACGATTGATACAAAAGTCGAGAAACCATCATCTTTTGAGGGACTTGAAGTACTTCAAACAGTAGCTAAAATGAGCTTGAATGGAACTGAACCGGTTACTTCTAAGGAAAGAGCAAAGGGAGAAGCTATAGGGCTTGCAAATTTCCAATACTCGAATCCTAGTTTCTTGACAGATTCTGAGATAAGTGGCCGCATGCCCTACAAATTGAGGTGCGGAGATTTAGCTTCAATATCTCCAGTAGTAGGCGGTTTTGGGTTGACATTAAATGGAGGGAAAGCTTATGCTTCCAATGACGGCGGAATTGTCAAAGCGGAAAATTTCAAATTGGTTGGTGACTTATTTGCTGTTGGAGTAAATGGATATACTGGAGACTGGCAAATCGGTGAACAAGTAGCTATAGAGCAAAATGGAGAAGTAACAGCAGTAGGGATTGCTAGAATGAACCCCGAGGAAATGGTTTCTATGAAAAGAGGAATTGCAGTGGAGGTACGACATCATGCCTGAAGCGTTTGTTCCACTAACAGATTTTGTCAATGAATCCAAATCAATTCCTAAAGATCATTCATTGGATCAACCAGTAGCAAAATGGACTGAGGAAGAACTTTTAGATGGCGAAATTGTAGAGGCAGGAGTAGCCATTCTTAGGACGAGAGGTTGTTATTGGTCAATCAAAGAAGGCTGTTCTATGTGTGGGTACTTCAACGATACAGTTCCAGGAGGTGTTAGCGATGAAATGCTTCGGGAGCAGTGGAAAAAGATTCGTCCTTCGTTGAAGGGTAAACGTTATGCTAAGATTTACACATCAGGTTCATTTATTGATCCTACAGAAGTTCCTCTAGATTTCGCTGATGAAGTAATGTCTGACATGAAAGATATGGGCATCGAAAAAGTTCTTATTGAATCACTCCCTGAATTTGTGAATCCTAAGAATTTTAGTTATACAAACGCTCCTAAATTAGAAATAGCAATTGGGCTAGAATCATCAAGTCCATTAGTTTTGGACAAGTGTGTCAATAAACGATTACGATGGCCTCATTTCGTGAAAGTTTGCAAGAGTGCAAGAGATAATGGTGCAGAAGTCAAAGCATATATTCTTCTAAAACCTCCATATCTTAATGAAAAAGATGCAATAGAAGACGCTGTTCAATCAGCAATTGATGCAGCACCACATGTAGATAAGATTTCAATAAATCCAGTCAATGTTCAAAAAAATACGGTGGTCGAAAAATTATGGATGAGAAATGAATGGACAGCACCGTGGCTCTGGTCTGTAGTTGAAGTTTTAGAGCGTTGTAAAGATTTACCAATTAGAGTATATTCAGATCCTACAGGAGGAGGAACCCGTCGTGGTGCTCACAATTGCCACAATTGTAATAAGAAAATCCTTGAAGGATTGAAAAATCATAGATTAGGCAAGGATGATTTGTCTGGTTTGATATGCGATTGTAAGTCACGATGGGAAGTAATGAAACAACAATCATCATTAAGGAGAAATGGATCCGAACCACATGGATATCGTAATGGTTTTACCAGCGGTAGACGTTTTTAACGGGGCTAATCTGGAGCTATAATGGAAGACATTAATTATTTGAGAGTAATTGCCGGCCTTGTGCTAGTTTTGTTCCTTCCAGGTTATACCTTAATTCAAGCTATGTTTCCTAGAAAAGGCGAACTAGATGAGGAATTTGATGTTCTTTACAGAGTTACTTTAGGAATGGCTATGTCAATATGTGTAGTTATTCTGATAGGTTTTATCTTAGGCAATCCTTCACTTGGCAATGCACCAGATTGGGATGGAATTTCTGATGGTGACAAAGGATATTTTCAGACTTTTTTTGTTACAAGTTCCTTAATTGTAGTTACTCTATTATTTTTCATTGCAGGATGGTATAGAGGTGCTTATCCATGGATGGCAAATGTACATCCTTCTTTGGCTAGGGCACCACCAGGACTTAGAATCGAATCAGAATTAGCCGTAGCTGGGAAATACATTCCAGCAGAATTATTGGAATTGCAAGGTTTGAAACACGATAGAACAAATGTTAAAGAGAAACTTAAGGAAGCTGAGTTGAGAAAGCGAACAGGCAGTTCAATGATGAAAAAGTATTATGAGAAAAGAGAGAAAACATACCTTGCAGATTTATCAGACATTGATTCTAGAATGGCTGAATTAGATCAAATTCTTAATCATTCTGGAGAAGAAGGAGAAGGTTTGTCTGCAGATGTTGTTCAGGACGAAGCAACAGACCCTGGTGGAGAAAGCGATACAGAGGATTAGTTTTTGGAATACAAATTAGTAATTGTAGTCCGGACCGATTTAGGTCTTTCAAAAGGAAAAATGGCAGCTCAAGTTTCTCACGCTGCAGTTAATTGCGCTTTGAAATCTAAAAAATCAGATTCTTCAAATTTCACTAAATGGTTTGGGGACGGTCAGAAAAAAGTCGTCGTTAAAGTCTCTGGAGAATCCGACCTTCGCAAACTTCAACAACATGCTAGAGACGTCGGTTTAATTTCTAGTTTAATTACAGATGCAGGACTGACAGAGGTTCCACCAGGCACAGTCACCTGCCTAGGAATAGGTCCAGCCTTAGAATCGACAATTGATGCAGTCACAGGCAATTGTTCTCTTTTCTAAACCCAATTCTTTATTTATCATGGGGTTCTGAGTAATGTATGGGATTCTTCAGGAAGAAAGAAGAAAAGAAGAAATTTGATTATTCAGATGACACAAAAGAATTGTTTGCCGAGAGAGACGCGTTCTATGCACGTATGCGTCAAGAGATGGGCGGCGGAGACACAAATCCAGAATTAGCAAATCAAAAGACTTCTAGAGAAGAGAGACCTAAGGAAGATGACCTAGGCGATTTATTAGGAGATAGTGATTTCAATCCTTATGCTAACAAAGAAGAAGTAGGTGGAACAGGTAGCATAGCTGCACCTTCAGCTCCATCTAGTGGTTCTGCAGCAAAGTGCCAATCATGTGGTAAAGAGTTTCAATCAAGTGAATTTAGCAAGTGCCCTATGTGTGGAGGCGATATGAAAAAGGTTGAATCAGCACCTCCAGCAGAACCAACACCTGACCCTTCTCCAGTTTCCCAATCAACTCCTGCACCTTCTAATCCAAGCGCTGGAGATCCTTTAGATGATTTACTTGGAGATTTCAATTCACCTTCATCCGATTCACCAGATGACGCAGATGATTCTGACCCTGGCGTTAGAATGGTTAATGATGACTTAGGAACTGATTTTGGAGCCTCGCGTTCCAGCCATAGCAATCGAAAAGTTAGAAAAGTCAAAAAAGTTAAAAGACCTCGAAAGTCCCTATAGGAAATTACCTAGATGGCTGAATCAGAGAGATTAGAACTGCCTGAAACTGTAAAAGATGTTGGAATAGCAATAGGCAGTGTTCTCATCGTCTTTCTTCTGACATTTGCATACAGTGGTAATTGGCCTCCAATGGTTGTTATTGAATCAGGTTCTATGGAGCATGACAATAATCCATTATATTCTGAACCAAGATATTCCCATATAGGAACAATCGATACTGGTGATTTGGTAATAGTTAAACAAGCTGAGAAAAAAGACATTGTCACATATCTTGAAGGTAAGAAGACAGATTACAAAAAATATGGAGATTATGGTGATGTTATTGTTTATTACAAAAATGGAATTGAGACTTACAATGGTCAACCAGTTACTCCTGTAATTCATAGAGCAATGGCTTGGGTTGAAGTAGTTGACAAAGATAACGGAACTTATTACATTCCTGAAATTAATACAACATTTTACGGCAAAATCCAATTAGCTGAAATAGGATTAGGAGGAGGTGCAAGTATACAGAATTTACAAAATTCAGGATATATAACGAAAGGTGATTCTACTGGTAATCCGCACCCAGATCAATTAACACATTATGATATAACTGGTTCTAGTGTTCAACCTGTTGATCCAGATTGGATAGTTGGTATGGCAAAGGGAGAATTGCCTTGGTTTGGTTTAATTAAATTGCGTGTAACACAACCAGATAACTACTACAACGCACCCCCTGAATGTAGAACGATGCTTTGGATTTCTATGTTTGTTGTATTAGCAGGTCCAGTCTTGGCAGGCAAAGTATGGGACACTTATCAAGAGAGAAGGGCAGCCGAAAAAAAGCCTAAATCAGATAAGAAAAAAGAAGAGTAAGCGTTAATTACAGCATAGATAAACGCGAACAAGCATGAGTAATACTCCAGCCGCAGCCAAACGCGGAATTCCCTCTAAAACTGACTTCAAGGAATGGTATCCATTCATTGTTGAAGCTGCAGAATTAGTGGACAAAAGATATCCAATAAAGGGAATGGATGTTTGGAGGCCATACGGTTGGAAAACTATGCGTCTGATAGACGATTTAACTCATAGCGAAATGGAAAGAACGGACCATGATGAAGTTAATTTCCCTCTATTAATTCCTGAAGATTTATTGGATAAAGAAAATAGATTGGTTTCTTTACTAAAAGCTGCCAGAGAGCAAGGCGTAGATCCTTCTGAGCTTCGAATGGAGGACGAAGCTGGCGGTTTTGCAAAAGAAGTCTATTGGATAAGGCATGCTGGTGAAAGTAAACTAGACAAACCTATGTTTTTGAGACCAACAAGTGAAACTGCAATGTACACGATGTTTCCACTATGGATTCGTTCTCATGCAGATTTACCTCTCAAAACGTATCAGATAGTTAATACATTTAGATATGAAACAAAGCAGACTCGTTCTTTCATAAGAGTAAGAGAAATTCATTTCTTTGAAGCTCACACAGCTCACATAGATGAAGATGATGCAACAAGACAGATAGAACAAGACTTAGAAATAGTTCAAAATTTAATGAATGAATTAAAACTGCCTGTTTTAGTTACTAAAAGACCAGTATGGGATACTTTTCCAGGTGCTTGGTACACCATTGCAATAGATGTGATAATGCCTGATGGTCGCACTTTACAAGTAGCTTCATGCCACCATTATAGAGATCAATGGGCAAGAGCTTTCGATGTAACATATGAAGCTGAATCTGGCGAGCAAGAGTTTGTACATCAAACAACATATGGTATGTCTGAGAGATTATTAGGAGCTATTGTAGCAACACACGGTGATGATCAAGGATTGATTATGCCACCTAGTGTCGCCCCTATCCAAGTAATTGTAATCCCAATAATAGCTAAAAATTCATCAGAAGATATGGTTTCTGAAGCTGAAAAAATAGTTTCTAAGTTAAAAGAATCAGGAATCAGGGCTAGAATGGATGCAAGAGACATACGTCCTGGCCAGAAATATTATGATTGGGAGATTAAAGGCGTTCCACTTAGGATAGAGATAGGTCCACGTGACTTAGCTAACGATTCATTCATGTGTGCCCGAAGAACGGGTGGGAAAGAGAGCCATCCATTGGCCAATCTTGTAGATACAGTGAATACTGAGTTGTCTTCTATTGGAGAAGAAATGAGTAAAAAGAGTAAAGAACACTTCAATTCTTGCATCAAAAAATTGCCTGGTTTTTCAGTAGATGGAGATACATTAGTTTTTGATGAATCAATCAACACAGATCAAGTTTACGAAATGGCTTTTGAAGGCAATGATGCGGAAGCTGAAATGATTGAGAAAAGCACAGGTTTAGCCTTCCTTGGTAATTCAACAACTACTTATTCTGAGCCTAAAAATTGCGTTATATCTGGTAAACCAACACATAACAGAGTTTATCTAGCAAGAACATATTAATCATAAAGCGCAATAGCTAATGTAATACAACATTAGTTTTTATATACTGTCAGTACAATGTAATGGTCCGGCAGCTTATCTCTTGAGATATAATGCCAGAAAAAAGAGGACGCAACCATGGAACACAGAATAGTAAAGAACGACGATGGTGTATCTCCTGTTATTGCGGTCATTTTAATGGTCGCAATTACTGTGGTCTTGGCAGCTGTGCTGTACGTTTGGGCAGCCAGTTTCTTAGAGCAAGGGGAATCAGCACCTATAGCAACTTTCTTCGTAGAGAAGAATAGTGGAGGCAAGTGGCACGTAGAGGTCATTAAAGTCAGTAAGCAAGAAGACTTAGCTGGATTCAGTTACTTCTTGAAAGATGAAACTGGCTCAACCCACGTTGGCGGTAATGGATTTGGAGAAGTCGCCATGCAGATAGTTGGTGGAGAAGAGCACGGAATTGAGGTCAGTTACCAAGGTGACGACGAACAATTGAAGAGCAGATCCAACAATGTATCAGCAGACGACGGAACCGATTTCCCAGTCAACTTCGCAGATAACGACCGCGATGGTAAATTATCAGCCGGAGACCAATTCACGGTTTACGGACAAGGTAATTCAGCAAACGGTCCTGCAGAAAGTGGCTGGAAATTGGATATCCAATTTGATGCAAGTGGAGACATTATTGGCTCCGCTAAACTACTCGGAAACTAAGTAGTTTAGAAAATAACGTTAGGTAGGGGTAGGCACAGCTCCCCTGCCTTTCTGTTGTGAAGAGCTGTGTGATTTTTATTTGATTAGCGAAGCTTTTGTCGGTAATCCTATTTTTTATTTTTAGATCGACTAAAGAACAAAACAACTACAGTATTAAATTAAGCAGCTCTGGATTATATGTCAATTACTCCAGATTTTATTAATTCTATAATTACATAAACCAAGCAAATTATGCTAATTATAATGCCAATTCGTCCTCTCTTTACTTTAGAAGAGGGCCTAAAACCTAAGATTGGCTCAGCCTTATCTGCTAATTTTTCTTCAATTTTGCTCATCTCTTATTAAAATAAATATATAGTTAATAAGTGTTTTTCACAAAACAACCACACTCTTAAATTAGACAAAAACATCAGAGAGTTATGATAAGCACAGGAAATGCAATTCTGTTGTACATCATTTCTTTCTTTGTTCCTATTGTTGGTTTTATACTTGGTGGAATATATCTGATAAACGAGGAT
>JAKURQ010000038.1 GCA_022449785.1 Candidatus Poseidoniia archaeon
ATGTTCTTTTTTCATTGTTTTTAGTTGTATCTGTAATTGCTGAGTATGAACTTGTTGAAGATGAAATTAATGTCATTATTGATGTTGTTTTGCCCGTCACACTGGCATTCATTATGTTCTCTCTAGGTATTGGGTTAACGGTTGATGATTTCACTGTGATAGTCAAGGAACCGAAAGCTTTCGCAATTGGTCTTACTAATCAAATGATTGTGTTGCCGATTGTCGCTTTTGCTATTGCTTCGGGTTTGGGACTATCAAACGAATTGGCTGTTGGCCTAATGATATTAGCCTGCTGTCCTGGTGGAGTTACGTCCAATATTCTAACTAAATTAGCAAAGGGCGACACTGCTCTCTCTGTATCTTACACTGCCATAGTTAGCGTCGCTACAGTGATTACTCTACCTCTTATCGTTGGTTTCTCAATGGATCATTTTATGGGGGCATCTGCACCAGAGATTGATATCTTGAGGCTTGGAATGGAGGTGTTCTTACTGACTACCGTTCCTGTTGTGATTGGTATGACCATTCGACATTACGCCGCAAAAACGGCAGATAGTATGGACAAAGTCGTCAGTATGGTTGCTGCTGGTTTATTTGTGATAATTGTCCTTGCTGCAATTGCGACCGAATGGGATACTTTGATGAATAATATCGGAAAACTGGGTCCTGCTGTGATGCTTCTATGCGTTGTGATGCTTGGTATTGGATATAAGAGTGCAGAAATTCTAGAATTGAATTCCAAAAGGGCGACTACTGTTTCGATTGAAAGTGGGATACAGAATGCTGTTGTGGGCATAGCAGTAGGCGACTTGATTCTAGCTGACCCTGCTGGGGGTTTCTCTACTCTGAGTTTACCTTCTGGAGTTTATGGAGTTCTGATGTATATTGTAATATCTCCATTCATTTATTGGCGCATTACTAAATCTGAAGACTAGGGCTTAAATAACGTATAAATTGTGAACTGTCATGGATGAAGGTACGGCCTTACTGATTGTTGGCGGAATTTTATCATTTATGGGAGTTTTAATGAATATAAATCCTATTAAATTCGATGAAGATTTGATGGGTGCTCTCGAAGGGGAATTAACTGATAGAGAAAATATGCTTAGAAATTTTGGAGCGCAACTTAGAACCGTAATTGGTGCTTTCGCAATTACTATTGGAATTATTGCAATTTATAATCGTGATTTGGCAGAAAGTGATGCTGAAAATTTATTAGTTTCAATGGGTGTTGGTTTTGTTCTTTTGATGGGGGTTATTGCTGGCGGATATTACAGAGGATTTGTAGATCGGCTTGTCATTCCTCCGCTCGTTATTTTTACCGTTCTCAGTGGCATCTGTTTCTATTTTGGATTGATGTAAATTGGTATTACCGCCAAAAGATCATCCAAGATACAAGTCGCTTTTAGCAAGAGAAAAATTAGTAGAAGCTTCGGATGTTGTAGCTAATCAAGGATTAATTGCTCACGGTAGAGGAGAGGCTTTCGATTATCTATTAGGAGAACAAACTTGCCTTCCAGCTTTGAGTGCAATAAAGGCCGCATCTTCTGCAATTTTAGCTGCTAAAAAACCTGTAATTTCTGTCAATGGAAATGTGGTTGCTTTAGCTGCAAGAGAGATTGCAAGACTTTCTGAAATTAGTGGGGCTAAAGTTGAAATCAATTTGTTCCACAGAACGCCTGAGAGAATCGTTGGGCTAACTAAAATGATGAAAAAGGTAGGCATTGATGCGCTTGGTGAAAATGCAGACGACAAAATTCCTGGATTGAGTTCTGAAAGGGCAAAATGCTGCTCTGATGGTATTGGTTCTGCAGATGTTGTTCTTGTTCCATTAGAAGATGGTGATCGCTGCGAAGCTCTGGTAAAAATGGGGAAAAAAGTAATTACTATTGATTTGAATCCGCTGTCTCGTACGGCTCAAACTGCTCACATCACTATTGTGGATGAATTGACGAGATGTTTGCCTTTACTTTCTGACTTTGTGAAAGAAAAGAAAGGTGTGGATTCTTTTGACAATAAACAATGTCTTTCTGATGTTTTAAATTACATGGCTGAGAGAATTAGTTCATGAGTGTGCTAAATATTTTATTCGTGGGAAGTGATGACGTTGCACGTTCTATCGCTAAGAAATCTGATTCAAGAGATGTAGATAATTACATTTACAAGGATTTGAAGGAAGATAGTTCTTTCTCAA
Organism: Candidatus Poseidoniia archaeon; assembly: GCA_022449785.1. Taxonomy (GTDB): domain Archaea; phylum Thermoplasmatota; class Poseidoniia; order MGIII; family CG-Epi1; genus CG-Epi1. Next base: position 2,195 of record JAKURQ010000038.1, read on the forward strand.
CTATTTCTATTTTGAGGCCTAATAATTATCCAGAGAAGCCAAAGCCCTTCTTTACTGCATTGACGGTTTCTGATTTTGGTATAATTGAGGTTGGAAAGGTTGATGCGACGTTTGGAGAAATTATTGTTTCTATGTCTTGTGCAGGAATAAAGGATGGTTTGATTATCATAAATCCCTCAGAAGGTGAATGGGTAGATGATAATCAAGTGAAGGCTTTGCTTCAACAAGCTGGACTTCCAAATTGGGAATTTGTAGAGAATGATGGTGTTATCATCAGAGAGAAGTTGATTGGTGTTCTAAACAAAATTGAACCTAATGATGATGAAGGGTTTGTTGTAGCTGTTGACCAGGCTTTCACTGTGAAGGGGGTTGGGCTGGTTGCAGTGGGGCACGTACAATCTGGGAAAGTTAACAAACATGATGATATTATTTTTGCAGGTTCTGAAGGAAATGCAATTGCACGTTCATTACAAGTTATGGATTTGGATGTGGATGTAGCCAATCTTGGGGATAGGGTGGGCTTGGCCCTAAGAACTGCGGGAGCTTTCAGAGAAGATTTGCTAGGTAAAGGTTCGATATTAGCTGATTCGGAAAATCGATTTGAGATTCAGGCTAACTCAAAATTTAAATTGAACAAAGCGGCCTTTCAGAAAAATGATCTTGCTGTTGGTGATGTTGTGCATTTCTGCAGTGATTTGCAATTCGTTGTGGGAAGAATTACTGAAAATAATGAAGAACTTAAGATTGAATGGGACTTTCCTATTGTCTTGAATAAATCTTCACAGAGAAATCCCTTGATTATTCAGCTAGAGGCTAAACCGCGAATTATGGGTTTTGGAAGTTTCTAAATTTAGGCGCCCGGTAATCTATAATCGCCTAAGTTAACTTTGACCATTTCATCCATTTCTTCAACTGTTATCAATGGTGTAATGTTTCCTTTGAATTTTCCAGAAGCTGCAATGTTTAGGGCCATTCCAGTTACTGTTGTGTGGTCTGGAAAATCCATTATTGCAAGGAAATCGGTGCTTCCATAGCACCAATAATATGCTTCTAATTTTCCACCTAACGATTCTACAATCCTAGTTGTTTCATCTCTTCTTGCTGTGCCTCCTTCTTTTAGAAGCCCTTGAACGCCATCTGAAGTGTAGCTTCCAGAATACATGAATTTTGACATGGGATTGTAATGGTATAGTATATTTTAAATCTGTGTGTCTTTCATTATTTTAATGAAAAACAGTTATTCTCGGCAAACGCTGATTCCAATCGTTGTTTTTTTGATGGTTTCTGGTTGTTTAGATAATACTATAGAATCTCCTTCTGAAGAAATAACCAGTAAAGAAGGTGTTGAGAAATCTTATTCTGTTGTTGCTCCGGTAGATACGGGAATAAATCCATATCATATGCATTTTCAAGTCAATGAAAGTCTGCCTCAATCATTTCTAGATGAATTTGGGGTGACTTTAACTTGTGAACTGTCGCAAGTAGGGACTTGGGAGGAGCGTGTTGAAGCCGATAGGGAGGCTTGTTGGGATAGAATAACCTACAATGATACTGTCTATTTCTCAGGTACAAGAATTATAGGGGCTATGGGTGAAGAAGGATGGAGTGATACTCCTATTTTGGATGATCCTGATGATGGTCATGGTACTGCCGTTACTGGGGCTGTGATTGACGCGAATCCCGACGCTGTAATTTTCTTTCTTGAGGGTTTTGATGGTGTTAGACGGGCTGCAGAGCATCCAATGGTTGATATCATTACAACCAGTTTTGGACCAATCGGTTCAATCCCTGTTTCGGGTATAGAAGACGATACTGAATATGCTGTCAATGTTATGGGGAAAATACACACTGGGGCTTGTGATAACACTGCTTCTACTTGCGTACAAGACGCAACGGGCGGACCTCCTTGGTCTATTGGAATTGCTGGATTCCAAGAGGACGGAGATAGAGGCAAAGTTATGCACTGTTCAGGAACTGCTCCAGATATTGTTGCTGATTGGACACAATATTTGCCCGACCATGATTCAATAGATGGATATCATGATACTTCTGGAACAAGTTTCGCAACTCCTAGGACTGCTGGTGTCCTTTCTCTTGTAATTCAAGAATTAAGGAATCAAACAAATGATTACGGTTCAGGTGCTCGTAATGGCAGTCTTATCTCAGGAGAATTATTTTCTATAACAAATTATGAAATCAGAAGAAGTATGGAAAAGGCATCATACTTCCCTGAAGTCACTGAATATGATCCTGGTGCAAACGAAGGAGCTTGCCAGACTGGAGTACCTGTCTCACCTGTAGCACCATACACGCAAACTGGATGGGGGGTTGTTGACCCTACAATAACTCAAGCAATTATTGAGGACTTGAATGGTGTCTCGCCATTATCTGACAAAGATTTTGATTGTGAAACGTATATGGATTCCATAATGGTTGCGAGAGAAGCGTATTGGTAATTGATACCGCAGTTCTAATAACGCCGTGATTATTAGTGGAATATGAAAGAGATCGTAATGAGCTCGATGGCTCCAGAACCGATCGGTCCTTACTCTCAAGGCGTTGCATCTGGAGGATATGTTTTCCTCAGTGGCCAAGTTGGCCGTAAACATGATGCAACGGAATTAGAGAAAGGGGTTGCTGCTCAAACCGAGCAAGCTATTCTTAACCTGAAGGCCGTGCTAGCTGAAAAAAATCTAACCTTAGATAACGTAGTAAAAACAACTGTTTTTCTTGCAGATATGAATGATTTTGCAGAAATGAATGGCGTGTATGCGCAATTCTTTGATGAGAACTCTGCTCCTGCCAGATCTACAGTTCAAGTTGCTGGACTGCCACTAGCCGCAGATATGGAGATTGAAGCTATAGCTTCACTGGGATAAAATCCGTAAGTGGTTTTATCACCCCTCTACTGAGAAAATAATGTACATCATTAGTGGTTCAACTCACCAACGACTCGGTGCGTCGTTGGCTGAAGAAATGAACGCTGAATTTTGTGGTGTTGTAAATCGTCATTTCCCCGATGGTGAACGATACATTCGAATTCTAATGGACGTTGCTAACCAAGATGTTGTTGTAGTCCAAAACACATTTCCTGATAAGAAAATTGTCGAATTGTTATTGATTTTGGAAGCCGTAAAAGAAGCTGGTGCAAAAACAATCTCTTGTGTTATTCCTTACATGGGGTACTCAAGACAAGAAAGAGTATTCCAAACTGGAGAAGCTCGATCGGCAAGGGCAATTGCTGGAGCTATTGGTGCTATGTGTGATCGTGTTTTCACTATCAATGTTCATACTCCTGAAATCTTGAAATTCTTTGGATGTGAATCAAAAGATATTAACGGTTCTAGAGAAGTTGTAAGGTATTTGAAAGGATTCAAACCAGACATGGTTGTAGCTCCTGATGAAGGATCTAGAGACCGATGCACTCTCGCTGCAGACTTGCTCAAAGTACCTGTTCATGTAATGAAAAAAGTTAGGATTGATGGAAGAACTGTTGAAACAACTTCTGGACAAGTCAATGTCAAGGGTTCAACTGCAGTGATTTTGGATGATATCATTTCCACTGGTGGAACAATAGCTACTGCTGCAAACATACTGCGCGATGGTGGTGCAGAACGTGTCTTTGCTGCCTGTACACATGGATTGTTCATCGAGGACGCTGCAAACCGTTTGAGGGTTTGCGACGATATACTTAGTTCAGATACTTTAGAAGGAGTTTACACTAGATTTTCTGTCGCTCCCGCTATTGCTGACGCGCTCTAATGTTTTGGAAAGGTCCTGTCTTTACGAAAGATGGATTTAGAAATCGAACAATCAATTTAGAAAATTGTGAAGTTGTAGAAGGGTTTGATGGTGAAGAAGATGGAATTATTGTCCCTCTCTTTCGAAATTGCCACACTCACTTAGGTGATACTCTAGCAAGAGATACTGTTCCTAAAGATTTGAGCTTAGAGAAGCTCGTGGGGCCTGGTGGATGGAAACATAAATGGTTAGAGAAAAATAACATTGAGGATTCTGTCGTTGCAGGTATGAAAGAAATTATTAGTTCTGGAACTGGACTAATTTTAGATTTTAGAGAAGGTGGTAAAGAAGGATTAAATGTCTTTGATAACATAGAATATCCTGGAACTGCTATTTTGTTGGGCCGGCCTAAAAATGGAGAAGAATTGCCTGGGAAGAATGCAGGGATAAGTAGTCTAAAAGACGTGGTGAATTCTTCAGATCTCGCTACTGCGGCTCGGAAAAAAGGTGGCTTAGTAGGAATACATCACTCAGAAAATGAAAGGGAAGATATTGATGCTTTGATTAACTTGGCTCCTGATTTTGTAGTGCATATGTGTCATGCTTCAGATGATGACTTGGAAAAAGTAAAGGATGCGGGAATTTCTGTTGTTGTTTGCCCTAGAAGCAATGAATATTTTGGAAATATACCTCCTCTTGAAAAAATGATTGATTTGGGTATGGACATTGGTTTTGGAACAGATAATGGAATGCTGTGTAGTGTGAATATGTTAGAAGAAATTCGATTTATTAGGGAAAAATTCAGTTCTATTGGGCTTGATTCTATACTTTCTATTGCTTGTTTTGGGCTTGATGATATGTTTAATAAGGATGGAACTTCAACTTATTCTAATCTAGAACAAAGTGGTTGGATTCTGCTTTCACGAGTAGAAGAAGACGAATACGAATCCGTATTCGATACCAAATCTGAAATTCTAGGTGTCCGCTGGAGAAATTAAATGGACTTCCAAAAGGTCATTGCAGTCGCAACCCGTAGAGGGATTTTCCAATCTGCATTTGATGCCTATGGCGGTCTAGCAGGATTCATTGATTATGGTCCTGTTGGCGTGAAAATGCGAAGAAGAATCTTAGAAACTTGGAGAAAACTCTACGTTATAGATGCTGGTTGTTTGGAATTAGATGGGGCCCTAATCGGTCCTGAAGCTCTGTTCCAAGCTTCTGGTCACTTGGGTGAATTTGATGATGCTTTAGTGAATTGTGAAGATTGTAAGAAACAATTTCGTGCAGATCATTTGGTTGATGGTGGTGAAGAGATGTCAAGAGATGAATTGGCAAAGGCAATCTCTGGAATGGCGTGTCCTGGTTGTGGTGCTACCCTCTCAGAAATGACTTCTTTCAATCTCATGTTTTCAACTGGTGTTGGGGCTGGAAAGGGGTTGCCTGGTTATCTACGGCCTGAGACGGCCCAGAGTATATTCTTGGCTTTTCCATGGCTCCTAAGGCAAAATAGAGGGAAATTGCCTTTCGCTGCTGCGCAAATAGGCCGATCCTTCAGAAACGAAATTTCTCCACGGCAAGGGCCTTTGAGAATGAGAGAATTTACCCAAATGGAAGTCGAGCATTTCTTTTTACCAAATGAAGAGCCTTTACTTTCAGATGATTTAAGGGATGTGACAATTAACCTCCTTGACGCTAATGGAAAAGAAACATCCTCTACGGTAGGAGAGGGCTTTGATGAGGGAATTATTGGTTCTTCACTGGTGGCTTGTCACTTAGCTCGAGCTCAGAAATTTCTAACTACTATAGGTGTGCCAGACAAAAAATTGAGATTCCGACAACACGGTTCAAATGAGATGGCTCATTATTCTAGTGATTGTTGGGATGGAGAGATTAACACCTCTTTAGGTTGGGTTGAGGTTGTTGGTGTCGCCCATAGAGGAGATTATGACCTTTCTGCCCATGGAAATGCATCATCAAAGGAATTTAGAGTTGCCGTTCCTGGAACTGAAAAAGAAACTGAAGTTTGGGTACCAGATATAGGAAAATTAGGAAAGGAGTTCAAAGGCGATGCTAAATTTATCTTAGAAGCAATTAGGGACGTGGATCTTCAGCCTGGTTTTTCCGTGGATGTTAATGGAAGTAAAATAGAATTAACTTCTGAATATATGTCTCAAAAAACGGAAAGAAGAAGTGAAATGGTCTATGCTAATGTCGTAGAGCCGTCATTCGGTTTGGATCGAATCCTTTATTGTTTATTAGAAAGTTCATGGAAAAGTGATGGAGAACGAGAATGGATTTCGCTTCCTCAAGAAACTTCTCCGTACGATTTGTTAGTTGCTCCTTTGATGACAAAGGATGGGTTAGATGATAAAGCACATGAGATCATGAAGTCTGCAATTGATATTGGAGTGGATGCGTATTACGATGAGGCGGGTTCTATTGGTAGGAGATATGCTAGAGCAGATGAAATTGGTATTTTCTTCTCAATGACTGTTGATCACCAAACTTTAGAAGATGGAACTGTAACTTTGAGAGAAAGAGATTCCAAAGACCAGAATCGTCTTTCTATTGAAGATGCATTAAACAAAGTCAGGCGATAATGTCTGCAACGCTTGTTCATATTTTAGCTCTGATTTACGGAGTGCCTTTCATTCTCATCGGTATCGAACATTTTCGAGAACCTCAGAAATTTGTTGAAATTGTTCCTGCATATCTTCCTTTTCCTTTGTTCTTAGTTTATTTGACTGGCGTTATGGAAATCGCAGGTGGGTTGGGAATTATTTATCCAGAAACAAGAGAAATTACTGGGCGGTTGATGGTTCTTTTTTTGATTGCTATCTATCCTGCAAATCTCAATATGTGGATTAATGATATTCCTTACAATGGAACTAGATTGACTACGCAAGGGCATTTGGTTAGATTATCTGTTCAAATTCTATTGATTTTGGCTGCATTAGGCTTCTCTGGAGATCTTCAAAAATTTAAGAGGAATTAATGTTTCTGTCTTGGAACTATACCTTGGAGATGTTCTTCTGGATAATTGTAGTGGGCATTGGTCTGATTTCTCTTACAATCTTCTTTGCTAGTCCTAGAAATAAACCGCGTGCGCCTATAGATTTAGAAAAGCACGAAGGAGAAATTACCGAAACTGAACAATATGCCAAAAAAGAAAGTAATTTGAATTCCAAGAAATCAAGACCTACTGCTGAAGATGAAAAATTCGAAGAGTTTGTTGAAACTTTACCTAAGAGTCTTCAAGCTGTTGTCAGTATGCGAACCTATATTGGAATTATTTATGGATTAGTGATATTGGCTTTTGGGTTTGTAGATCTTGAAATTGGAGTTTCCTATTACGGTGGATTTTTCGTTTTTTTCACTGCTATTTTTGGAAGTGTGGCATTTATTTATGGATTAATTCAGAGGTCTTATTTTTCAACAAGATGGGGTGCACGACTAATGACCATTTATTGGATTTTTGTCAATTCTGATAACTTTTTCCAGTGGGAATCGTATTCTGATGAGATGTTGATTGACCTCCTCACATGGGTTATTTTAGGTGGAATAGGTATTCTTTATTCTTTTAATCTAACGCAATTAATTGGCTTTACTTCTTTTGAAAAACGGCCAGATTCATATGATAAGACTAATGTTCGATATTATGAATGGTTTTTTGAATTGATGAACGGAGAGAGACCTGCGGCTGCTCGACTGTTGTTATATTTACTTTTATTCTTCTTCTTTTGGATGTCCTTTAGTATACTTGCAAGCATTACGAGTTAGTGCTGAATTAATTATATTTTTTGAAATGCACCGATTGCATTTTCTAAATCTTGATCCGTAATATGAAGGTGGAAAACTGCTCGAATTGTCGAATCATCCGTGGATAGAATATCAACTCCTTGTTTTGACAATTGTTCAATTATTTTTTCGGTGTTTCCTTTTCCAACCCCAATAAAGACAATATTTGATTGAACGTTATCTACATTGAT
>JAKURQ010000039.1 GCA_022449785.1 Candidatus Poseidoniia archaeon
GAACTATCTTGCCAGAAAGTAACTTCCCAATCATCTTCTAAACTACTCTCAACTTCTGGTATAAACTTATCTAAATTAGAACCTGTATTATCTAATTTAACCTTGAATTTTACACTATTTTGAGTGCTACTGCCTTCATATTCAGGATAAATTTCCTTAGAACTGTCAATAGCTGTAGCCTCTAAATCTCTACGTGGAGATGCAACTTCTAGAGTAACTGATACTGTCTCTGCAGGTTCAGTTCCACCATTTGGTGAAAACTCTGTCAAAATTGTATAATTACCGATATCTGAGTCTTGATCAGGTGCTGCACACAAATAAAGATACTTGGATTGACCTGCTCCAATAGAACCACTGAATGATGAAGAGCAGCTAGAACTTTGGTATAATGCAACATCCCATTCATCTGGATAAGTAGTTGCAATAATATTGTCATCAATTGAATCTTGTTTATTACCTGTATTTGTCAACTTAAATGTGAACTTTTCTGTACGCTCTGAAGCATCAGTCTCAGTTGATGGATAGGAAGTTACACTCTTATCTCCAATAACTTCAATTTTTGCTCCATAAATTTGTCCAATAACTGTTGTCAAATCAACATTTTCACTAATTGATAAATCTCCTGCTGATTTAGCTTTAATTGTGATTTCATAATTATTGCCTTGTAAAGCAGTTCGTTCTTGATTTGTCAAATTTGCCAAGTCGTAAACTGGTAAACTTACTGAAACTGTAACAGAACCTGTTCCTTCCTTATCAAGAGAAACTTGAGTTCTATTCAAGGAAGCCCAAGATAAATCATCATCCAATATTGATAACAGTATAGAATCGGATCCATCTCCTGTATTTTTCAAATCAACTGTGAAGTTTGCAGTAGTTCCTGGAAGCTTGGATACTGATGTAACATCAGCACTTATTTCGACACCTCTAGCTAATGTAACATCAACTTTGAAAGTTATTGCATAATTAGACTTAGCACCTTCTTCATCACAAGTATCACAATCAGACACTCCTTGAACGACCACATCATACACTTGATCTGCAGTGTCCTCTGGAACTGTAATAAACAAGGATACTTCCTCTTGACCGCCTTCTGCAACGCTCACGTAGTTACTACTGAAAGATACAGAAGTCCAACCATCTGGTGCCGTAGCTGTTAAAGATACAACATCATCTCCAGTTCCTTTGTTTACAACATCGAAATCAACCGAAGTTGGAACTCCTACTGTTGCATCAACATTTATATCACCTGGATTATCTAAATCAAGTTCAATCCAGTATTCTTGATTTACAATTGTTATGATACTTACAGTGGTGTTAACAAATTTTGGTGGATTTTCTTTACGTGCCTCATCAGATGAAGCTGTCAAATTAATAGTGAAAGCCTTGTTATTTTCACCTGAACGTATAGAAACGCTCAGATTAACAATTGCCTCACCGCCTGCTTCAATATCCTCAACTTGGAAAGATACTGGATCAACTGACCAACCTTCAGGATAGTCATCTACAGTTACTGAAAAAGTGTCAACTCCCGTACCTTCATTTTGAACTCTAACAGGATATACTATTGTTGCTCCTGGATCTCCACTCTTAGATGAGACTACAACATCTACCTTGAACTGCTTATTTACAGTAACTTTAACGGTACCGGTGTCATTTGCACTTGGATTATCTTCAGATGTTCCTCTTACAATGATATCATTATCACCGACTGTGGCATCATCATCAATATTAACTGTCAAATTAACTGTAGTCGACTCACCACTTGTAAGCTCTACCTCATCAATTATTGAACCCCAAGATGCTTTATCTCCTTCCAATGTCAGTGAGACTGTATCTTCTCCATTACCCTTATTTTTAACTGTTATTGAATAAGTTAATTCATCTCCAGGATCTCCTTTCTTAGAACTGTCACCTGAAACTTGAACTGAAACTTCAAAAATTTGATCTACATTGATAAAACTATTTCGGGAATTTGTGGTTACACCATCCTCGGATGTAGCTCTAACTACCAAAATATATCCATTCTTAGCTTCAGTATCTTTTGGTGGAGTTACTCTAAGAGTTGTTGTATCATTAGTACCTGCTGCGAGCGTAAAGGCTGAATCTCCAAGTTGTCCCCAACTGGCATTGCCACCTATTAATGACAACGAGATATCATCTTCACCATTACCATCGTTTGCAATTTTAATTGTAAAGTTTACCTGTTCCTCAGGCTTGGCAGACATAGTATCCTCACCAACTATCGAAATCTTAGGCTCATAGTTTTGCAAGACCGTAGTTCGAGAAGTATAGGTAGAATTAATTGATGAATTATAATCTGATGAAATGGTTACTATAATACTGGTTTCAGATTCAGCTGCAGCATCATCTGGTGCTTTTACAACTAAAACATCCGTCAAAGTAATATTATCATCTACACCAAGATTACTAATTTTGTCCTGATCTAAGGAAGCATCCCAACCATCTGGTAATGAAGAAGTGTCAACAGCCAGATTAAACGTGTCAACTGCATTACCTTTGTTAGTCACTTCAAAAGAATAATAAACACGTTTACCGGCTTCAACGTCCTTTGAACTTGATCCTACTTTATCTACCTGAAGCGCAGGAAGTTGATTTACTTGAACAGTAACTGATGTTGAAGATACTGTTTCACCATCCTCTGAGGTTGAAATTATAGATATACTCTTCAAACCAGCGGTTGCTTCAATATCTGGTGTAACTGAAAGATTGAAATATCCAACTTCATCAATATCTAGTGTCAAGGTAGATGGTTGTGGCGTTATATCCCACTGATCTACACCATTTGCACTAAATGAAATTGTTACACTGTCTTCCGTATTACCTCCAGTATTTTTTACACTAACTTGGAATTTGACGTTCTCATTTGGATTAACTGTCTTTTCGCCAGTACTTGGCGTTAATGTTGTACCATAAACGTTGTTAACTGTTAAAGAAGCTGTTTGAGTTTTGGTTTTACCACCACTATCACTATTTTGGGATTTAGACTTGAAACTAATTTGAGCAGTGTCACCACCTTCAGCAGTATTTGTTGTTCTATTAGCAATTTTTACAAAAAGGGTAGCCGTTCCTGATTCATCTTCCTCTACAGAAAGAGAAGATGGTAAGATAAATGCAGTATAACCTGTAGGAATAGTGGAGTTAGTCACACTCATATCATAAGTGTCATCATTATCTCCAGTATTCTCAATTGTTATTGTATATTGTAGTTGTTCTTCTGGATCTCCAGACTGTGTAGACGGTGAAACCGTCATTTTGTGGTCATATGCATCAGCTGATGCATTACCGGAGATTAAAAGAAAACCAACACACAAAAGCACGAATGCCAATGCGTGTGCAAGCTGTTTGTTATAGTTCAAGCTCATTGCTATACCCTATCGTTTTCACCAGAGCGTAGGTTATAAAGCTTAGTGAATAATTATTAATAATAGTTGCTAATTATTAATACATGAGTAGCTCATATTCACTACCTCCAATACTAGTCTCACAAATAGAGGCTCTCGTCGATTCAGGGCACTTTAGTAGCCGATCTGATGTAGTAAAAGAAGCATTGCGATTTTTGATTGAAAAGAAGAATTATCTAAGACACGCTGCAGCGGTGGAAATGTACAAAAAAGGAAAGGCAACATTAACAAAAGGAGCAGAAATTGCAGCAGTCTCACCAGACACTTTTAGAAACATTCTTAATGATCAAGGCATACTGACTCCAGATACTGTTGAGTGGGAATCTATAGAATAATCTTTTAAATATGCATCGTGCAGAAAAAAGATATCTAGAGGCAAGAGAATGGATAGACTCACTGAACCAAAATAATATAGTTCCAGGGCTCGAAAGAATAGAAAGAATAATGAATGCCTTAGAAAATCCTGAAAAAAAGTTGGATTTAATCATAGTAGGAGGTACTAATGCGAAAGGAAGCACATGTTTCAATCTAAGTTATAATCTTACACAAAATGGAATTAAAACTGGTTGCTTCTCCTCACCCCATATACATTCAATAAGAGAGAGAATCAGAATAAATAATGACATGATAAGCAAGACTGAATTCACTGATTTAATAAATACAATAAAGGAGATTACTGTACGTGAAAAAATAAAAGCCACATATTTTGAGATTATAACTGCTGCTGCATATCAATATTTCCACACCAACAATGTAGATTATGCCATAATGGAAGTAGGTCTAGGAGGTGAATGGGATGCTGTGAATATCGGCGATGCAAAGATAGCGATTTTGACAACTTTAGGAATAGATCACATAGACTATTTAGGAAGTGATATCAAAGGAATTGCTAAAACCAAGGCCAAGATAGTAAGAAAGAATAGTGACGTGATAACGGGATGGCCTGAGATATATCACAAACTAATTCCTAAAAGTAAAAGTTTGTCATATTACAAAACTGTAAGGGAATGGATACAGCACACCTTAAGAATTTTAAACATAAACGAGGAGGTTGTGATGACAAAAATACCGGGAAGATACGAAAAATATGCTAATTTTATCATAGATACGGCACATAATCCTCAAGCAATGAAGTATCTAATTTCAAAAAATAATGACTATGGCAAAATAATTATTGGAATGATGAAAGATAAAGATATTGAAAGTATAGTAAAATGTTTGCCAAAAGAATGTGAAATATTAGTTACGAATCTTAAAACTGAGCGTTCTGCAAAAAAAAGTGATTTAGCTTTAGTATGTAATAATCTAGGCTATAATTACAAAGAATTTGATAATGTAGAACTAGCTATAGAATATGCAAAAAATGATAAAACCCTGATTACAGGATCATTCTATACTGTCTCTGAAGCAAGAAAATATTTTGAACTTGAAGGCCATAGTGAACTATAAAATGCAGGACTAATCTTAAGAAATGATGAAGCAAACACTCTCTTTGTGCATAATCCTGCTTTTTTTGGGAACTACAATAAGTGGATGCTTAGGAGATGGTTTTTCAAATAACACGGATGATATTGCAATCTCTTCACCAAGCTGGATAAAAAGTGATTTCTGGGAATATAGTGTAAAAACATCCAATTTGGAAATTTCAACTACAATGGTTGTATCAATTGATAACGATGCAACTGATTATTATGTAGGTGCAGGCTCTCTTGAAGATGCAAAAAGACATGCAGTTCTAAATCATAATCCTGCATTAGGGCGTGTACAAATGTCTGATTTTGCAGTATATGAAAATAATGAACCTCAAAAATTGATTGATTTTCCATTGAAGACAAGTAAAAGCTGGTCTTTCTCTCTGTATGGTGAAAATGAATTCATTGCTAGTGTATTAGAAATTGAAAATGGATTGGCAGAGATTTCTGCAGTAAGTGATAGCGGAGCAAGAATAAGCTATATTTTTAGTCAAGAAGCTCGGTGGTTCTCATATTTTGAATTTACTAGTGCAAACGGTGAAACTATCTTAAGTATGGAATTAGCAAATTATGGAACTGGATTCACAGGTAATGCCTACTTCTGTAGGGGTGGAGATTTATATGATAAAGAGTTTGAAGGGCCTGATTTAGAAGTATATGATACGGTTTACGTTAGTGAAGGGCACCAAAGATATGGTAATTGGAATTATATTCTTTATTTTTTAGAAGCAAACACTGGAGGGTCGGGGAGCGGTGAACTTACTTTGAAAGATCATTTTGGAACTGAAGTCCTTGTTGAGACGTTTAGCCCCGGTGTAACAAAAAATGAGATGGGGAGCGTAGAAGGAAATAGTGGAAATTGGACTTTTGAGATAGCCCTGTCAGGTGATTCTTATGTTAGAATGAGAATCGCTGGTGCAATACAATATACTTATGCTGTTTAATTATCTAACAAAAAGACGATATTTTTGATCGCTTTCTTTTATTTCACTCTCAATTCTTTGTGATATGTATTTTTCAGGATTTCTAAAATTAGGAATTTTCTCTTCCATTTCTTCAAAAGTTTTGTAAGGCCTATTATTTACTATTAGATTCATGGTCTTTTTACCCAAACCAGGTATCAATTCAAGAGAATGATATCTGCGAGAGATAGGGCCTGCATGATTGTAAAATTGAATGAATTTTTCTTCATTTTCTTTAACTATCTCATCCAATACAAAACCCAATTCTGATTGAGCCGTATGTGTCAATTCTACAAAATTAACTCTAGCCCTAACATGGTCTATCTGTGTCCTTTCCTCAGTTTCTTTACCAATATAACAACGATCACCTATATTGATAGCTGCACCAGGGACCGGTTTCATATCAAAGATTTTGAATTCTTCAATTCCCAAACCATATACTACTGCTTCCCTACGGAAACGACGTTTACTGTCTGGCCTTCCCTCAGGTAATACATCAAGAACGTAAGCGTAATCTTCCATAAATCATGCCCCCGTTGTCTCCCTAACGGCATTAATTATGGAATCTATTTCATCTCTACCTAAAGAAAATCTTTCTCTAGCAAATATAGAGCGAACATCATCTGGGTGCATTGGTAAGATATCTGCAATTTTTGCTGCATAGTAATCATCAACATGTTCTAAATCAATTACTTTCTCAATTATAGACTTAGAGATTTCAGGCGTACTTTGTGCTAAAATACGAACATGATCTAAAGCGAGCTTATGCTCATATTGTATCTGTTCAATAAGATTCATTCTTTCTGAGCCGCAGGAATCACATGTAGGTCCAGTTGGACCTTCTGCTTCTTCACCTTCTTCAGAACTTTCAGATACTTCTGGTTCTGGTTCAACATCAGGAACAGGTTGGAAATGCCCACAATCAACGCAACGTAATCTGTTTTCTCTGATACTCAATTCTTTCTCTAGAAGCTCTTTAACATCTCCTAACGTGACTGGTTCTGGGTGTGATTCTTCCATTTTATCTCCTCTACTTCGCCTTTCTCAAGTGCTCTGGACGAACTATTAGCTCTTTGTCCATTTTACCCACACGAGTGCGTATAACATATGCTTTTCCCTGAATTCCTGTTACTTTACCAGTTAAACCATGAAATCTATGGTGTGGTTGCCCCCTTTGATACGAGGGATCTATTACAACATTGACTGTATCTCCTTCCTCAAATTTCTGTAATGAACGGGTGATTGGTGACAATCCACGCTCTCTAACTGGGCGGGAAAGCTTATGGCGCGAACCACTCCTTAATCCTTGAGATCTTTTAGTCATTTTTTTCCTCTTTGGCATCAAGATGAAGGTTAAGGACGTCCAAAACTTCCACCTTGCATGTAGCATCAACCAACGACGAGAAACTAGGATTTGTACGTCCTTCATCTCCACTGACAAGCTCACGTATGTACGTGCCGTGCTGTGCCCTGATAATCAGCTCTGCCATATTTCCTTCAAAGGAAGTTACATCAATACTATTGATGAGGCGCGGGCGTACCAAGTCAGCTCGACGATGTGACACACGCATAGGTGTCCGCTGTTCGATAACTGTGCCCGTCAACCTTTGCGCGCCTTTCTTAAGGCTTTCGATAGAATCCTCTCCAAATACAGAAACGTCAACTCTATAGGTTTTATCACAAACTGTATTCTTTAATTCAGGGACGCGAGAGCGCTCAACAAATTTTAGATTATTAACTTTTATTCGGGATTCATTTTTTTTATTGATTTGATTTTCAATCGTGCTAAGATCAAGATTTCTAACTCTTGGCATCCTCAATTCAATCACAAATGGTCTACCAGAACCAAGCATAGCTGCATCAATATCTTCTCGCCCCATTCCATGAAACAAATCTTCTTTACAAGAAGCTGCATCGATAAACGGTTCTGCAACTAATGATTGGACAGAATCAGGATAGAGTTGACCTGTGTCATTGCATTTTTTGCAACCATATCCTTTGCAACTATTACATGGCCAGCGAGTTTGTGGTACTGTTCTATCATATTTGTTATAATTCCCCTCAATAAACAATGATTTTATTTCTAAATTGATTGTATCATAACTGGTATCTATTATGGCCACTGCATGTGGATTATCCATCTTAGCTTCTAATTCTGTAGCTTTCCAAACTCCAATACCTATTTCACGATTTAATTGCGATTTAAGTGGTTCGCCAATCTCTTCACCAAATACAGACTGAAAAGATGCTTCGGTAGATAATAAATCTTTGTCTACAACTGTGCCAATCTTAAAAGTTGAAATAGAATAATCAGACATAGAATCTATGACTAAATGGATGAAATTAGGTATTTCACTTATCAAACCATCACAAATTTTACAATTAGAATCTTCTGAAATCAACTCCTCGTATAAGTCAACACCATTCTGAATTTCTAGCTGATTAAGAATTTCTATGCCTCTTTCTCTGTTGTCCAAGCCAAACCCAACCTTCCCACAAGTTCTACCTAGGCAAGATAGACAAAAAGGAGCAAACGATTTTATTTCATTCAGATTCATTTGATAGTGATTCCCTTATTCCGATAGCAACCTCTGGAATATCTGTTATAATAGAGTGGACTTGTTGATTAATAAGGGTACGGATTGATTCGACATCATTCACGGTCCAAACTTGAATTGGAACATTGTTTCTAGTGAATCTAGAAAACCAACCTGCCTCAAAAATTTTATAATATGGCGAAATAAAGTCTGCATTAGTTTGTTTGAAATTAGTGCAAGTAAATGCTTCCTTGAGAGTGAAAAAAAGCTGTTCTAAACTAAATGCTGAACCCACTAGCAATCCTGCAAATATCTTCTGATCTATTTCTTTCACCCGTTCAACGACTTGCGGATGAAACGATTTCAAAACAAACTTATCATAATTAAAATAATCACGAGCAATAGAAACTACTTCCAATTCATAGCCTGGTTCTTTTAACTCAATTTCTATTCCTATCTTCCCTTTAGCAGACCAAAGAACTTGTTCTAATGTAGGTATTTGAGAGTCTTTTTCAATAATCTCAGAATAGTCTAAGTCTCTAATTAATTCGCCCTGTATGTCTGGATCATGAAAGCAAACAATTTGTGAATCTTTAGTTTGACGAATATCGACTTCAACCATCTCTACTTTTAATTCGATGGCATCATTAACTGATGCCAAGGTATTATCTGCGCTCTTCCTTGAAGTTCGGCCTCTATGTGAGATGATTTTTGTCTCCATACCTAATGCTGCATACAGCATGTTTAAATATTAAATAGTGTTAGTAGGTGGTAAGGAGATTACTATGGATAGTGAATCTGAGCAAAGCAGTGGAATGTCTGGCCAAATTGAAGATTTAATCGTTGATTTGGGCAATGAAAAATTTATGACTAGACATGAGGCCTTAGGTAGTCTAAGAGAAATGTTACCAACTCATGAAAGAGCAATAGCTGCTGAGCTGGTGCGATGGATTCAACTTTATGGTAAATCTGATGCAGGAGGTAGCGCTTCATTTGTCAATAAAGCAGCTATGGAATTATTTCAAGAGATGACTGAAATGGGCTTGGAACCGCTAATCAATGAAGGATTAGCTGAAGGTGATTTCTATGCAAGAAGATCTGTAATGGACGCAATTGGAAGGACTGGAAGAATGTCGGTTTTACCTTATTTAATTGCAGGAATGGTTGATGGTGACATGTTTTCTGGATGGCAAGCTGCTAAAGGATTGGGTTGT
>JAKURQ010000004.1 GCA_022449785.1 Candidatus Poseidoniia archaeon
TCTGCCATTTCTAGTAGTCTATCTCTCAAATTGATTGAAGCTGTATCTGCTTCAGATGATATTATTAGATTCATAGACCTTCAACAATTCCTACTTTTAGGTCTCTTTCTTTGGCTATGCGTTTTGCCTTATCATAACCAGCATCTACATGTCTCATTACACCGGTACCAGGATCAGTAGTCAATACTCTCTGTAATCTTTTGTCTGCTTCTTTTGTGCCGTCAGCTACAACCACCATTCCTGCATGTAATGAATATCCCATACCGACACCTCCGCCGTGGTGAAAGCTAACCCATGTAGCTCCTGCTGCAGTATTCAATAGTGCATTTAGTATAGGCCAATCAGCGACAGCATCAGTTCCATCCTTCATACTTTCGGTTTCTCTATTTGGTGAAGCTACAGATCCCGCATCCAAATGATCTCTACCAATTACAATAGGTGCTTTGACTTTTCCATTCCGAACGAGCTCGTTAAAGGCCAAGCCAGCGCGTGCCCTTTCACCATATCCTAACCAACAGATTCTAGCTGGAAGGCCTTGAAAATCGACACGCTTTTGGGCCATATTTATCCATCTATGAAGGGCTTTATCTTCTGGAAATAAATCTAGAATAACTTTGTCAGTCTCATAAATGTCATTTGGGTCTCCAGACAACGCAGCCCATCTGAAAGGACCCTTTCCTTCACAGAATAATGGGCGAACATAGGCAGGTACAAATCCAGGAAAGTCAAATGCATTCTCGACGCCGTTCTCCTTTGCCATAGCTCTTAGGTTATTGCCATAATCAAACGTTATTGCTCCTTTATCTTTTAATTGAAGCATTAGACGAACATGTTCAGCCATACTGTCATAACTTCTTTTTAGATATTCTTCTTTGTTAGAATTTCTTAAATTTTCGGCTTCCTCTAAAGACAACTCTCTAGGTATATATCCTACCAAAGGATCATGTGCAGATGTTTGATCTGTAAGTAAATCAGGTATAACTTCTCTTTGAACCAATCTTTCTAGTAAATCCCCAATATTGGCCACAACTCCGATTGACTTTGCAATTTTATCTTTTTTCCATTCAAGAGCTAAATCAATAGCTTCATCAATATCTTCTAAAATCTCATCACAATATCTTGTATCTAATCTTTTTTGAATTCTTGAAGGGTCTATTTCAGCCGCTAGGAAAGTAGCTCCATTCATTGTAGCGGCTAAAGGTTGTGCACCTCCCATCCCACCCAAGCCACCAGTTACTACCAATTGTCCCTCAAGAGTACCTCCAAAATGTTGCCTTGCAGCCTCTGCAAACGTTTCAAATGTTCCTTGAAGTATTCCTTGTGATCCAATGTATATCCATGATCCTGCAGTCATTTGACCAAACATCATGAGTCCTTTTTTTTCTAATTCATCAAAGTGTTCCCAGTTTGCCCAATTTCCGACTAGATTTGAATTTGCAATAATTACTCTAGGAGCATCATCATGTGTTTTGAAAACGCCAACAGGCTTTCCACTCTGTACCAATAAGGTTTCATTATTTTCCAATTCTCTTAGGGTTTTTACTATAGCTTCATAGCATTCTTGATTTCTCGCAGCCTTTCCTCTTCCTCCATAAACTATGAGTTCATCAGGTATTTCAGCTACAGCAGGATCCAGATTATTCATCAGCATTCTAAGAGCAGCTTCTTGCAACCAGCCCTTACAACTTATTTGATTTCCATTTGGAGCCTTAACCATATAATTTGATAATTCAGACCTCTAATTTAAACATATTTCTAATTAAATCTTTTAAAGAGCCCATTACTAACAGGTAAGCTGCTCCCGGCGGGCCCCCTCCCACCTCCCAACCTGTCGGTTGAGCGGCAACAATTTTTACATGGGTTAATCAATTATATGACTGATTAATGTAGAACTGTGAATAGGGAAGAAATCTCATCTAGGAACTACACAAATTACATCCAGTGTATTTGTGGTTATCAAGGCCTATCAATAGAAACAAGACAACATAGAGAATGCCCTCAATGTCATACAGTTGTTGAAGCGTGCTGTGAAGGAAATAGTTGTACTTAGTTTGACTTACCTGTAATTTTTCGCCAAATCCAAACTAAAGGATCATAGTACTCATCAACTATTCTCTCTTTCATAGGTATGATAGCATTGTCAGTAATAGTAATGTGTTCAGGACAAACTTCAGTACAGCCTTTTGTTATATTACAAAGTCCGATTCCATCCCTGTCTTTCAAATCTTGGAGTCTGTTTCCTTGGTCAAGAGGATGCATTTCAAGCATTGCATTTCTAACTAAAAATCGAGGGCCGATATATTCATCCTTCATGTCACTATCTCGTAAAACATGACATACATCCTGGCACAGGAAACATTCAATACATTTTCTAAATTCTTGTACCCTATCAACATCTTCCTGTAGCATTCTTGGGTCGTCAGTGTCAGGATGTTGATATGGTAATATTTTCTTATTAACTTCATAATTCCAAGAAACATCAGTTACTAAGTCTTTAATGATTGGGAAAGTTTTCATAGGTTTTACTACAATTGGTTCCCCATTATCATAGTCCGATAGTCTAGCCATACACATAAGTTTAGGCATTCCATTCACTTCAGCTGAACACGAACCACATTTTCCAGCTTTACAATTCCATCTAACTGCCAAGTCAGGTGCCTGCTCTGCCTGAATTTGGTGTATAGCATCTAAGACTACCATTCCAGGGCCACCCTCTATCTCAAATTCATGCATGAAAAAATCAGGATCTTCACCCCTTTGAATTATAATTTTTCTCTTCATACTGCCTCCTTAGCCACATAATCACTCAAGTCATCAGGCATTTTGTCTTTGTCAGATTTAATAACATTTATTCCTTCAGGCCCTTTCCTAATAATAATATTCAGGTTTCCTAAAATTTCATCATATTCAGGATAGTCTAGACGAGTGTGCCCACCTCTACTTTCCCTTCTTTCTTTTGCAGCTTCAGCTACAGCTAGTGATGTAATCACCATATTCTTCAAATCTAAACAGAGATGCCAGCAAGGATTATACTCTCTTCCTCCTGTTGTTTTTAATTTTTCTAAGCGTTTTTCCATATTCTTTAATTTTTGGATGCCTTCTTCCAAAGATTTTTCTTCCCTAACTATTCCTACATGTTTTTCCATTATGTCTTGAAGTTCAGCATGCATTTTGTATGGATCCTCTGTGTTGTCATTATCAAATGATTTCAATGTTTCCTCAATAGCGCCTTCTATGGCGCTTTTGTGTATTGTTAAATCTTCACATTTGGCTGCAAAATTAGCTGCCGAATAACCCGCAATGTTTCCAAATACCAGCAAATCACTCAATGAATTTCCTCCTAAACGATTTGCACCATGAAGTCCTGCAGCAGATTCTCCTGCTGAGTACATCCCTTCTATAGTGGAGGAACTGGTTTCAGGATCAACTCTTATTCCTCCCATCATGTAGTGTACAGTAGGGCCCACTTCCATTGGTTCTTTAGTAATATCTAAGTCACCCAATTCTTTGAATTGGTGATACATAGAAGGTAGCTTCTTCTTAATGTAATCTGCATCTCTTCTGTTAGCAATATCAAGGAAGACACCTCCATGTGGACTTCCTCTTCCTGCTTCTACTTCCTTCATTATTGCTTTGGCAACTACATCTCTGGTTAACAGTTCAGGGGGCCTCATTGCACCTTCCACGCCATTAAGCCAGTCATTTGCTTCCTTTTCACTTTTGGCAGTTTCTGCAGCAAAGGCTTCAGGAATATAATTGAACATGAATCTTTCATTTTTATTATTGAGTAAGATGCCACCTTCACCTCTAACTCCTTCAGTTACTAAGGTTCCTTTTACACTTGGAGGCCATACCATGCCAGTTGGATGAAATTGGATAAATTCCATATCTTGCAAATCAGCACCAGTAAGGTAAGCTAGTGCATGTCCATCCCCAGTGTATTCCCAAGAGTTTGAAGTAATTCGATATGATTTTCCAATTCCTCCAGTTGATACAATGATTGCTTTCGCCTCAATTACAACTAGTTTTCCATTGTTGCGATAATATGCTAATGCACCAATAGCTTGGTTATTTTCAGCAAATATTTTTGTTACTGTACATTCCATCAATATGTCTATATTTTCTTGATGGATTACTTTATCCTGAACAGTTCTAATAATTTCTAAACCCGTTCTATCGCCAACATGTGCTAACCTAGGATATCTATGGCCCCCAAAATTCCTCTGGTTAATTTTACCATCTTTTGTCCTGTCAAAAACAGCCCCCCATCTTTCCAACTCCATTATTCTCTCAGGAGCTTGCTGAGCATGAATTTGCGCCATTCGCCAATTGTTTAGCTTCTTTCCACCCTTTATTGTGTCTCTAAAATGCACTTTCCAATTATCTTTAGAATCTGCATTTCCTAATGCAGCAGCAGCGCCTCCCTCTGCCATTACAGTATGAGCTTTTCCTAGTAAAGATTTAGAAACTAGACATACTTTTGCACCCTCATCTGAAGCAGCTACCGCAGCTCTCATGCCGGCAGCCCCAGCTCCAATTACTAATACATCATATTTCAATTCTTCATAATCTTCCATTTTTATGGCTCCAATAAAAATATTTCTGGGTTGCCCCACATACCCAAATAGATACGAATATAGAAATCAGCTAACATTATACTTATCAAAGAAATCCAGAAGTATGTTCCGTGAAACTGGTTTAGGTAACTTACCCATGAAGTTCCTTTCTTTTTAATATAGTTAGCACAAGACAAACAGTCGATGTTTCCACCCATTAAGTTCCTTAGCGAATGGCATGAGCAAACATAAAGCGATAAAAATAAAGCATCAATAGTAAGAAGCAAGCTTCCGACTCCGATTCCAAATTTATCACCAAATGTGAAAGATTCAATTGCGTGATAAATATGTAATATTGCCAGTAATATTGCTAAATAAAGAAAATATCTATGTGCGTTTTGAAGTATAAATGGGAAAGAATTTTCTCCACTATAAGATTTGATAGGTTTGTCAACAGCTACAGCTATAGGATTAGCGAATAAAGCACGATAGTAAACTCTTCGACCGTAGTAGCATGTTGCCCTAAATCCTAATGGAGCCCATATGAACAATAGACTAACTGGTAAAATCCATAATTCCTTTATGTAATCAGGAACTGCATTTGGTCCTGGCGATGATATAGGACTTATGTAGTGTGCACCTTTATCTTCGTAATAAATTAGTTCACCCTTATGATCTCCTATAGTTCCATGTTCTAGCATAAGGACGAATATAGTATAAATTCCGAAACCAATCAAAATAGAACCCATAATAAGTGGTTGTATCCACCAATTGTCGGTTCTGAATGTTGCGAAAAGTCCAGTCTTTTCAACTGGTACAAAACATGGCGGTATATCCTGTGCGTCCTCTTTCAATAGTATGCAATAAAATATGGGTATTTTTAATGTACTACATGCCAAAAAACTATTTTAGGAGGCACAAGAGTAGTAAATGATGAAAGAGACGCTATTGCTAACAGTCATGCTTCTCAGCGTATCATTTATGGGCTGTTTAGAACCAGAGGATAAAAGAACAGTTATTCCTGAAGAAGAGTTTGAAAAGACAAGATTGGCAGTTAGCGAAGAACAATTATCACAATTTCCGTATTCTTTAGAGCCAATTAGAAATTTCACAGTCGTTAAGCCAGATAATCCTGATTCAGAAATAACACGAATGTGGGCAGTTTATGGTACAGAAGATATTGGCGGTTCTAATGAACATAATTATGGAGGTAATTGCTGTGAACATTATCTTACTACGGATCAAGATGGTATTATCTACAATTTAGGTGGTGAATGGCCATGGTGGAGTACCGACAGAGGAATAACATGGACTGAGTGGGTTCCTCCTGCAGTTAACAATGATTTATTTACTTGTGAGGAAGGGCAATTAGACCCCACATTGGATCCTGGACTTGGAGAGGGTTCGATTATTCAAGCTCCTAATGGAGATATCTTGGCGATGACTTGGTTCCCTTATCCAAGTTTTGATGGTGCGGATCAATTTTATGCAATCCTTGGAAAAAAGACGGCCCCTGATCAAATTGATTGGCAGTTTTGCTGGAATTCTTTCGACAAGGAGCCATTTTATGATAGATCATGGCAAGTTCCAGTAGTTGGCCCTATCAATCCACCTCCTGAACTTGCAAATATTGGATGTAATTCCAATTGTCCTTGGGCAAGTATGGTTGTATCTAATTTTTGGAGTTATAATGAACAAGGTTACCAAATAAGTACGGATGGTCTGAATTATCGCCCATTAGATATTCCAGATAGTGCTTCAAATGAGTGTAATGCAGAATATGCAAGATGTGGTTCTGATCTTGAATTTGATCTTCTATTCGAAGATTTGGGACCTGAATGGGATTACATGCAGCCTCATAGAGAAATGCGAGCTTCTCCTATACCTTCTGGAGGCTTGCTATTTCCAAGATGGTTTAGTGATGGAAGTAATTTGTTTTTGGACACAGAATTAACATGGCATAAGCATACCTTACCCAATGGTAGCTTACTCCCTTCCAGAAATTTAGTCATTGATAGTTCAGGAGCATTACACAGTGTCTCATGCAATGAAGCCAACCCTGGTTCAAAAGGATGTGATGGTACTTTTAATTTAACTCATAGTATTAGTTACGATGGCGGTTATACTTGGGTTAATCAAACACATAAATGGCCTTTAGCCTTGTCTGTTTCAGATAATACTTTCGAATGGGATTTCCAAGCTGATGGAAATTTAGATTTAGCAGTTATTAGTATGCGAGTTCAAACAGATTCAAATGGAACTTCAAGTGATGTAGATTTAGTATTTCATATAAGAGATTACCGTGAAAGCATGGAGGCAGATTCAGTTACATTGATTGGTTTAGGAGATTTAGATGCTACTTCTGGCGCCGGAAATGATGTTAGATTCGATTTCGCCTCAATGGCAATTTTGCCAGATGGAGGAGTTGTTGTTGCTTATCACGATAGTACAGATCCTAACATAGATCCTATGTTTGCTATAGAATTAGAGTTGCCAGAGAGTTATTTCCTTCTTTAAGATTTTAGTAGTAAGATAATTTCTTTAGCACGATTTCTTAAAGTAACTTCAGAAGTACCAACAGCCTTTGCAATTTCTAACTGACTTCTTCTTATTTTGTTGTTTTTACATGAAATGTATAAGGCTGCACCCAAAAGCGCCGCTGGTGAGATGCCCTGTCTATAATCACTTTTTTCAACTAAATCAATTATCTCTTGTGCATTCTCTTGAACAAGATTATTCAATGCTAATTTTGTTGCAAATCGCGGTAATAAATTGCTAAGGCTAGTAAATGAAATCTTTAGTTTAAGTTTCCTTACAATCAGTCTGTGGAGTCTACTTAACTCGTTTCTATTTAGATTACTTTTATCTGCAATTTCATCCAATGTTCTTGGTAAATTTGCCAATCTGCATGCAGTATAGATTGCAGCAGCAGCTACTTTTTCACTACTTCGCCCTCTTACTATTCCTGCTTTTGATGAGCTTGAAAAGATTTCTAATGCAGATTCCTTAATTGAGTCATTCAGACCAACTTCATTTGAGATTCGTTCAATTTCCTCTGAAGCTAAAAGAATACTTCTACTAGCTAAATTTCCAGTTCTTGTTTCCTTTTGCCATTTAAGTATTGTTTTTGAATTAAGGCCTTTGTTTTCCAGATTATCTACAGCTGGAATTTGGGTTTCTGGATTATAACTTGTCCATTGTGGTCCTGAATCAAAAATAGAATCACATTTTTGGCAAGACATGATGCCATCACCTTCATTTTTGATTTCCTTTGAGGAACATTCAGGACAAATTAATTTCATTTTCTATAAACCTCTCTACCAACAAGTTTTGTAATTCTAAGGCCCTTCTTTGCTGATATTGCCAGATAGGGTTCATTAACAGGACCAAAAATATTGACTACGCGGCCAACTAAGTTACTCTCCGAATCAAATATTTTTGTATTTTTTTCTACTTTATTTTTGGTAATAACTATTGCCCTGTTCTTAGAGTCAAGATGTGCTACTTTTCCTAGGCACTTCATGAGTCATCTCGTAAAAACTTCTATTTAAAGTTTTTTATTTTATAGTATATTTTCTAAGGTAGTACCTAATTCAGCAGGATTCTCAGTAACATGTATTCCAGCCCTTTCCATAGCTTTCATTTTCTCACTAGCAGTGCCTTTACCACCAGAAATAATTGCTCCAGCATGGCCCATCCTCTTTCCAGGTGGAGCAGTTCTTCCAGCTATAAATCCAACAACAGGTTTCGAAATATGCTCCTTAACATACTCAGATGCAATTTCTTCGGCACTTCCTCCAATTTCTCCAATCATTATTATTGATTTAGTATTTTTATCGTTCTCAAATGCTTCCAAACAATCTATAAAATTAGTTCCATTTACAGGGTCACCCCCTATACCAATACAAGTTGATTGTCCAAGACCTTTCTCTGTAACTTGGTTAACGGCCTCATATGTCAAAGTTCCCGATCTAGAAATAACTCCCACATCTCCCCTTCGATGTATATGTCCTGGCATAATTCCAACTTTACTCTCACCGGGCGTAATTATTCCAGGACAATTTGGACCAATGAGTCTTGTATCTTTCGAACTAAGATATTTTTTTACTTTTACCATATCTAGTGCAGGAATTCCTTCAGTAATACCAACAATCAATTCTATTCCTGAATCCGCAGCTTCCATTATGGCGTCAGCAGCGAAGGCAGGAGGTACAAAAACACATGAGACATTAGCTCCTGCATCTACGGCTTCATTCATGGTGTCCCAAATAGGCAATCCTAATGTTTCTTGGCCCCCTTTTCCAGGAGTAACTCCGCCGACAACTTTGCTTCCATAATCTAACATCTGTTCGCTATGAAATTGTCCATTTTTACCTGTGATTCCTTGAACAACTATTTTACTTTTTGAGTCAAGCCAAATACTCATTTTCCACCTCCAATTGCCATAATTGATTTTCTAGCTCCATCGTCCATGTCATCTGCAGCAATTAAATCTAATCCAGACTCTGATAGCATTTTCTTTCCAAGTTCCACATTTGTACCAGCTAATCTAACAATAAGTGGAACCTCCATATCTATCTCTTTTGCAGCTTCAATTATCCCTTCAGCTATGAAGTCACATCTCATTATTCCACCAAATATATTAACAAAAATAGCTTTAACTCCAGGATCAGAGAGTATAACTTTGAATCCTTCAGCAACTTGTTTGGAATCAGCCCCACCTCCAACATCCAAGAAGTTTGCAGGTTCTCCTCCATGTAGTTTGATTATGTCCATAGTTGCCATTGCTAATCCAGCACCATTGACCATGCAACCAATTTCTCCATCAAGTTTGATGTAATTCAGTCCGACTGCGTTTGCCCGTGTTTCTAGAGGTTCTTCTTCGTTTGTATCTCTTAGTTCTTCAATTTCTTTGTGTCTAAATAATCCTGAACTGTCAAAATTTATCTTTGCATCTAGTGCTATTACTTCATTATCACTGCTGACAACTAGTGGGTTAATTTCGACAATAGAACAATCTAAGTCAACAAATAGTTGGTATAATTGTTTCATGAATTTGATGCAGTTCTTGATTTGGTTTCCTTCTAATCCAAGTCCAAAGGCTATTTCTCTAGCTTGCCAGTCACCTAGGCCAGTTATAGGGTCTGCATGTACCTTAAGTATTTTTTCAGGATTTTTGTGAGCAACCTCTTCAATTTCAACGCCGCCTTCTGTTGATGCCATTATAACAGGTAATTCTTTTTCACGATCTAGCACAATCCCTAGATATAATTCTCGTGAGATATTACAACCTTCTTCAACATAAACTTTTCTAACTTCAACACCTTCGCTTGTAGTTTGTGGAGTAACTAAATTCTTTCCAATTAGATTACTTGCAGCCTCATAAACTTCATCAGCAGATCTGCAGAGAACAATACCTCCACCCTTTCCTCTACCTCCTGCATGAACTTGGGCTTTTACAACCCAAATTTTGCCTCCCAAGTCCTTACATGCTTTTGCAGCCTCGTCAGGATTTGATGCAACGACACCATCTAATGTCTTCACACCATATTGCCTAAAGAGGTCTTTTGCTTGGTATTCATGTATATTCATTGTATTATTGCAGATAGATTGGGGTTTAATACGCTAAGTTCACTTATAGTTATGTAAAGATTTAAATAGAACACAATCTGGCGCCAGAGGTAGGTTAGCACATGGCCAAGAAAAACCCAGCCCACATGTTTAGGGGCAAGAAAAAAGCTTATACTAGAAAAAAGTACATAGGTGGTGTTCCAGCTAGCCGTATAACTCAATTTGATGTTGGCGATACCAAAGCTGATTTTGCAGTTAAAGTCACGCTTTCAGCTCAAGAAGAATGTTTGATAAGGCATAATGCGTTAGAGTCTGCTAGAGTTACAGCCAATAGATATATTCAAACCCATGCAGGTAGAGATGGCTATCATCTAAAAGTAAGAATATATCCTCATCATGTTTTAAGACATAATAAGATTGCTCAGGGTGCAGGTGCAGATCGTGTTTCGATGGGTATGAGAAAGTCGTTTGGAAGAACAGTAGGAACAGCGGCTCGTGTTAATTCAGGGCAGCAATTGATTACTTTGAGTACTACTGAAGAATTTGCTCTTGAAGCGAAAGAAGCATTAAGAAAATCTTCACATAAACTCCCAACTCCCTGTTCAATTAAGGTAAATCAAGGATAGATGGCTGAAGTCGTTAAAAAACTAGGATTACCCCCTCAAGATGGTTTTCTATATTTTGTTGAAAAAGACGGTACTGTTTGGAAACATCAAGGTGGAAAGAAAACAATAATTTCAAAAGCTAAAGTTGAGCGTGAAGAAGGTTATTTGTATTTTATAGATCTCAATGGTGATTTAGCAAAGAAGGCTAATCCCCAACAGAGAGATTCAGAAACTAACAAATTATACAAACCAGGCACGCAAATAGAGAGATAATAATTATTTTTTCACCAGAATTTCCACCATGGTTTTTGGTTTGGTAGTGTCCTTTCTCTCATCCTCTCTGCATATTCATCATCGCCTTCAGATAGTCCTTTGATTATAGCTACATCCATACTTCTGTAGGCAATTTTACCTGCTGGGCTCATATCTTTCAAAAGATTTAGTGTATTACTAGTTAAGCCATTCAAAATTTCAAATCTTTTTTTATCAAAATCAATTTCACCAGAGGCCGAGACGTTTTCCCCAACTGCATCGGAAATTAAGTTAGATAAATCAACTTCACCATCGCTTTCTTTTTCTCTAAACCAGATTGCAAATCCTGCTAAAAAACTGATTTCATTATTAATCCATTCACCTGCAGTTCTTGCTTCTAAGTCTCTAACTACGATGCCCTCTTCAGCCCAATATTTGCCTAAATGCGGAGCTATCTTATTCTCAATGGTTTTTTTCAGGTCGGATTTTTCTTTTTCTCTTAGTTTTACTTTCTCTCCTATATTTTCTGAGATCCATTCGTAATTACAATAGATTTTCAGTTCTTCATCTGAATCTCTATGAAAAAAAGCGTCTGAACCAGGTATCGAAATTAGTTCAGCTATTTCTTCGATTTCTAAGCCAGATCTTTCTTTTGCTTCTTCAATAGTATATTTATTTCCAATTAAAGAAAGGAAAAGTTTAGCTAAGTCTCCATTCCCAGGATCCTTCAGAGTACCACCTTACTACCTAGAGGTTTTTTATCAAAGAATCCTTTCAATAAGTCTAAATTAGTTATCCAAGTTTCGCTATAATTTGCCATTTCAACGGCACATTCAATCTTGCCAACTAGTCCTCCAGTGACGTCAGCCCCTTTTTGATTACTGTTGAGATTCTTTATGGTTTCAATGTTAATAATAGATTTGATTTTAGAGTCAGGATTATTTGGGTCACCATCATAAACTCCGGGATGATCCATAACAAAAATCGAGTACAATGGTTCATAGTATTTTGTCAATTCCATCATCAAAATATCACCACTTAGTATACTTATTCCCTGTTTTTCATCTTGAGTTACATCTCCAAAGGTTACAGGTATCTTATTTTCTTTGAGTGCTCTGTCAAACAATTCAAATGGGAAATCTATAATTTCTTTGGGACCATTGGTGGTCATTGTTGACGAAGGTGCTATTGAAGCTGTGCTTATTCCTTCCGCATTCATGTAATTGCACAAAATATTATTTAATTCTTGTACTTGTTCTCGTGTTTCCTTTATAGCTTTTTCCTGCCCATGACTTCCATCTAAACCTGTAGCAATACCAAATTTCTTAGCAATAGGATGTCCAAATGACCCAGCACCGTGCACGACAATTAAATCGTAGTTCTTTTGGTTTAGAATTTTACCAATTGCCTCTAAATGCAAACGATTTATTTTGGGTTTATCACTTGATTTGTCTGTAATTAGGGAACCTCCAAATTTCACAATAACCATTTCTTTTTTCATCTATGCTCTAATGTCTATAGCTGGGCAGTCTAAAAGATGCAGTACCTCTCTAAATAGTAAGTTCTTTAGGACTGTGTGCAGAACAAAATAACGCTTGCCTTGTTTGGAGCTCTATGTTACAATATAACTCAAGGTCTTGCATTCACTATCGTTAGATTACAGGCCAATGCTTTAGGTGATTTTAGAACTCTAGGCTTAGTAGTTGGTTTACCAAATCTGGCTTTAGTTGCAGGCTCGACTTTTTGGGGAATAGTTGCTGATCGATGGCAAAATAGAAGAGAAGTTGTTGTATTATGTGCTATAATATCAGCAATTTTATATCTTCCATTACCTTGGCTAGGTCCTATTAATCTGGTTATTGTGAGGACCATTCAATCCTTTTTTTTAGGAGGAATGGTTCAGATTGCAACTTTATTTTCTGAACTTGACCCAAAAGCACGTGCAACACTAATGGGCAGATTAGAATCAGCATTAGGTTTTGGTTGGGGTGCTGGCGCTTTTTTTGGAGGAGTATTAGTATTATCAACAGACTATGGCTTAGCTACACCTTCTGTTATTCTTTCATTCTTTTTAACAGCAGCAATTGGAATTTTTGCAGTTGTTGGTTATATGAGCGTGACGGAGCGCTCTGTTCCACGAGAGAATGAAGACCTAGACTTTTCATCATATTTTTGGAAATTATCACGACTTTTTGTAACTACTTTTGTTCTCTTTATGGGCTATATGTTTTTCCTAAGTTTTTCTCCAGTTTACCTAACTGATATTGCAGGTTCTAGTTTTGGGATGGGCATAATAGTTCTATTTAGTGGAATCATTCATGCTATAGTTGCACCATATGCAGGTAGATTGGTAGACAAGTATCCTAGAGAGTTGGCAATCAGAATTGCTTGCAGTCTGGTTCTACTATCTATGGTTACTTATTCAATTACTGAAAATGTATATATTGTTGGCATAGTTTTTGTTTTACCAATATACATGACTTTCTTTCTTGGCGCCCGTTCAATAGTTGCAGATACAGTTCCATATCAATTAAGGGCTAGGGCCATGGGTTTACTTTCTTCATTTAGTCTTTTAGGAAGTGGTCTTGGAAGTATTCTAGTTGGAGAATTACTTCTACACTTTGATTACCAGAGAGTATTTCAAATGGGAGCATTTGTATCTTTAATTGCCTTGTTAGTAGGCTGGAAAAAATATCAATGAGATTTTATTACAATTCCTCTCTCAATTAGATATTCAATAACAAAATTGTAGTTCTCTTCATTCATTCCTAATACTTCTGGACATTGCATCCCTTTGGTAAGCATATTTTTAGAAATTAAAAGTTCTGTAAATGCACAGGCAGTTAATCCTGTTGTTCTTGACATACTGCTCCAACCATCTGTCCTTTCATCATAAACTGTATAACTTATTTCTTTTCCATCCTCAATTGTTGCTACAATAAGCATAAATGTAAATTCGTCTTCATCAGTCAATTTCCAATGTTCAAATAATTCTTGACATGTCTCTTCTCTTTTTTCTTCTGAGAAGTCGCCATTTTCTATTAATTTTCTAACTAAATCTGCATGTCCTGGATACCTGATGGTATATTCACTAAAATTTGGAACTTGGGAAATCTTTTTGTTTGAATTTAATAAAGTTCTTAATCCATCTGTCAAAAAGGCTTCTAATTCTCCTATTCCTTCAACCTCAAAACTTTGAATATCAGATAAGGCTTCTTTTACAACAACTTCATTGTTATTTTTTATCCTTGCAGGCCTAGTATATTCCTCAATAACATCTATTGGTGAGAAAGGAGCACGATAGTTCCAGGGTGGGTTCTTTTTCTTCGGTAAACCACCTACCATTATCTTAACGTTTTTAACCTTATTTTTTGATATTATGTTACCAACAATCAAATTGCTTAAACCAGGAGCAACTCCTGCATCAGGAACCACAGTGCATTTTCCATTTTCTGCCTTTTTCGCTAGGACAAGGCAATCTTCTGGCATAAATGAGATATCTACACATGGCACATTAAGACTAACAAGTGTCTTTAGCATATTAAATCCCATAAATCCTGGCAAGCAGTTAATTGCAATATTGTAGTCAGTGATTTCTTTCCGAAATTCTTCTTGAGTCACGTCCCTAATGACTGTCTTGACATTGCGCAGATCCAAATGAGAATTATCAAAGACAGTTACATCATAATCGTTTGATAATTCTGTTGCAATTAGAGAGCCAACCATACCTCCCCCTAAGACTGCAATTTTCATTTCCAGTTAAAGACTCAATTTCTTTCTTGAAACGCGGACACTTTTTGGAGTTGCTACAATCCATTTTTGGCTAACGCCCACTAAATCACCATCAATATCTGCTACAGCTCTTTCTAGTTCTGCCAAAATTTTGTGAAGTGTTTCTTGATCAGATGTCAAAGGCGTAAAATCAATCATTATGATATTACCATCATGTAATTCAGTAGTTATCTGATTAACTTGTTCAGGTTTACTAAGTAGCATTGTGTGAACTACCATAGATGCTTTGCCGCCATAATCTTCTGCATTATCAGCACTCCAATTTCTTAAATCAAAAAATTGCTCTGTAGGTATTCTTCTCATTTGAGGTGGGCTAGATGCCATGTTTGAACATTTAGTTGTGGTTAATTAGGCTTCCGACGCACCATACTTGCAATAGCGGCAATCACAAAAATAACTATAGGAATACTTGGAGCTGGCAAAATACCGGTTTTTCTTTCAGATTTGAATGTTGCTGTAGTTGTCAGATTGTTATTTTCTACAATTACTTCTCCTTCAGGAACATATGCTACAACCTCAAATTCTCTTATTCCGGTGATACTTACCCATTCATAACTGAACATTTGAGATTCTGTTGGCTTTATTTCGTATGACCAAGTTTTCACGACTTCCCCCTCAATCAATAAGTCTACAGTACCTATTGCCTCTTGTCCATTGTATATACTAGTTTGATAGGTTTCGTTATAATTCTTGAGAACGAATTCTATGGTCTGTGTTTTACCAGTTTCCTTTGTGCCTTTAACTTCTATTGAATCCACATAAATATCAACCCATCCCAAGACTTCAACAGTACTAATATTGGTTCTATAATTGCCCATTTCATCAGTTAGTTGATATTCTAGTACCATTGTTCCCGTATATTCAACTTCAAAGATGACATTGAAATTTGCTCCTTGGTCATTATATAACAAGACAGCCATTTCATTCCCCTCGAAATCATAGGCAGTTATCTTCAATGAATCAATAACAGCCTCACTTTCTTCGTCATAAGCATTTAGGTACAATTCAAAGTCTTCACCATATCTTGGTTTTTCAGGGAATGTACTCATTATTCCCCATGGTTTGTAGTCTGCATAAAATTCCATCTCATAATAACTAGTACCAACAGGTTCTTGTAAAACTGTGAGTTTGATGATGTGATCCCCTCCAGTTTCAATAAGGGTGGTAATTATTTCATCAGTTCCTGCAAGTTCATTGCCATCCAGAGCCCATATGTAGCTCAATTCAAGTCCTTTTTCACCAATTGATTCAGATCCGTTCCAAAATCCATTTGATTTGGAAGCATCAAAAGTAAGCCATTCCCCC
This sequence comes from Candidatus Poseidoniia archaeon, assembly GCA_022449785.1. Lineage (GTDB taxonomy): Archaea > Thermoplasmatota > Poseidoniia > MGIII > CG-Epi1 > CG-Epi1. Next base: position 16,082 of record JAKURQ010000004.1, read on the forward strand.
TCATTAATACCTTGATCAAATTCAAAATGTGCATATGGATTATCATAGACAAATATTTTCATTGAGAAATTTTCAGCCCATAGATTTGTTTCAGTATCTCTTCCGGATACTTTGAGGAGGTATTCACCTTGCAACCATTCATTCCAATCAATCTCTAGTGAATCCTCAGTACCTGTGTAATTGAGAAATAAATAGGTGTTTTCTATTTCTAATTTCTCAATATTCCACATATAAAAATTGAATTCTCCGTTTTCAGAGATAGTTTGAAGCTTTACACTATCTCCTATTGCTAAGTTGATATATTCTTCCCAGTCGCTAATAGTCAAAGAAGGTACATTTTCAGTAATAATAGTGAATATTTCAGTGTTTTCTCCACCCCTGCTGTCCAATACTCTCAACTCTACAGTTGTTTGTTCTGTAAAAATAAATTCTATATTTTCTCCAGTTAAACTTTCTTCATTTATAGTCCAAAAGAATTCTAAGTTATCTCCTTCATTGTCAAAAGTTGTACTTCCATCAATAATGATGGCTCTATCTTTAGGGACTTTCCATTCATTATTGCCTAAATTTATACCATCAGGGATTCGTATTGCTGGGCTTGGTGGCGCATTATCTATTTCAATCTCAATTGTAGTTGAATTTACACCATTTTGATCGTCAGTTACTGATAGTGTAACTGCATATGTCCCCGGTAAATCAAATTGATGCTCAGGATTTTGGGAATCAGAGTTTGTTCCATCACCAAAGTCCCAATTCCACTGTTCAATATCACCATCATCATCGTACGATAAATCACTGAATTGAAATGATACTAATGTATCTCCTGTATCAGGATTAACTTCAAAGTTAACTATTGGTAATTTATTTATGACTTCTATTGAGTAATACACAGTAGTAATATCATTTAAATCATCTATTATCTTCAAGGAAACATTGTAGATCCCTGAATTTTTGTATTCATGTTCAGCCAACGCTTGGTTTGAAGTGTAACCGTCATCGAAGTTCCAATAATAGAATTCCACATCACCATCTATATCGTATGAGTCAGATGCATCAAATGTTATTATTTCTCCCAACATTATCGTTAATTTAGAGATTTCAACTACCGCAATTGGTGGTTTATTGACAAATATACTTAGTATCATTGAGTCACATAGGTCATTATTGTCACACACAGTCAATTTAACTTCATATGTACCATTCTGAGTGAAAGTATGTGTTGGATTATCAATATAGGCGAATTCTCCATCACCAAAGTCCCACGTATAACTTACAATGGTTCCATCTTCATCCCACGATTCATTACCATAAAATTGTAATTCTAGCCCCTCTGCTATAACTGCCTCATCAGCATCAGCCACAGCATGTGGTTTTGACAAGAAACTGATATCAATGATTATGTTATCTCCATCTGTTTCTATATTCTCTATTTTCCAGCCAGATTCAGTTCCGTTATATGCTAGTGAATTGGGATAAGTGTCTTTTGTAAATGATCCAGAATTATAAGGATCATCACTATCTCCATAATTAGTTTTAGAATCAAGATCATCTTCCCCATCAGCCTCCTCTAAATCAACACCCTTGTGTTCTTCATCATTGTTCACACTGTTTGAATTCCACTTAGAATCTATAATTTCTTCATCAATATGCCATATTAACAATCCTTCACCAGGTAAATAGGCGTCATAATTTATTTTCTGGCGATTTTCTAACAAGTAGTATTGTTTTGAATTTGACCAATTACCAGGGATAGGCAAAAGATAAACATCACCATCAGTTTCAATAGGCTTTAACACTAAATTATTGACATCATCAGTGATTACTATGGGTTCCACCCATCCAAGTTCATACCTAGACCAAGCGCTTAGGTAAGTAGGTGTTTCACCATTATTCCCCCATGATCCTGAGGCCATGACACCCCAATCTCCAATTCCAGCAGATGAGCCATCAGTATCATATAAATCTGGCAATCCTATTTCATGCCCAAATTCATGACACCACACACCTAGTGGATTATTTTCTCCAACTATAGTTTCATATTCAGGAACTTGGGAAATTTTTCTAATTACATATCCATCATCATCAGTTGATATACTAATACTTGGCCAGTGAACCGACCAAATATCATCACTATTACCACTTGATTCTTCACCAGGTCCTGAATGAACAACTACTACAGCATCATAATCTCTAAAATCAATATCATCATCTGCAATTTCTACACTATCTCTTACAAAGTTAGTATTTTCAGTTCCATAATCTGCAGCATCACCATCTAGCGTATATGGCCCATAAACAGTTCCCTGAACATCCAGTTGACTTCTTGAAACTTCATCAAAATAATCCCACATAGAATTAGTATCACCAAATGCTAAATCCTCGAAATAATCTTGATCATGATCATCTTGGTAAGCTTGATCCTCAAACTCAGAAAGAATAAAAGCAACTTGAATAGTTCCTGTTGAAGGTGCTGCTTCACTAGTTTGTGTTAATAAAACGCTTACGAGTAAAAATCCTATTGCAATGTAAAGCGTTTTCATAGTTATCCAATTAGTAAACCAATATTAAAGTTCAGTTGGAAACAAATCCTAAAGGATCAGATAAGATATTGTCTCTTGCTTCATGTGTAATCTTAACAGGTCTCTCACCATAGAAAACTTCATTGTTGTTTCTCATAGTTTCAAGCGTACCAACACCCATAGCAAAGTTCACAGCAGCCCCAGCTCTAAAACCAGCATATTCATCTGGTATTGCATTTAGATAAGCTTTTACAGGTTCAATGTGTTGGCATGCATTGTCAAGCATTGCTTCCAATATTTCCATAGTTTTATCCTCATTTTCTTGTAGTAAAAGCTCAGAAGGTTTTAATTCATATTTTTCAAATAAGAAACCAGGCCAGAATATTTTCTCATTGTCTAGTATATCCTCTCTAAAATCTCTAATTATGTTTACTTTTTGCAGGAATAGGCCAAAGTCTCTTTCATTATCCAATAAAATTTGTGAATTTTCATCAGAAATATCCTTAGATCTAGTTCTAATCAATTCTGTCAAAAATCCAGATGGAGTTCCAGCAACGTAGTAACAGTATTCATTCAAGTCCTCAAAAGAATAAACTTCTTGTTTCAAGAATTTTTGCATTCCAAAATTCATTTCCTTTAACCATCGAACCATGCATTCCTTTGTTTTATCATCAAAACTGTCATGCACAGCTAGTACTCTTTCCATATTCTTTACTAAGTCCCTATATTGAGGATTAGCCACCATTTCATCAGCTGAATCAACTAATTCCTTAGCTTTTTCTTTTGCAGATGCACTACTTGGACTTTCTAAAACTTCCATCAATAAATTCATTGAGTGAATTCTTTCCTCTAAACTAATTTCTCTCCTCCCGATATCATCCTCAAAAGTATCTAAAATTCTGGCCTCTAAATAACCAACCATAATTGGTGCCAAAATGTTCTCTTCTACTAGAGGGATAGTAAGGGCAAATGAACGAGATACAGATTGGAGAGCTCCTTTACAGTAATCCATGCTTTCTTGAAGTACTTCTCCAGTTTTGCTTTTGACGGCTCCGTACAGGGATGGCATCTTTACCTCGTATTCGGACTACATAAATTGACGAAGTATATTTAAAAGTAGGTTTTTCTGACAGCTCATGAAATCCTTGTCAGATATGCCTTTAGAAAATGTTACAAGAGTTAAGGCATTACTATTTGATTTGGATGGCACCTTTGTGAGCAGTGGTTTTATTGGAAGTAAAGCATACAAGGGCCTTGAAAATCTTCATAAGTCTGGAATAAAAACTATAGCTGTAACTGGTAGACCTGCAGGTTGGTGTGATTTAATGGCTCGCTGGTGGCCAATTAATGCAGTGGTTGGAGAAAATGGAGCATTTGTTTATTCAAAAATAGGCAGTGAGGTTCTAAGGCAAACTTTTCATGATATGGATTTACTCTCAGATTATCAAAAAAAGCTAAATATATTGTTTGGAAAATTATTGAAAAAGCATCCATATCTTAAATTGGCCTCCGACCAATCATTTAGGCACTGGGATCTCGCAGTAGACATAGCTGAAGAGGCAACAGTTTCAAGGGAAGTTGCCATAGATATAGTGAAATTTTGTGAAGCAGAAGGTGCTAAAGCTGCTATATCAAATATTCATGTAAATATTTGGTTTGGAGACTATAATAAAGAAAATATGGCTCTCAATGTTTTAGATAATTATGGTTTGACCAAAGAGGACTGTATGTATATTGGAGATTCTCCAAATGATTCACCCATGTTTGGTTGTTTTCCACTATCTGTAGGAGTTAGTTCAGTTCTAAATTATAGAGATATAATGGAAAATTTACCCACATACATTACAGATTCAGATGGAGCAAATGGTTTTATTGAATTAGTTGACCTTATTTTCTCGACCAAGTGACACCTCTTTGATTCTGATAATTCCCACTTCTTTCGGAATACAATGATGCAGCAGGTCCAGTCATCATTTCAAAAACCATTTGTGCAAAAGTTTCCCCTGTGCTCAGTTTTACATCTTCATCACCAGAGTTAAATCCTAAAAGTGTAAGAGTCCCGTTAAATCCTGAGTCAATTTTTCCAAAACTACATGCAATACCCTTTCTTGCCCAACTAGTTCTCAACCACAGTTGTGCACACACATTTGGACCACATGCAATCCTTTCTTTTGTAGATACTGCAAATCTTTTACCAGCAGGAATAATCAATCCACCTTCATTTGCTTTAGGTCCATTCGGTATTTCGATTTCTTTTATCGTTAAGTCATATCCATTTGGAGTGAGGTTATCCGAATTGAATGGATCTATCTCTATTTCTCCTACATCTAGTGCAGATAGTATAGCTTCATCTGATAATATAGTCATTTACTATTCTCGTATTTCGGATAAGAATTTTTCAGCCACATCAGCTCGAACAGTACCAGACCTCTTGAGCATCTCAGCTACTTTATCAATTTCTCCACCCTTTGCACCAGCTTGCACTGCTAAATTCCTAGCATGTAGCCCCATATGTCCTCTCTGAATGCCTTCAGAAGCTAAAGCCCTCAATGCACCTAGATTTTGACATAATCCTACAGCACAAATCACCTGTGACAATTCAGCAGCACCTCCTGGAATCTTAACATCTAATATTTTGACACAAGCTTTTGCAGTAGGGTGTGTTGCTGTTGCACCACCAACTAACCCTACAGCCATTGGAATTTCTATTGTTCCCTCTAAATCACCATTTTCCGTTTTCTTCCAATTAGTAAACGAATCATGCCCTTCCTTCCATTGTCCATAAGTGTGCGCTCCAGATTCGATAGCTCGCCAATCATTTCCAGTAGCTATCACAACAGGATCTATTCCATTCATTATTCCTTTATTGTGTGTAGCAACTCTGAAAGGGTCTGCACACGCAAATGCAAAAGCCTCGATGATTCCATCAACCACCTCTTCTCCACCAAGGAATTCAGCAGGCCAAACGGCCGTTGCTCTGGTTTTTCTATAAATTGCAAGATTTGAGATAATTCGAAGGTATACTCTTCCTCCAGTTATAGTTTCTAATCTTGGAGCTACAGCCTCAGCCATAGTATTCACAGCATTAGCTCCCATTGCGTCACGACAATCTACTAAGAGATGAGTTATTACCATCGGACCGGTGTCTGAATCTAGAACTCTAACTTCTATACCCTTGCACCCTCCTCCAAACTTCACAAGAATAGGATCTTGTTCATTTGCTAATTTAACAAGTTCTTCCTTTTTTTCAATGATTTGTTCTTTGGCCTTAAATGGGTCATCTAAGTTTACTAACTGTATCTGCCCAATCATAATAGGATCATCTGAATCAGCACTAATACCTCCAGTTTTCCTAGTTCCTTTGGCCATGTGTGTCGCTGCAGCCACGACTGAGGGTTCTTCAACAGCCATTGGAACCATATATTCTTTCTTATTAACCATAAAATTTGCAGCAATACCTAATGGTAACGGGAAAGTTCCAACAACATTCTCAATCATTCTGTTTGCCGTTTCTTCACCTAGCGCACCGTAGCCGCCAATTGCATTAGTTTCCTCCTCAGAAAGGTTGGCAAATTTTTTAACGTATTCTAACCTTTCAGATGGTTTTTTTTTGTAAAAGCCAGGCACTTCTGAACTCGAAGTCATAAATGGTTAAGCGAGTATTCCTTAAAGGTAGTTGCTTGATTAAAGAGGAGAATCTCCGAGCGTACCGCAATGTGGGCACATTACTTCCTTGTCCTCATCTAGTACTTCGAACTCCTTCATACATCCTTTTTCACAAATGAACATCAATTGTCTAGAAAATTGGCTCCCAGCAACTACACTGAATGTTTCTGTTTTTTCTTCAGAAACTATTTCAGGCTGGTCACTATCATAGTCGTCTACTGGAATTAAAATTGGCCCTTCCACCTCTGCGTCATTCTTTCCTCTAATCAGTCGAGATGCTCCAAAGATTGCAATTGATCCTAGTATAACTGCTACGATTCCATAGACATATATGTCGTTTGATTCTTTTGGTTCAGCTTCAATGACGTTATTTACTTCAGCTTCAATAATAACACGTATGTGCTCATCCTTCATATTTGGATTAGTATAACCCATTCTGTCAACAGAGACAATACGATAATAATGAAATCCAGCGCTTAAATTTGTCACTTTGTAACTTAGGGAATTCGGATTAGTATAATCTATATTTTGAAGAACTTCCCAAGGCATGCTGAAATTATCTTTACTTTCCACTACAAAACCTACTGCACCCTCAGGTCGTTCCCAAGTAATTGTAACATTATTTCGATCTTCTATTGTAAAATCAACCTCTTCAACAGGATTCGGAGGTGTAATATCAATAGTAGTAGTCAAATCAAAACTTTTGAAAATTAAATTTATAGATGAATTCATAGGAGGTTTGTAACCATCCTCTCCATCACCAAATATCACCTCTGCTTCTGCATAGTCTATCCAATATTGGTTAGCCTTCATAGCAGTTAAGTCCATTCCAGTATATTCTTCTAAATTCTTCTCAAAGATTCCATCTCCATTCTCATCAACTGTTATTTCCATGTTACGCAGTTTTCCAATCATTATTGGTTTAAGAGGTGTGACAGGTAGTTCAATCTTTTCAGTAGTATTTGTATCAATAAATACAGTATATTGGTATGGTTCTCTCGAATAATCATTTCCAGCCAAGTCAACCGGATTTGCTCTGAAATAGTAGGTATATCCGTCAATTAAAGGTCCAATTAGAATTTCATCATCATTCCATTCAGATTCTATAGGTATCCATTCTAGAATATCTTCACTATTTTCTAATAATCGAGCGTATTCTAAGCTAATTTGGCTTAAATTTTCACTCTGCATTTTGACTGTGACAATTAATTCATTTGATCCTGTTAATTCGTTTATAGGAGTCAACATTAAATCAGGTTTCAATCTATCAAATGTTATAATTACATCTGTGTCTTTTACTTCTTTGTTTCCAGCAAAATCTATAGTGCGTGAGCGAATCTCAAATTGAGCATCATCAGCAGGTGAAAACCAATATTCACCAGGTGCCGTAAATGAACCAAAATCGTTCCAAGTTTGGTTGCCAACAATCCGATATTCGATTAAATATGCTTGGATGTCTGCAGTGTCATTTGCTTTCCACTGAATAGTCACCCCGTCAAGATTTGTAAATTCCAAATCACCTTCAACAATCCAAAGTGTTGATTTTGGTAGTTCTAAATCAATTCTCATTTCAGTATCGTATGTTCCTTTATTTTCTATATTTCCATTTGTGTCTACTGCAATAGATTTAAACCGATATGTTAACCCTGCATTACCAGTAAAGTTTACAGTTTCTTGTTCATAGAATCCTAGAAGAGTCCAATCTCCTAAAATATTTCCATCTTTTTCTAAGTAATAGATATAATATCCTTCCAAATCTTCGAAATCAGAAATACTTCTCCATTTAACTTCAAAAGTAGAACTATTACGGTAGAATCCTTCCTCCAGAACTCTAGATGTTGGCGCAGTAGCGTCTAAGTAGATTGGTATGTCAATAGTTTGGGTTTTGTATCCCCATAGGTTTGCTTGTGGGAATGTTATAATTATCTCCTGGTCAAACCATTGAGTGTTTTGTGGATTGGAAACAACACTTGCAATAATGTTAGGACCTTGATTTAGGTAATTCAAGTAAATTTGGAATTCATCGTTCCAGTAATCAGCACCATGGCCATCGCCTATGTCCATATCTCCAAAAACATAGGCTCCATTGATGTAATAGTCACCGTAGTTATTTGTGGCTACATTTATGCTCATGAATCCACCCTCATATAGACTAATGTCAGGGATATCAACAATATGGCGGAAATAGGCATAGTTATCACCTTCCCAGAAAGTGTTGTAGTCTATTCCATCAACGTCGGAGTCACCGAAGGGAGTACTACCATTTTTCCAATTTGTATCATTGAAGCTTAATTTAGTCCAATTAATATTGTCGTACAATTCATCATGAGTAGTAGAATTAATCCATCTCCAGTCTACTGCCCCGTATGAACCTCTTTGTAGTAGTGTTGTTGTAGTTACAAAATTGTATTGACTTTCAGTTGTTATAGATAAATTGTAATATCCATCCTCGAAAGAATCTGGTAAAGTTGCCGTTACAATCACCATTTTAGTTTCATTTGGTTCTATAAGGAAATTATTGGGTGTAAACATGACATTCCAATTGTTAAATAGGTTCTCATCGGCTGAAAGAGTTACATTATCAACTAAATCACCAGTATTCTGTACTTGTATTATTTTGGTCAGAGATCTACTTTGATTTACAATGAGAATATCATTGTTAATTGTAGATTCTAAAGAGTAGACGACTGTAGTCAAATTTAGTGTATATTCGTTATTGCTTAAGTTTGAATCACTACAATTACATGTCACTTTGACATTTAAATGATTAAGTCCAATTTCAGCAGGTGTCCATTCTAGCCAAGAAAATCCATAACCATCTGCAGGTATAGTATCATAAAAAATATTCTTGATTAATGTGTCATTTGAAGTAATATTTAGGTTAAATTCATTTACCTCTGTATCTCCCTTATTTCCTCCAGTTATTCCAACTAAAACAGTGTCCCCAAATATTACAGATTCATTTGTAGGTTCGAATACTTGCGCTCTTATTTGTAAATCAATCCATTGTCTATTGCTACTACCCCATCCTCCAACATAATCACGAGCATATACAGCAAGTACATTCTCACCTTGAGTGAATGTAGAAGGAGTTATTGTTCCTCCAGCATCGTCATTCCAATATTCCTGTGCTCGACTATTCCCTCCTCGCTCATCATAAATCATATTCCCATTTAAGTAAGGTGTACAAAAATTTGCAACGGCTACATCAATTTCAGCAGAGGTCACGATTCCGGAAACTTGGAATTTGTGTCTTATTAGTATAATATCATCATTATAAGGAGAACTACCAGAAGTATCCCAATCAGTATTTGGATCGACACCATCAGAGGATCTATCACCAAACGGAGCGGCACTCAGCAACCATCCTGAATCATTGAAATTAGATTCAAACCAGTTATCAGGAGCTTCAGAATAATCATCTAAAATCAAGTACCTATAGTATGTTGCGTTGTCTCTACCGCTCTGAACTAGTATTTTACTTTCAGTGCTGTCTGCAGAATATAGAATTTCATCTATGTAGGGATCAGCTTCAGAAATGGCGTTGTCATTGACTAAAATCATGGCACCTAAGACTGCCATAAAAATTGCAATAATCCCTAATCTCCGTTTCATGGTCCTTATCGATAATCATGCACTATTTTAAAGTATGATATAGGTAGGAACCCCTTTATTATCCCTCTTTAGTAACGCCATATACTGTGTCATCAGATGACGAAGATTCAGGCATAAGAGGTCGTATCGATCGTTTCTTTGATAGGAGAGCCAAAGAGCAACAAGAGCTCATTAGTAGTGCACTTGGAGGCGAGATTGTCGAGGAGAAAGTAACCAAGAAGTCTAAAGCCGCTCAAGCTAAAAAATCTGAGCAAATTCATAAAGTTAAAAAATCTAAGAAAAAATCACCACTTCCTGAAAAAGAAATACCTGAAGTTGAGATTAGTCCAATAGCTCGCAGTTTTGTGAGAATTACAACAGATTATCCTCCGATTACCATTGGGATTATGACTGCCATCATGCTACTGATGCTCATAGGTATAGGCAAGACAAATATCAACGGAGCTATGGAAGTTTATCTTCCCAAGGGTTCTGTAGAGGAAGAACTACTTTTAGAAGTTAGAGAAGACTGGTCAACTGATATAATTGTCATATATGTTGAGACTGAAAATGTATATGATATGTCGAATAAGGCTAACATTACTAGTAGACAAGTTTTGCTTGAAATGGACTATATTGAACGTACCGTTGATCCACAAGGTCAAACAGAAGAGGGTGGAGCAGGTATTGTCCCCTCAGATGGAGGAGTGTACGATAATGTTGTCTGGTCTTTTAGCATTTCTACATTGATTAAGGAATTACACAGTACGAATAGTAGGGTTTATGACGCACTTATAACAAATTCTGACGAATGGGCTGCAGCTAGTACAGATGGCGCATCAAGTGGTTTAGCAGAGTTATTGGGGCAAGCAGCAGCTATAGCAAAGGATAGTGCAGTAGAATCTGGACAATTGAATCATTATGAGATACCTAGTCAATCAGACATTGATAGTATTGTTCAAGACTTGCCTCCGGCAGTTTTGGAAAAAGTAATTAGAGATACAAATGGCGATGGCGTTTGGGATACGGCTGTAATTTTGTTTGGTATTACTAGCGATGTACCCCCACCAATTATCATTGACGAAGTTGATTTCACAATGAATGATAGAGGTAATGGTTTGGGCCGCCCAGATGGCCAGACTTATAGCCGTATGATGCTTACAGGTCCAGTACCTGTAACTCAAGCTATCACAGAGCGTTCATTTTCAGAATTTTGGAGAGTTTTTCCAATTGGTGTAGTCCTCTGTTCAATAGCTATCTTTTTGATTCAAAAGAGAATAAGAGCAGTTATGATTTCAGGTATTCCTACTTTGTATTCTATTTTCATAACATACGGTTTTATTGGTTGGTTTCAAATTGAAGCGACTCCCACAATTATTGCTTTAGGGCCGATATTGATGGCTCTGGGGGTGGCCTACGGGCTTCACTTATCGAATCGTTTTACTGAGGAAGAAGGAGAAAATGCTCAAATAAAAATGATGAAGGCCCTTTCAACAACAGGTAGAGCAATTGCATTATCTGCTATGACTACAATGATTGGATTTGGTAGTTTGATGTATACTAATCTGGGTCCTGTTTTTACAGTAGGTCTGAGTTTGACTCTTGGGATATTGATATGTCTTTTATGTACATTTATTATGTCTCCGGCTATTGCAGTTTTAACAGAATATAATTATAGGAAAGAAGAGGGTGAATGGCATAAATTAGCACAAACTGTTACCGAACACAACAAACCAATTTTGGCTATTTTGTTAGCTACAACTCTTTTGTCGGTTGGAGTCTTACCTCTCCTCGAAACAAACATTGATTATCTAGATATGGTTCCAGATGATGAACCAACTCTAGAAGGAATTGTGAAATATTCTACTGAATTTAATGCGGGGGCTTTTGGTATGATGATTGCTAGAGGTGATTTCCAGAATGATTATGATGAATTAGATGACAATGCAGTTGATCATTTAGATCAAGTTGATTTCTTGGTTGCGGGTTCTCAAGATGGAAATAGAGAAGGTTTGAACGATGTCGAGGATGTCACAGCAATTTCTCTAACAGAAGTTATGAAGGCAGTTAAGTTTTCAAGTAATCAATCCACAACTTTAGATAATTTATTGGATTTAGTTGGCCTGGAAGAAGGTGTTGAGAGGTCTTTTTGGGAGGTCCTGCATGAAGATCAAATTGCAGATAATCCACTTGTTGGGCGAGACCTACAGAAATTTATTTTGAATGTTTTTTATGATAGTATAACTCCTGAAGCTATCAGTATGATTATGGATTGCTCTCCTGATGAGGCAGGCAGTGTAGAATGTAAGTTCTCTAAGACGTTAATTTATGTTGATATGCCACTTAAAGATATTAAAGGGATGGAAACAGCAGTTATTGGTGTGAATCAGGTTAGGGATAATCATGAATATGCGCCAGTAAAAATGTCAGAATTAACTGGAGTAGCTGCAATAGGTACTAGTGTTAACGCTCAATTAATAAGTTCACAAATCAACACTTTAGTAATTTGTATTGTTTTAGTTTTCTTTGTTTTAAGTTTAACGTTTGGAAGAAATTGGAAAATAGGTTTAATCACTACTTTACCAGTTGTTTGGGTTGTTTCGTTAGAGCCCTTAACATTTGTTGCACTTGGCCAACCACTAAGCTTAGTTACGGTTATGATTGGTTCAATTGTAATAGGGGTGGGGATTGATTTCTCAATTCATATTACACAGAGAGTTATGGAAAGAGGTGTTAATTTGCCAAGTGTGTATAATGCAACAGCTAAGACTGCACAAACATTAGCCGAAGCAACCACAGTCACTTTAGTTGGTTTGACTGCAGCATTTGCGATTAATATCAGTGCACTTTGGTGGTTTGTTTTTATTATCGTGGTTCTCTTGATTGCATCAATGATATCTGCGATGTTCCTATTGCCTGCAATTTATGCACAAGTGGTAAAATCTGGTGGGACTTTAGAGTGAGTGTAACTACGATAATTGGCGCCCAATGGGGTGATGAAGGTAAGGGCAAAGTTACAGATTATTTAGCAGACAGTTCGAAAGTTGTGGCAAGATCACAAGGAGGCAATAACGCAGGTCATACGATAGTAGTAGATGGTAAGAAACATAAATTACATCTTCTTCCTTCTGGAATACTTCGTAAAAATGTTGTTAATGTAATTGGCAATGGTGTTGTTGTAAATCCAGATGTGTTACTCAAAGAATTAAACAATCTTGAGGGAGAAAGAGGTCAATTATTAATTTCTGACAGAGCTCATGTAATTATGCCATATCATAAGCTTCTTGATGGAGGAGAAGAGAGTTCTAAGGGGAAATCAATGATTGGTACTACTGGGAATGGTATTGGTCCTTGTTATTCAGATAAAGCCTCTAGAATTGGAATTAGAATGGGTGATCTTTTAGATGATGATATGATTATGGAGAGGTTAGAGAAAGCCTTACCTCGTAATCAGGCTTTATTAGCTCATTATGGGACAAAAAATGATTTGACAATTGATAGTTTGTTTGCTTTATGTAAAAGTTGGAGAAAAGAATTAGGTGAATATATTACAGATTCATCTCTACTTGTTAACAAACATATTGATAATGGCGATAATGTTCTTCTTGAAGGTGCTCAAGGAGTACATATTGATATTGAGTATGGAACATATCCTTTCGTTACCTCTTCTAGTCCAACTACAGCTGGTGCAGCTTTAGGTTCTGGAATAGCACCTTCTAAAATATCAAATGTTGTAGGAGTTACCAAGGCATATCTCACACGAGTAGGTTCAGGCCCATTTCCTACCGAATTAGAAGATGAAGTGGGAGAGATGATTAGAGATAAAGGCCAAGAATTTGGTACAACTACTGGCCGTCCAAGGAGATGTGGCTGGTTAGATTTAGTAATGCTCGAGTTATCACATCGAATATGTGGTTTTTCATCTTTAGCAATTATGAAATTAGATATCTTATCTGATATGGATGAAATCAAAGTGTGTGTAGCATACAAGGATGATAAAGGTTCAGAGGTCAATCATTTCCCTTCATCATTGTCTTATCTTGCGAAGTGTGAACCAGTGTACAAAACTTTTCCAGGTTGGTCATCATCAGGAATAGATATTCCTAAGGGTATTATTCCAAAAGAAATGAAGAATTTCTTAGATTTTATCTCTGAAAGCCTGAGTATTCCAATAAGCATAGTTTCATTGGGGCCAGGTAGAGATGAAACAATAATTTTCTAGATTCAGAAGAGTTTGGCTGCTGTTAGAAATATTCTATGCTCAGGGTAATTTTCGCAATGCTGGTAGGCGTATGAGACACGGATTGTACCTGATTTATCTATTAAGAATTCTCCGGGAGATAACCACGGATTATCAACAAGGGGGCGGTTTATGGCGCGACGAGCTTTTTGAAACTCGAGTCCAACCTCTTTCGAATGGCACCATGTTTCTTCAGGAGCACTGTAAAGAATCTGTTCGATACCAAAATTTGAAAGTCCAAAAGCGCTGTAGGATTTGAAATCCGGATCACAAAGAATGGTACATTCGATATTATGTTCTTCCTTGTATGCAGCTGCCCTTTCAGGTTCAGCCTGACCAATAATGACAGGATTAATGCCGGCAGTAAGGTAGTCTGAGTATTCTTCTTTTAATCTTGCTGCACGATCAACTCCACATCCGCAACCAAAGTGCCGCCAAAACATCAATAGTGCAGGACCTTCAGACCAGAGTGAGGACAGTTGGCATGAAGCTCCTGTGTGATCGAGTAGTTTGAGGTCTGGTGCACTAGTGCCAGTCTCTAGGAGTTTAGATCTCTTGTCACCAGGTCCAGCTATCCAAGTTTCAAGCCATTCCTTTTCAGCAGCTTCAGTAAGTTTATCGGGTTTGTAATCATCGCTCATGAAAGACGAATACTCTAGTTTAATTTAAGACTTCAGGCTTCCTCATCCGGCTTGTCTTCCTCTTTTCTGAAGATACCTTTCCCAGATAACTTAAGCCAGATAATATACAAAATGAATATTGACCAAGGAATAGCTACGGCAACAACTTCACCAAAATACTCCAGTGAAATGAAATAAATTACTGGCTGCATAATAGCTATGAATAACAAGAATGGTTTGTTTTCCATTATATTTGCCATATTTTTAATCTTCAAATCGTTTCTTTGTTGATTTTATCGTTTCACCAGCTGAAATTAATGCTTCTCCAGTAGCTTCTACGAGATCTCCTACTTTATCGGTAGCTCCTTCAGCCTGTTCTGAAGCCTTTTGCGCAATTTCCTTCGACATATCAGAAACTTTTTGTGCAAGAAATTTCAAGTCTTCTAGTGCTTCATCCAGTCCCAAAGATATTTTGGATTTTTTGTCATCAGACATACTTTACCAAAATACAGCACATAATTAAATCTGCGCTTAATATTTGTAGAAACCTTCACCTGATTTCTTGCCCAATTTACCTTGCTCTACCATCTTTCTTAGAAGAGGACAGGGTCTATATTTATCATCATCAAAATCTCGATGTAGCACTTCCATTATCGCTAAACATGTGTCTAATCCAATAAAATCAGCTAGTGTTAGAGGACCCATGGGATGACTCATTCCTAATTTCATTACAGTATCAATTGCTTCAGGTTCTGCAACACCTTCCATAACACAAAACATTGCTTCATTTAGCATAGGCAAAAGAATTCGATTACTTACAAATCCTGGAAAATCATTTACTAAGACAGGTACTTTATTCAAATCTTCAGCTAATTTGAATGTAGTATTGAATGTATCATCATTTGTACTCTTAGCTCTTATCACCTCTACCAATTTCATAACAGGCACAGGATTCATGAAATGCATTCCAACTACTTTTGCAGGCCTTCCACTGGCTTCAGCTAAAATTCCTATAGGTATACTCGATGTGTTTGAGGCTAAAATTGTATTATCTTCACAAATATTACCTAAATCAGAGAACAGTTTCTTCTTAATATCAATATTTTCAACAATTGCTTCTATTATAATATCACAATTTTTTAGTTCATTAAGTTCTAAAGTGGTATTTACATTTCCAAGTGTGTTGTCCATATCATTCTGATTTATACGTTCTTTTGACAAACTTCTCTCAAGATTTTTAGTTATAGTTCCAATACCATTATCCAAGAATTCTTGTTTTATATCACAAAGCATAACGTTTTTGCCAATAGCTGCACAAACTTGTGCAATACCTGCCCCCATTTGTCCTGCTCC
The DNA here is from genome assembly GCA_022449785.1 of Candidatus Poseidoniia archaeon. Taxonomy (GTDB): domain Archaea; phylum Thermoplasmatota; class Poseidoniia; order MGIII; family CG-Epi1; genus CG-Epi1. The sequence goes on from JAKURQ010000004.1 coordinate 32,074, forward strand.
AATCACTCCAACACTACTTACCATATTATTCACTTAATTTTATCATAATTGCATTCTGAATGTGTAATCTATTTTCAGCCTGGTCAAAGACGATTGAATAGTCAGCTTCTACAACTTCATCAGTCACTTCTCTGTCTCTTTCAGCAGGTAAACAGTGCATAAACAGAGTTTCTTTACCTGTAAGATTCATCAATTCTTGATTGACCTGGAATGGTCTAAATATTTTTTCTCTTTCTTCAGCTTCTTCTTTTTGCCCCATTGAAGCCCAGACATCTGTGTAGATCATATCAGCATCTTTTACAGCTTCAGTAGGGTTATGGCTAATTTCAATCTTTGAGATTCCAGCAGCTTTTGCATCATCCACTGTTTTCTTATCAGGTTCATAACCTTCAGGACAACAACACACAAATTCTAAAGGAAATCTCATGGCTAAATGTAACCAAGAATGAACAATGTTGTTTCCATCGCCCATGTAAACAATCTTGATATTATCAATATTTTCTAAGTGTTCCCACACGGTAAAAATATCAGTCATTATTTGGCACGGATGATTATAATCAGTTAATCCGTTAACTATGGGTATCGATGAATGTTCAGCAAGTTCAATGATGTGTTTGTGATCAAAAAGGCGTGCCATAATCATGTCATTGTATCTACTGAAAACTCGCGAGATATCTTTGATGGCCTCACGCTTTCCGATACCTATGTCGTTTGGACCCAAAAAAAGTGCATGTCCTCCCATCCATTCAAATCCGGTTTCAAATGAGACTCTTGTTCTTGCAGAGGGTTTAGCAAAAATCATTGCTAATGATTTATTCTTGAAATGAGGGTAGTCTTCACGGTTATGGAATTTTTTCTTAACAGACTTAGCTAATTCCATAATCTCCCAAAGTTCTTCGGTTGTGTAGTCTGAGATATGCAGGAAATGTTTCATCATTAATCTCGATCAATTCTTGGTGCTAATAAGAATTTTACGTTTCCTTGAGCACCAGACATATCATCTACAGCTAAATCAGCATCAATTTTTACAGGTAAATCACTACCTAAATTAATATGTAAAATTCGATCAGCAGGTAGTGAATTAACCATTAGAGCAAAATATTCTAATGAAAATAAAGACGTAGCATCTTCTGATGAATCTAATTTTTCTAATTGGTCTTTCCCAAGAGAAAGATCCACACTATTCTGGTTGTCACCTTCACAAACTAATCGGAAACTGTCTTTAGTTGTAGACAAGGCAATGTGGTCCGAAACGGATTTTGATGCTTTAAGTCCTTGTCCTATTTCACCTACTACTACACTAACAGATGCAGGTAGTTCCAATGAAGGGACTTTTGGGTCTGGCATTCCAGAGGTATCAAGAAGTGGCATTGCACGTGTCAGATTTCCTATATTTACTACAAGTCTGTTTAAGTCATCATCTTTTTCAAGTTCAACCATGTCCTCCTTTCCAGCGACTGTCAAAACATTCTTGAATTTGTCAATATCTAAACCCATTTCCATTGCATTTGCTTCATAGCTATCAAATGCAGATTTGACTAAATTAGTCTCAATCATGGCAACGTGTGACGGATCTACGGCCTTAATTTGTATGCCATCCTCATTAACATTTAACTTTGCTTCATCGACAAGGGACCCTACGGTTCCAATAAATTCTTTTAGACTATCTGCTTTAATTCTGGCTTTAAACACTGAATAACCTCCTGTGTCGATTGGTGGCCGATATTTAACTTTTGTTTATCATTTTCAAATAGGCATTAATCTAATATACTTGGCTCCGATAAACATACGTTTTACTTCCTGGAGGGAGTTTTTGGTAGAGAAAGAATTGAAAAAAGGTACGACCACAGTGGGTCTTGTTTGCAAAGATGGTGTAGTATTAGCTACAGAGATGAGAGCTACTATGGGTAATCTTATAGGTCATAAGACTACGCAGAAGCTTTTCAAAATTTCAGATAATATGGGCCTTACAGTTGCAGGATTAGTAGGCGATGCACAAATGCTTGCCCGGTGGTTATCTGCAGAAGTAAAACTTTATGAATTGAAACACGGCACACAAATGTCTCTCAAAGCCGCTTCAACATTGATGGCCAATATAATGAATGGTCGAAGATATATGCCATTCTGGGTTCAACTTCTTTTGGGAGGTACAGATTCAGAAGGTTCACATGTTTATTCTTTAGACGCCGCCGGAGGTTCTATACCTGATAAATTCCAGACTACAGGTTCAGGTTCTCCTTTCGTATATGGGGTTTTAGAGGATCGTTTTAAGGAGAATATGTCTGTTGCAGAGGGTAAAAAGCTTGGAGTTAGAGCTTTAACTGCAGCGATGAAAAGAGATTCAGCATCAGGAGATGGAATTTCAATGTGTGTAATTGATTCTAAAGGTTTCCAAAAGGTATCCGAAGAGGAAATCAAAAAAATTGAGACTACTTTGGCAGATTAAAACCTGACCAATAAAAGCCCGGAGGCCAAAAATGGCCGTAGAAGACGTAATTAAATTAGTAAAAAAAGTCGCGACAGAAGTCATACCAGACAGCATAGCTTTTACAGATGTAAAGGTTGAAGCTTCAAATGTCGTTTTGTACACTCCAAATGTTGAAATCTTTTCAGATAATAATGATTTGATTAGAACTCTTGCACAGAAAGTCAGAAAAAGAATCGTGATTAAAGCAGACCCTAGTGTTAGAAAACCAATAATATCAGCTAAACAGAAACTGGAGGAAATTTTACCAGACGATGCAGAAGTTGTGGATGTTAAATTTGATGAAGTAAATGGTGATGTTATTATTGAGGCTGTAAATCCTGGAAGGGCTATAGGAAAACATGGAGTTGTTTTAAACAAAGTGAGACGTGAGATTGGTTGGAATCCTGTAGTTGTTCGTTCAGCCCCTATGGAGTCACGTACGCTTAAAGAAATCAGAAATTATATGCTAGATGAGAAAATTGCTGAAGGTCGTAAAAAGTTTTTGACAAAGGTTGGTAAGAAAGTATTCAGAGATACTATTGATGGGGAACAACACGTTCGTGTTACAGCACTCGGAGGATATAGAGAAGTTGGCCGTTCTTGCCATTTATTGATGACAAAAGACAGCAAAGTGTTGGTAGATTGTGGGTTTAACCCTGGTAATGAAAAAGAGCCAAGTCCATTCCTAAGTTCACCAGAAGTCACTCCTTTGGAAGGAATAGATGCCGTGGTCTTGACACACGCTCACTTAGATCATTCTGCTCTTCTTCCAATGCTATTTGTTTATGGCTATGATGGTCCAATATACTGTACGCCACCAACAAGAGAATTATCATCCCTTCTACAAAATGATTTTATTAAGATTCAGAATGCAGAAGGAAAAAGAGTCCCATACAACACAGAACACATTCGTCAGGCAATTAGGAATACTATTCCACTAAATTATGGCGATACAACTGATGTTTCTCCTGATTTGAAATTGACATTTCATAATTCGGGACATATTTTAGGTTCCGCTGCAGCTCACTTTCATGTTGGTGATGGCTTATACAATCTAGTTTTCTCAGGAGACATTAAGTTTGAGAATACATGGTTATTTGACAGAGCAGTAAACCATTTCCCACGCCTTGAGGCACTAATTATGGAATCAACATATGGCGGATATAATGATTTTCAACCACCAAGAGATGAGGGTACTAGGAATCTGACTGAAATTATTAATCGGACAGTTGAAAAGAAAGGAAAGATAATAATTCCAGTTTTTGCAGTTGGTCGTTCTCAGGAAGTAATGCTAGTCTTAGAAAAAGCATTTTCAGAAGGTAAATTACAGGATACTCCTGTTTATCTTGACGGTATGATATGGGAAGCAACTGCCTTACATTCTGCTTATCCCGAATATTTGAACAACAATTTACGAAATAAAATATATCAGAATCAAGACAATCCTTTCAGATCTGAGATTTTCAATAAAGTTGAAAGCGTTGAAATGAGACAACAAATTTGTGGCATGGAAGAGCCAGCTATAGTTCTAGCCACTTCAGGTATGGTTAATGGAGGTCCAGTAATGGAATATATTCGTCATTGGGCACCCGAACCAAACAACACAATGGTTTTCGTAGGTTATCAAGCATCTGGAACAATGGGACAGAGGTTGCAACAAGGAGCAAATGAAATTCATTTACACGATAGAGAGAATGGCGGTATGGTCCCAGTAAAAGTCAATATGAATCTTGAAACTTGTGAGGGTTTTTCTGGTCACAGTGATAAAAGACAATTAATGCGGTATTTGCGAACGATTAGACCTAGACCAAAGATAGTATTATTGAATCATGGAGATGCACAAAAGTGTGAACAATTTGCAAATGACATCAGGCGTAAAGTTAGATTAGACGCTCGAGTACCTCATAATTTAGAAACAATCAGGTTTATGTAAATGGAAGGAATCGAAGAAAAAATTCTGGAAGCGGTAAAAGAGCTGGAAAGATGGCAAAATCGCAAAGTAAAGGTCCAAGAACGTTTAGAGAAAGATGATGCAGATGTCTCAGAATTAGACAGAATTAATGAACAAATATCTCACTATGAAAGTTTATTGCAAGATATGAAGAAGAAAATATCATCTACAGATGTTTCAAGGACACTATTCCGTTCTAGCAATCAATAATTAATACATATACGGAATGTATATTTCAGTGGGTGAGGTGGCAGAGCCCGGCTATGCACACGACTGCAGATCGTGACCACGGGAGTTCGAATCTCTCCCTCACCACCATTTTCACATTCTTTCTGGTGCTTCAATACCGAGTATAGATAGGTTTTCATTCAAAATTTTCTTGGAACACATTACTAGATTAATTCTAAAGCCCTCATTTTGATCACCTAATACAGGGCAATCTCTGTAGAATTGGTTGAAATCAGAAGCAAGAGTATGTGCATAATTAGGAATATAGTGTATTGCCAGATTTTCAACTGATTTCCTAACAATTTCAGGCCACTTTGATAATGTTCTCAGTAATCTTATTTCTGATTCTTCTAGTTCGCTTTCTACATCTGGTTTTGGCAGTTTTTTCTCAAAGTTTCTCAAAATCGAGGCAGCCCTTGCATGTGAGTACATTGCAAATGGTGCCGAATCACCTTGTAAATTGAGAGCTTCTTCAATATTGAAGGTAAAGCCTTTTTCAGCTTGCACTTTCAATATATTATACCTTAGCGCACCTATCCCTATTTGTTTAGCTAATTTTTCTTTATCTTCTATTTCTCCAAGCTTTTGCATAGCTAAATCAGTAATTTGCTGCATTATGTCGTCTAAGTAAACTACTCTTCCAGCCCTTGTTGACATTTTTCCACCGGGCAAGTTTACAAAAGAATAGAACAAAGTCTCAGGAATTTTACAATTTATTTCTCTTAAGGCTATTCCAAGTAATTTACTTTGTAGTTTATGGTCTTCTCCTAGAATATTTAACGCTCTGTCATATTTTTTGAATTTTTCGATATGATATGCTATATCTCGTGTAGTGTACAAACTAAGGCCATTGTCTCTTGTAAAGAAGAATTTTTGGTTTCTTCCTGCAATATTTTCTTTTTCTAAATCTAAGTAATAAGCACCTTTCTCCTCACTACACAGGTCACTTTTCTTCAACTGGTCAATTACAATATTAACTTTGCCAGTTGCAATCAAATCAGATTCATGGTAGTAATTATCAGCTTCAGCTCCTAATTCCCTTAGCGATACTTTCATTCCTTCTAACATTTTCTCTGCTGCTGTTTTTACTTCATTTAGAGCCTCTTTATTTCCACTCTCAATAAGTTCCATTTTCTCATAAATTTGATTTCTTACACTTTCATCATTCTTTAGACTATCAGATGCACTACGATAATATTCCACTAAGGCATGGTCAATTTTTTTCTCTTCACCTTCGCGATATTCAGCTATACCATGTGCTAGCGTAGCAGCCTGTCTACCAGTATCATTTACATAATATTCAGTACTTACATTGTGTCCATAATATCCTAAGAGCCGAGCAATACTATCACCAATAATAGGGTTCCTTGCTCTACCCATGTGGAATGGCCCTGTAGGGTTTGCTGAGGTGTGTTCAATTAGTATGTTTTTTGGTTCAATATCTCCCTTACCATAATTGCTTTTACTTATTTCATCTATAAAATCCACACAAATTTTGTTCCAATCAATACTGACATTACAATATCCATTTTCATTCTTTGCTGAGATTATCCAATCGTTTTCTTGGATTTCTTTTCCAATTTCTTCTGAAATATCATTAGGATTTCTTTTCAGAGACTTTGCAGCTGGAAAACAGATTAATGCAAAGTCACCAAAAGGCGGATTTCGATCTACAGGTAATTCAGGAAAACCTTTACTTTTAACAAGGTTGGATATGTCATGGACAATGCCATCAATTTTGTCGACTACCCTTTGGCTCACAATTGTGTTGTACTGAAAGGGGGTATAAGGTTAACCAATATATCTTGGAACTGCTGAAGAAACTTCAGGGGGTGCTTGTTCTCTTACAACTTGAACTTCTTGTTCTAAGCTCTCAGCTTCTTTCAATAAAGGCTCTATATCTAATTCAATTGCAAGCAATAATTCATCTATTGCCTTTATTACTCCTGCAGCAGCCCTTGCATCAGGACTGTCTTCACTTACCTCTGCTAAAAGTCCAAGGATATTCATGCCCCTAAGTTTCCCTTCATTCAGTAAGGATCCTGTAATTCCACCTACGGTACCATAAGTGAAAGGTTTCACTTTAGCTTCTTCAATCCAGCTCCTTGCACCAGCAGTAGACGTAATTCCGTAAATATCGTTACTTTCCCCTTCGTCTTTGGGACCAGAATTGAAACCTTCAGCAGAAATTACTTTGGTACATCCATTTTTTCCAGCCCAATCCACTAAAGATTCTACTAAGTCTTTAGTCATCTCAGCAGGCGGAGTAAATTCACTTACACAAACAACTACTTGATTGCAGGTTCCATCATTACATATTTGTTCTCCTGCATAGAGCCTCATAGGGTTGTGAGGTTCGCCATCTTTCACTACTGAAATTGCAGGAAATCGAGAACTATCAATGACTCCTGTTTGTTCCAATTTGAGTGTGTTTATCAGAAAATTTGCAACTATAGTTCCTACTAAACCAATACTTGGGAAACCAACAATTAGTACAGCACCTTTAAGTTTCTGTTTACTAATTTCGTGTATTTTTATTGAATCACTCATAAGAGTTCATCAAGGTCAGCATCCTCATCTAAATCAGGAAGGTCAGCATCATCATCTAGAAGGTCACCTAAGTCATCATCTAAATCATCATCAGAGTCACTGAAATCTTCTTTGAGAGAATCGCCACCGCCTCCTCCAACAACTTTTAGTCTTGTCCATAGTGAGAAATCATCAATATCGCTTCTATTTGCAAAGCGTTTAGCATCACTTACAGTACGAAATTTTCCTAGTACGGGATCTCCCTCACCAGGTTCTGCGGGCAGCATAATGTACCTCTCTTTGTTAACGATATCTCCGACAAGAAGTCGCACAGCTTTCAGCACATCTGGGTTAGATTCAGACATTTTTAACTCCAACGTGCTATCTGGCCTCATTTAAATAATTTTATGGTAGGTTGTTGAGAAACCAAAGCAGTTAACTACTACCTCGTTTCCATGCAAATATGGATGCAGGTAAATCCCGCGTGCTGAGGGGAGTCGCTGAGTGCGTAACTGAGGAAGAATTAGACAATTTACTTTCTTCTAAAAAAAATCCTAGAGCCTATATTGGTTTTGAACCTTCTGGACTTTTGCATGCTGGATCATTAGTTCCTATGTTGAAGTGTAGAGATTTGGTGGAATCTGGATTTGAAGTGATTATTCTTTTGGCAGATTGGCATGGTTATATCAATGATAAATTGGGAGGAAATTGGGATAATTTGAAAGCAGGTGTAGATTACCAAAGACAAATGTTTTCGGTATTTTGCCCTGGCGTCAATTTCAGAACTGCAAGTGAGTTAGTTGAACAAGAAGGATACTGGGAAATGGTTCTTCGAGTGTCCAAAGCAAGTAGTCTCAAAAGGATGCGTAGAGCGTTATCAATAATGGGAAGAGATGAGAAAGATGGGGATAGAGACATGTCTAAATTTTTCTATCCTGCCATGCAGGCTACGGATATTTATGCACTAGACGTAGATTTAGCACTTGGAGGTCTGGATCAACGTCATGCACACATGTTAGCAAGAGATGCGGCAGATAAGTTGAAACTTCCAAAGCCAGTGGCATTGCATACTCCACTTTTGGGTTCCTTATCAGGTCCTGGGCGAATGGATACCGATGCCAAGATGTCTAAATCAAATCCATCAGGAACATTATTAGTTCACGATAATAAAAAGGTTCTAACTAAAAAATTGTCAAAGGCATATTGTCCATTAGAGAGAGAAGGCAATCCAGTTCTTGATATTTGGCAGCACTTACTTGAGCCTGCATTAGGCAAAATTGTAATCGAAAGACCTGAGAAATTTGGCGGTAATTTAGAGTTTAATTCTTATTCTGACTTAGAAGAGTCTTACCTTTCAGGTTCATTACATCCATTGGATTTGAAAAATGGAACAGCAGCAGCCCTTTTCCAAGTAGTCAAACCAATGCAGGATGCATGTGAACAAAATTCAGAGTATTATGATACGCTGGTATCAGCAATGAATTAATTTTGGAGGTTTTTTTTCCACTATATTAGTTATTTCTCCAAAAGGAGGGACGACTGAAATCATATCTTTAATCCAATTTTTCATTTCTTTAAGGTCAATTCTTCTGTAGTTATCTGGAAAAGTCTGCAATAATTCGGGTAATTGTCTCATTAGCCTTTGTGCAGCACGCAGGTTTCCTGTTTCAATGTGTACTGCTAATGCGTCTGCTTGTGCTAGTGTTTGCACGGTATCTTTTTCAGTTCTATTATCTAATTCTAGCCACAAATCTTCAAAAAGTTCATGTGCTTCATGATAATCTTCCCTATTGTGTTCATCTATAGCTTTCTGCCACAATTCGTCTGTATTCATTAATGCCAGCGATGATATGCAGGGTGCCCTTCTTTGACAGCAATAAATAAACCACGGCCAGTTGCACATGTTTTTCCATTAGCTTTCAATTCAATTATGACTTCAGCTCTGTCCTCTTGCAATGCCAAAACTCTACTTTTTATCTTTAGTTTAGGGCCAAATGGTGTTGGTCTCTTCAATTTTACTTCATACTGGGCAGTTACAGTACATTGAGGTTCATCAAGTCCATTTTTATCCATAATTGCAATTGCAGCAGTCCAATTACCATGACAATCAATCAATGATCCAATAACTCCTCCATTGATAACTCCAGGAAAGGCCTGATGTTTTTCTTCACATTCAAATTCCATTTCTAATCCATCATTCGTTCTGTATGATTTTATTTGCAACCCATCTTTATTAGAGGGGCCACACCCAAAGCAAATAGAGTTTGGTGCAAATTCATCTTGTACTGCTTTCTTGCTCATTGATTCATTTCCTTTATTTGGCTATCAACCAAATTTACCGCATAAGTTAACATATCTTCATCAAATGCAAATTTAGCTCCTGCAGATTCAAACAATTCAGGTAATGTTGCATTTCCTCCTTTACTAAGTGCATACCTATACTTTTCTACAGCCTCTTTCTGATTATTTAGTGCATTTCCCCAAACTTGTATGGCTCCTAATTGAGCCATTCCATATTCTACATAGTAAAATGGGACATGATATATGTGTAATTTGTTATGCCAGCCAGTTGCTATTACATCTTCAAATTCACTAGAATCTAAATCATCAAAAGTTTGGAATCGCTTCCAAAGCCGAGTCCATTCTGCATCACAATTCTTAGGATCCATAGCCTCTTCTGGGTTTGTGTATGCCCAATGTTGGAATCCATCTACTACTGCCATGTAAGGCCAAAACATTATCGTTTTCTCTAAATGTTCTATCCTTGCACGATTTGCATCGTCAGAATTGTAAAATCCACCATGTTCTTTTGTAATATAAGGAGCAGCCAATAATTCCATTGACATGGATGCTACTTCAGCGAATTCCATACCTACCTCTCTCTGAGACGAATAAGGGAGTTGATCTGATTCAAATACATGAAATGCATGCCCTCCTTCATGAAGCATAGTTTGTACATCACTGTGTGTCCCTACAGCATTCATAAAAATGAAAGGAAGTCTGCGGTAATAATATTCGGTGCAATAACCTCCAGGAGCTTTTCCTTTCCTATTCGCAAGATCAAGTAATTTTTGTTCTCTCATTATGCTGAAATGTTTTCCTAAATCATTGTCTACGGCATTGAAAATATTGTGGCATTTTTCCTCTAGTTCAGCAGCATCTTCAAAGGGCGTTAAAGGATCTCGATTGAATGTGTCAACACTCAAATCCCATGGTTTTAGAACATCTAAACCTAATTGCTCTTTACGTTCTTTAATTAGCTTGTTAACAAATGGTTTTACTACTTTTTCAATTCCCGAGTGAAAATTCAGACAATCTTCAGGTGTGTAGTCAAATCTTTTGAGATATTCCCATCTCCATGACCTATAATTATCATAACCTGCATTTTTTGCAATCTGAATTCTTATCTCTAGTATTTTTTGCCATATTTTGTTAATCCCTTCTCTATCTTTCAATCTTCTTTCAGCAGCTAGTCTCCATGCCTTTTCTCGCCTTTCTCTGTCTGTTTCTAAAAGTACAGGTGATAGTTGAGTAATGGTGACTTCTTTATCTTCCCATTCAACAGTCTGAGCACCAATAATGGCATCATATTCCTTTGAAAGTTTACTGTCTTTTGTCATTAAAGGCAAGTTTTCTTCGCAAAATAGCTCAACTTCACTTTTGATTGAACGGAGCGGTATGTCAAAATTATCTGGTGTACAACCTGATTCAAGTAATTTTTTCTTTAGTGCTTGATTCTTAGTGCTAGCATTTTCACTTATATCTTCTAAGAATGTATGGAATCTTTTCTTTGCTTCTTCATCAGTGGTATCTACAGTCGTAGAGACATAGACATCAGTACCTACTTCTCCGATCAATTCGCTAAAATCAGACCAATATTTCATCCATGAATTTATATTTGCTGGATTAATTTCTTGTTCTAGCAAATGTTCAAAGAATGGTTCATAATCATCCCATTTCCAATCTTGCATTTCCTTGCTGGTCTTAGGTAGGTCTAGAGACATCTTATACCATAAGCGGTGGCTATATTTTAGTCACTTTAATGGAGTATTATGATTGAAGGAAGTATTCCTGTCGTTGATTTGAAAGATTTTTTCTCAGAGCATAAGAAGAAATCATTCATTAAGGAGGTAGGAAATGCACTAGAAAACATAGGTTTTTTTGCAGTCAAGAATCACAGTATATCTGAAGATTTACTAAACAAGGTCTATACTTCCTCCACAAAATTCTTCAACCTTTCTGATGATGTCAAGATGAAGTATGAGAAACCTGAAATCCTACGACAGAGAGGTTACACTAGTTTTGGGCAGGAGCATGCCAAGGGCAGCAATTCACCAGATTTGAAAGAATTTTATATGGTTGCAAATCAAGAAGTAGGAGGTAAATCTCCGTTTGGACCAAACATATGGCCTGATGAAGTTCCTGAGTTAAAAGAAGATTCATTAAAAATGTACAGTCATTTAGAAAAATTAAGTGATATTTTGCTAGAATGTTGTGCAGAATACATAGGTGCTAAATCAGATTTTTTTACATCCATGTCAAAGGACAGTGACACTATTCTAAGAATAATACATTATCCACCTATAGGGCCCGACGTTCCTGCAGGTAGTATTCGTTCAGGGGCACATGAAGATATTAACTTGATAACTTTACTTTGTAGTTCTACTGCAAGAGGTTTAGAATTGTTGCAGAGGAATGGTGAATGGTTATCTGTCGAAACAGGTAGTGAATATGTAATTGTTGATTCTGGAGATATGATACAAAACATAACCAATGGTTTGTTTAGAAGTACCACACACCGTGTTGTTAATCCTCCTGAGATTAAAGAAAGACGTTTTTCGGTTCCATTTTTTGTTCATCCACGCAAAGAAATAGATTTGTCACCTATTGATTCTTGTATTTCAAAAACTGGAGGTTCTGCAAAGTATCCTAATATTACAGCAGGCGAGTATCTAACTAAACGGTTAGAAGAGATAGGTGTAGGAAAAACTTAATTCAATTTAATAACTTTGAAAGTATTCGGACCTACACTGACTTCATCACCCTCTTTACTTCCTTCTAATGCTTTTGCAATAGGATTTGTTAAGGGTAATTTTCCTGTTTTTGGGTCTGCTTCATCTGGGTTAACAAGTTGAAAATTATGTTCCGTTTCTTTTGCAAGATTCTTAACAATTACGCTTGAACCTATTGCTGCAACTGCTCCGACTTCTCCTTCTTGTTTTGTTTCTTCTTCTTTCTCAGAAACTGCCGCATCAATTGAGCCTAAGCGTGCTTCCTTAATTTTTTCTTCTAAATCTTGGTTTTGTTCTGATAATTTGTCGGCTTCTTCCTTCATTTCACTGGCTTGTTCTTTGGCCTTCGGAGTCTCTATTTCCATGGCCTTTATTTTTCTTTCAGTATCCTCTTCACTACCAATGGTTGTGCTCTGCAAGAATTCCAAATCTTCCTTAAGTTTTTCATGTTCAGTTCGCTCAGCTTCTAGTAATCTTTCAGCTTTATTTCGATCATCTACTGCAATGTTTAGTTCATCTTTAGCAGTATCAAATTGTTTTTTCAGACTTTCCATTACCTTACTAACTTGTTTGGAAGCATTTTCAAGAGTTTCCAATTCCTTTTGAGTTTTTCTTTTACGCGTTGTCTCTTGTTTTAGGTCATCATCTATGCCCTTGTTGGTATCCTCTTGCTCCTTTACTTGTTCTTGTAATTCTTTGAGAGAATCCGTAAGTTCAACTATCTCACCTTCTTTAGATCGGTATTTCTCAGTTTCTTGTTGTAATTCAACTATAGTTTCTCTTTCTAAATCCAACTCACTTAAAGTTACTGAGGCTTTTTCACGTGCATTGGCTAAGTCTTTTTTAGCTTTTTCTAAGCCAGTTGTAAGTGTCGTAAATTTATCGTTAAGTCGTTTTTTGTTTTTCTCCATAAGTTTTACCTCTTGATCTAAATCTTTTCTTCTTTTTGCAGCCTCTTTTCTTTCAGTATCTGCAGATTTCTCTCTTTCATTTGCTTCAAGTGTCTGTTGTTCATATTCCATTATTTCTTTTTCAAGATTATTCTTTTCTTCTACAGTTTTATCATATGCTGCTTTTACAGAATCATACGATTCTAATGCATTGATTGTGTCTGGTTTTTCAATCTTTAATTTCTTTTCAGCTTTAATTGCTCTTTCTTCAGCCTCTTCACTCATTTTCCTAAGAGAACTTATTTCTCTTGTCATTCTGTCACTGAGCCTCATATCATTCTCATGTTTGTCTCTTAGGTCATCAATCTCCTTCTCAAGATTTGTTTTAGCGGCCAAGTCATCATTCAGTTCTTTCTCAGCCATTCTGGCTCTTTTTTCCACTTCAGAGGTAGCGACCCTTGCAGTTTTCAATTTACTATCTAAAGAGTTGTTTAGTGTTTCTACACTTTGGTTTAATGCAGTTAAACGGTCTAACTCATTATCTAAATCCTCAATACCTTGATAATCTATTTCATCAGCAGCATTTCGGACTTCTTCTATTCTTCTCTCCGCATCCTTAAGCTTTTGTTCCGTATCTTCAAATTCTTGTAGTAACTCTTTATTTTTCTCAATCTCACCGTCTTGTATTTTTTGTTGGCGATCAATTAAATCCTGCTTTTTTAGTATAGCTTGCCATTCTTCATCTATACTTCCTAGGATGTAAAGAGTTCCTCCTCCAGTTGCTAATGAAGTTAATACAACAACAAAGAAACCAATACCTGGTGACCAATTCACTGGATTCATACGAGCACTAAGTAAATCAGCTTCACCTTGGTTTGGAGAATTAATGTATTCTAAGCAAGCATCTCCGCCGTAGAATGTGAGAACTTCCGTGATACACCCCAAGACTTTACCTTCTCCTAGTTCACTGTTCACTGAAGCTTCATCTCGAACTAATGCTTCAGTCCATCCCATGTAGAACATTGTAGCCGTAAGCAGTCCAACAATAACCACTAATATTGCTGAATATTTTAAATTAGTAAGAGACTTTCTCAGATTCTTAGCATGCAAATTTTTGATTGACTCTCTAGCCATATATGCTACACCCAATGCTAAAACTGCAGTAGCATAGGCTAATCGAGTTATATTTTGGAAAACTTTTGATTTTTCAATACAAGAGTTACAATTTGCACTAGCATAATTTTCTTTGGATGTTTCACCATTCTCATAATAGGTGTAATGACTTGTATAATAACTGTATTCAAATTGTGTAGTCTTAGTTCCATTTTCAGGTTTTCCAGGTTCTAATATTTCCTCTTTCATTCCCGAAACTTCGAACCATTCTCCATATTCACCACTATTGTGTACTGATAAAATAATTAGAAGAAATGTAGTGATGGCTACCGCTTGTATTTGCTGAAGTTCTTCTTTCATGGAGATTGGTTTTTGCCTGAGCTTCTATTTAAAGTTTACTTTTTTGCAGCTATAAACTGATTCATTTCCTATATATATTTTTTTCAGATAACATTTTAACCCATCATTCTGTAAACAATTAATGAAAGTCTGTCCAGTTTGCCAATATGAGGAGGAAGATGGCAATGAAGTAGCATGTGCTATTTGTGGGTCAGACTTAGAATCTGAAGAGGCTCCTGTAGAAGAACCAACTACTGAAGAACCAACTACTAATGAAGAATCTATAGAGGACAAAACGGCAGAATCGGTAGATGATAATGAATCCGGAGAAGACGTATCAGAGACTGAAGAAACTTCAGAAATGACAGATGAGGAAAAGGAAATTGAGGCGGCTTTAGCAGGGACAGAAATATCTTCTTCAGATGACTCTGAATCTGGTTTGGACTCAAATAAATATTTATCTATCCTTAGTAATTTTAATGGAATTACAGATAAATTCATTTCAGCGATGGATGGGGTTTTCAAGAAAAATGGGAAAATAACCTATGCTTCTCCCTTAGCAGCTCTCTTTGTTGCTATTCTAATTTTTTTCAGCGTTCTCGCGGTAGCTGCAATGACGGTGCCAAGAGGTTTAGAAGTTAATCAAGAGGGAGAGGCAATTTACGTTCAGAATGGCCCTAGTTATGATAGATCTGCAACTCCTACTTCTGAACCTTCTAGTGGAGAACCATTCAATTGTGAAATGTGGGATAGGCAAAGGTATATCGACTATAGGGATGAGGAGACCGATAACTTAATCACAGATGTTAGGGGTAATAACAGTGGAGAGATTGATGATGAAGAGAGATATGGATGTCCTGTTAATATCACAATGCTTTCAGGTTCATTGATTTTTATTCTGAATTTAATATTTTTAACTTTAGCATTTTATCTTTACAAAACAATACCAAATACGTCTTTGACATTACCGATGATTATTTTTGGTTCTAGTCAGATTCTATTGTTCATAGTTTATGGTGGTCTATTGGATAATCTTATTTTTGCGCTTCCATTAACATTTGGTTTTGCTTGTGCAGTTTGTTTGATAGTTTCAGTATCTTTGTTATTTGGTAAAATCTCATTAGAAAGGCCATTAGATGAACCCGTATCATTGAATTTTTATTTCTTTGTGATTGTTGTAGCACTTCTACTTTCTTCAGTCTTCCTAAATTATGCCCAAGGACCCTATGCAGTATGCTCAGACCCCTATACTGAGAAACCCACTCCTTATGAACCACTTAATGATTATGGGATGGATGGAATTATAGGTACAAATGATTTCGGTGAAAATAATGGTTTGTGGGATGAATTTGATTCTTTTGATGATTTTGGAAATGATGGTATTAAAGCTTTTGATAGAAACAACGATGGATTTTATTCGCCTGAAGAATCGTTTGATGATATTGGGAGAGATGGAAAACTCTCTTTTGATTTAGACAATGATGGAAACTTTAATCCCTTCAATGAATTTTTTGAGGATTTTGGAAGAGATAGAATAGCAAAAGTAGATTATGATAATGATGGTAATTACACTCATATAAATGATACAGCACCTGATGAAGATGGTTCTGAAGGAAACGGCGTACTAGACTGGGAGGATGAAAATGGTAATGGAGCATGGGACGATGGTGAAGGTGAGTATTGGGAAGATGAAAATGAGAATCGAAAATTTGACCCTGTGGAAATAGCTCCTGATGAAGATGGTTCTGAAGGAAATGGTCAATACGATCCGGGAGAACCCTTCAATGACGCTAAAGAAAATGGTCAATGGGATGAGGCAGAGATTGCCCCAGATGAGGATGACTCGGAAGGAGATGGTACGCGTCAAGAAACAGAAGTTTGGTATGATGATAATGAAAATGGAAAATGGGATCCTCCTGAATTCTTCTATGATACAGATGGTGATGGATTATATGATGATAATTATACAAACGAAAAGGCTGATTTTTTATCTAGATTATCATCCATGAATAAAGATGAGGTACATGCTTGCCAACTTTTAGAAGTAAATGGTGAAGC
>JAKURQ010000040.1 GCA_022449785.1 Candidatus Poseidoniia archaeon
TACAGATTACAGCCACAGGTCCATTAATTTCTAAAGATTTAGTAATACAATCGTAAAGTTCAGTATAATTTTCTCCATCGCAAGTAAAAACTTTGAATCCTTGACCTTCCAAAGTATTTCCTACATCAAAACCAGCCATGTAATTTTCAGGATGTCCTGCAATAGTAACATTATTATCATCAATAATCCATTTTACGTTTAGATTATTTGCTACAGCTAATCTAGCAGCTTCAGCATTATTTCCTTCCATCTGAGCTCCATCAGATCCATACATGATTATTGCAGAATCAGGATTTGCAAAAGCTACCCCATTCACATGTCCTGCAGCGTGCCCAAGTCTTCCTGTAGAAAAATCAATACAGTCTAACAATTCGGGTTCGGGATGTCCAGCCAATCCAGATCCGTATTCACGATAATGGAGCAATTTTTCTGAATCCATTTTGCCCCTCACAACACCTCTCACGTATTGTAGAGCTGAACGGTGTCCAGCCTCATCAAAAAATTCATCATGTATCTTGGCGCCACCATCTCTTAATGAATCGATAATCAATGTTTCTGGCACGATATCATAAGGGCCACCAGTATGTCCTCCTAGCCCTTTTGCTCTAGCGAAAGCAGTCGTAGCAATAACGGAATCACGCACTAATTCTATGTTTTTCGATAAAGTATCAAGTTCACTTTCAGAAAGTGGTCCTTTTCCATTTAACTTCAAATTTACGTAACTACCAATATCAATTGGAAAATCCATGAAAGCCCAGTTTAGAAAGAGGCCTTAAACTTTCGGGGTTACTTAATCAGCTTTTAGGCTAAGAACGTTAGATTTACCGCCATCGAGAATAGCGACAGCTGACACTGGGAATGGCTTACCACATGCAGCCCCTAAGGCAGCATTATTTCCACTAAAACTGTGCACAGGAGTTTTACTTTCCTTTACTTGAGAAGCAGCCTCCTCAGGGCAGTTCGAAGAGATAATAATCAATTTTGCAGTTCCTGCACCAGCAGCTTTACACGATTCTCTAGTACCAACTTGTACTTTTCCAGTATCGATAGCAGATCTCAAAGCTTTGTTAATATCCATCTATTTTCCTCCTTTAGCTTTTTTCTTTGGTTTATAGATTGCACTTACTGCACCAGTACCTAAGTGGACAGGCTGTCCAACGATAATATTCTCAGCAACACCAGTCAATACATCAGATTCACCAGTTAAACCAGCTTGTAACAAGTGGGTAGACGTAATTTCGAAAGCAGCACGTGCTAGAACAGACACTTTAGCTCCAGAGATACCATGCCTTCCAATAGCTTGAATAGATCCAGTATTTGTCATAACATCAGACACAAGCATATTGTGTCTATGATCTACAGAAAGACCTTGTTCTGACAATGTCTTGTGCAACTCATTTGCAATAGCAATTCTTGCAGCTTCAATTCCAAGAACTTCTGCAACTTCATGTATAGAATTTGTGTTTGTTCTTACAGGATCTACGCCTTCTTCTTCCAAAATAGCTTTTAGATCAGAACCTTCTGTGAAAATAACGTATTCATCACCTTCTTTTCTAACAATAGCCCTTTGAATATTTCCTATTCCGTCAACCATAAGATGACTGACTTTGTCTTCAATTAGGTATAATTTCTTGAAAGAAACTTCTTCTTCTTCTAAGATAATAACGCCTTTCTCAATAGTTATCTTTGATTTCAAACGACCCTTTTTCTTTATACGGCCAGCAAGATCTTCCATACTAATTCCTCTTTCTTTCAATATCTTGGCATTAGGTTCGATTAAAACTCTCAAGTTCGTTATATCTGTATTAATGTCAGCAAGTTGAGAAACAGATTTAGCTTCAATCCTGCTTGCAATTGCAAGAGCTTTCTTTTCATTACTGGAAATATCAGGCTCAAGATAAACTTCCATAATCGGAGTTTTTGGAACCCTTCTTGCATCAACAATTTCAATCAAACGTGGAAGACCAAGGGTAACGTTCATTTCAGCCACACCAGCGTAGTGGAAAGTACGCATAGTCATCTGCGTTCCAGGCTCTCCAATGGATTGCGCAGCTACAACACCAACAGCTTCTGTAGCATCAACCTTATTTTGGTTGAATTGCACAATAGCACCATCAATAATTTTCTGGACTTGACTATCTTTTAATTTGTGATCGATACTTTTTCTTGCAATCTCACGGATAATTCCCTGAGGAAGCGTATCTCCTTTCTTTGCCATCATCCCACTTATTTTGTTTTCCTTGTCTGTGAGGGCAGTGTAATCATCAACCATTTTCTGGATGTCTTTTTTGCTGAGTTTATTTGTTTCAGCTTCTCGAGCAATTTCTTCTATGTATGCACCAGACAGTTTTGCTCCAGCTTTAAGCGCCTCTTTACGGAATTTGTTAGCTTTCTTTGTAACGGTTTCTTCCTTCAAATCTTTTTTATCTTTAGCAGAAGGCCTCTTTGCAGCTACAGGTTCTTGTAACTCAGCAGCGGCAGCTTCAGCAGCGGCTTCTCTGAATTTTGCAATTTTTGTTGCAGGAACGCCTGCATTTCTCAACTCGTTATCTGTTGCAGTTACGACTTGAGATGCTAAAAAGATACCATGCGTGTACAGTCCAAGAGATACTTTTTCGCTTAGTCCCATTCCTTTGAACAAATTAACTGCGAACATTCTTTCTTCTTCAAAACGCAATAGTTCACGTTCAAGATCTAATGCATCTTCCACTTGGGTATAATTTCTTGCAGATTTTACTTGTGTACCGTCCATTTTGCGGAATTCTTCCAATCTAATGGTACGTGGCAATTCGATAAGTCTTTCAATTCTCAAGAAAGTAACATATGGTTCCTCTGTGTGTGCAGGAAGCAGTAATTTCTCTTCTTCAGGAACATCTGGCCTATCAAAAGAAAGAACTTCACTGATAACAGACTGATAGCAAATTCCTCTTGTTTTTAGATATACATATCCATTGAAAGGATAACGGAATTGTTTTGAATTAATTGGGAAAGCCACACCTAAAAGGACTTGACCTTTTTTGGATATATGCGATGTAACTCCATCAATTGTATATCCTTCAGGTAAGGACCAAATGACTCCTAATTTCTTTTCAACTCTTCTAAGTGCCTGGTCCGCAGAAATCGGACCTTCACTAATGTCACCTTCTTCAAGCGCCTTTGCAACAATTTCTGCCCTATCAATCTGATTGTTCTTTGAAACATCAATTAATTGAAGAATTTCCTTATAGTGAAAATCTTTTCTCAATGTTTTCAAATCAGCTTTCTTTAAAGTACCTAGTAAATATCCTAAATCAACAGTCTTTTCAGCTAATTGAGGAGACAAACCACGTTTTTCCAATGCCCTTATTGTATCTAATCTAGCCATTATTTACCTCCTGTAACTTCTTCAACCAAACTATCAATATCAACTGCACTTCCAAATTTACTTCGTGTAGGATCAATTGAATCTTCACCATATTTGAATTGCACTACTGTGTTTGCAGTGTTTCTAACAGTTTCATCATATTTGACTCTTAAATCTTCTAGAGCATTAACCAAACGACGTTGCATGTATCCAGACCTTGATGTTCTCACAGCAGTATCAACTAAACCTTCACGACCTCCCATGGAGTGGAAGAAATACTCAGTTGGACTTAATCCTCTCTTATACGAAGAACGAACGAATCCCTTAGCATCTGCTCCTAAATCGCCTTTGTTAAAGTGAGATAAGGTTCTCTTTTCATAACCACGAGATATTCTCTCTCCTCTAACTGCCTGTTGTCCAATAGATCCAGCCATCTGTGAAAGATTCAACATACTTCCTCTTGCACCAGATCGAGCCATAATAACTGCGAAATTATCCATACCTAAGTGCCATCCAGCAATTTCACCAGAAGTATCACGCACTTTTCCAAGTAAAGACATAATCTCGACCTCTAATGTTTCTTCAACACTTCTTCCTGGCCTTGGTTTTAATTTTCCTTTATTGTAATCAGATACTAATTTGTCAACTTTCTTGACAGCTTGTTTCTGTGCAACTACGATTTGATCTAACGCATCTTCAGGCACATCAGCATCATCTATTCCAGTAGTACATCCAGTTTCCATCAATGCACCAACAGCCAATCTGGTTACCTTGTCAATGAAATCTCTTGCTGCGTCAGCACCTTTCAATCTTGAAATCTCTTCTAAAATTCTTCCTTTGAAAGCAGAAATAGAATTACCGTCTACAGGTCCACTTATCATGTTACCATTTACAATTTCTACAATCATATCCAATTCGGCATTTTCTTCAGGAGTCCTATCTGCAAAATAGACAGAAGCATTGTACTTCAGATTCATATCGTCAGGTAGAAGAACTGAGAAGATTTGTCTTCCAGACCAACGAGCTCCTCCTTTTGCTTTAGGATACTCAGGTTTTGGTAAATCTCCTTTGTAACTAACTCTAGAAAGAATCCTTACAGTTTGATCAATATCATAGCTGGCTTCTCCATGAGTCAATAAGAACATTCCAGTGATGTGGTCGTGTATAGCGCCAATAACTGCACCACCAAATCTAGGTGAACGTATATGCTCCTGTACACGCATCAAAATTCTTGCTTCAGCCCTTGCTTCTTCTGACTGAACAACATGTAGATTCATCTCATCTCCATCGAAATCTGCGTTGTATGGTGGGCATACACATAGATTAATTCGGAAAGTTTTTCCTTTCATTATGCGAACTTCATGAGCCATCATAGACATACGGTGCAGACTTGGCTGTCTGTTAAACAGAACAATATCTCCATCCATTAGGTGTCTTTCAACAATAAAGCCAGGTTCTAGACGGTCATGATTAAATTCCCAATTTTCATCAGTTAACTTTACTCTTCTACCATCAGGCCTTATCATGTAATTTATTCCTGGAATATATTGGTCAGGATCCGATGGAACAAAATTTTCTTTGATCAAATCTCTCATGAATGCTAAATTATGAATATTAATCCTAACAGGGACAGTCAATTCACGTGCAGCAAGCTCAGGAACTCCAACTTGATTAATACTTAGATAAGGATCTGGCGTAATCACAGTTCTAGCAGAGAAATTGACACGTTTACCAGACAAGTTAGAACGGAATCGTCCTTCTTTTCCTTTTAATCTTTGAACAATTGTCTTCAATGGCCTACCTGAACGGTGACGTGCAGTAGGTATACCTGCTGTTTGATTATCGAAATATGTCGTAATGTGATACTGTAATAATTCCCAAAGATCTTCTACAATAAGCTGAGGTGCACCAGCATCTCTATTTTCTCTTAAACGTTGATTAATTCTCAAAACGTCAACCAATTTGTGAGTTAAGTCGTCTTCAGATCTTTCACCAGATTCAAGAGTAATTGAAGGCCTCATTGGAACTGGAGGAACTGCTAAGACAGTCAAGACCATATATTCTGGCCTAGTTATTTTTGGATTAAATCCTAAACAAAGTAAATCAGAATCAGGTATCTTTTCCAAACGGGAGCGAACTTCCTTAGGTGTTAACTTACGCCCTTCCTCACGGAAAGTAGTTGGTTTATCTAACGTAACCTTGATTTTTTCTTCACCACAGTGCGGACATGTTTTTGATTTGGCAGCTTCTCTGATAGCTCTTCTGGAAATTCCGCCAATGGAAACTGTAGTTCCTGCATCTGAATCAATTAGAGCTTGAATTTGTTTGTTATAGTGATCGATTCTATCTTGTGTAAGCATAATTCGACCAGAGCTAGGGTGTGTAGCATTCAAAAGATCCTTAACAGTTTTTGAATATCCTGAATGAATCACAGGCATTGCTAAGTCAATGTGTCCAAAGTGACCAGGATCTTCATCCATTTTACGTCCGCTTGTTTTACATCTTAATCCAGGTTCAATAACTCCCATATGCAAGTCCATAAGACCCATAGGAATTGGGAAACCGTCATCATCGTAGGTATCTGCAGTTATGACCTTTGTAGCAGATAGCTTACGGAATTCTTTTGGACCCATAAGAGCGAAGTCGATTTTGCCAATTCTCTTAGGAATCATTTCTCTCATGATAAATCCTCCAATCTGAGTCTAGCAGCAATACCAAGCGATTTCAACTCCTCAAGCAATAATTTGAAAGCATACGACATAGACACAGGATATATGGAAGTATTATCTCCCATTGGAGAGGTCAAAACACCTCTACGATCTAAGTATCCTATATGTCCTGTTTTACTATCAACGTATTGGACAGTCTTATCACTTTCATCCAGCAATCGGTCTTTGATAACCATCGAAGCACCGTGGGCAATCAAACAATCACGTTCCATTTCTCCAAATCTCAAACCTCCCATTCTAGCTCTACCTTCAGTAGGCTGTCTTGTGAGAAGCTGAACAGGTCCACGAGATCGTGCATGCATCTTACCTGAAACCATATGGTGTAATTTTTGATAATAAATGACTCCAATGAAAATTTCAGCATCTATTCGGCGGCCAGTTTGCCCGTCATACAATACTTCCCTTCCACTGTGTTTGAAACCATATTCAGCAAGACTCTTTCTCAAATCCACTTCTTTTTCACCAGAGAAGGCACTTCCATCTACAGGCCTTCCATCCATACTTCCTACTTTTCCACCAATCATTTCTAGAACGTGAGCAACAGTCATACGGGATGGAATAGCATGAGGATTAATGATCAAGTCAGGAGTAATTCCTTGTTCTGTAAATGGCATTCCTTCAGGAGGAACCATGTGACCAATAACTCCTTTCTGACCGTGTCTACTTGCGAATTTATCTCCCATTTCAGGAACTCTTTGATCGCGCACTCTGATTCTAGCAATTCGTGACCCGTTTTCAGTTTCTGACAACATAACAGAGTCAACAACTCCTTTTTCTCCATGCCTTACAGTCAGAGAGGATTCTCTCACTTTCTGTGGCGTTAGGAAATCAGTAGGTTCAGCTAAGAATCTAGGTGGACTTGTTTTACCGATTAAAACTTCTTTACCATGTAAATCAATTTCAGGATAAATTAGTCCGTCTTCTTCGAGATAGAAATAGGCTTCTTCCGAACGGGCACCTCTTACTTCAGGACCTGGAATTACAAATCTATCTTCTTGACCTCCAGGATATCTTCTTTCTTCAGACATGTAGGTTCTTACGAAAGTAGAACGTCCAATACCTCTATCGATTGAACCTCTGTTAAAAATCAAAGCATCTTCCATGTTATATCCATGATAAGACATAACAGCAACTACCATGTTTTGTCCAGCAGGTCTTTTTCTTAGAGTATTATATTTCATTGCTTCAGTTTGAAGCATAGGTCTCTGTGCATAGTGCAACAAATGACCTCTTGTATCTGGCCTGATACGATAATTTGCTTGACCCATTCCTAGAGATTGTTTTGACATACCTGCACCCATCGTACATCTTGGTGCAGAATTGTGTTCAGGGAATGGAACATTAGAAGTTGCAACTCCCAAAATAACCATCGGATCAACTTCCATGTGGGAATATTGATGCGTTTTCTTGTTGTCTTTCAATGCACCTTCATTCAGAGCAATTAGACAATTTTCTTCTTCTTCAGCATCAATATATTCAATAATTCCTTTTTCAATCAAATCTCCCCATTCATACTTTCCTTCAACAAGATTTTCAACATCCTTATTTTTTAGAGCCAATTTATTGTTCCTGTTAACGACAACCAATGGCCTTCTTATCCTTCCAGGATCGCTGTTGATAATCACATCATTAAGGGAATCATCGTACCTTACATTTACGACATCACTAATCAAATTCTTCTTTCTTCTTTGTCTTATCTCAGCTACCAAATCTTGTGGTTTTTTGTGCCCTCCAATCAAATCTCCATTGAAGTAAACTTTTCCTCCTTTAGTATCTGCTTTTTCTATTGGATGGATATCTAAATCCTCTAAACTTTCAAGCACTATATCATTCGGTACATTTTCTGAAACGTCGACCATAAGTGCTAAATTTTTCACTAGCCCACAATTTTGCCCTTCTGGAGTTTCATTTGGACACAGTCTTCCAAACTGAGTAGGGTGCAAATCACGTGCCTCGAAGTGAGGTTGAGATCTTGTAAGTGGTGAAATAACTCTTCTAAGGTGAGAAAGTGTAGACATGTTACATGTTCGGTCTAATAACTGCGAAACACCAGCCCTTCCTCCGGTCCAATTTCCAGTAGCCATAGCATGCATTATCTTATTTGTTAGAACATCTCTTCTAACTGCATGATGAACTCTGTTTTCTTTTCTCTTGGAATATGATCTTTCCATTTGATATTTCATATCGTTAAGCAATGCCTGTAGACCAGAACGGAATAATTCTTCCATTAAGTTTCCAGCTAATTTTAATCTCTTGTTAGCGTAGTGGTCTTTATCATCAGGTTTTCTTTCACCTCTATTTAATTCTAAAACTTCTCTAGCCATTCGGCCTAAGAAAACAGCTTTCTTTGCTCTTGCTTCAAAATTGGTGCTTAAATGTGGTAAAAGAGTATTGTCTAAAATATAATTTATTCTCTTTCTTCTGTATTCTTTTGATTGTCCAGCTGCAAAACGCCTTTCTAAGTATTCTAAAGCTTCTTGTGTAGTGTAAATTCCTTCAGTATTGTGAACTTCTTCAATGTTTGCTAAAATTAGGTTCTGCATTTCACTCCTGTTTTCAGGATTTACATTACTCATTATCTCATCAGCAGATTCCATTCCCAAAGCCATCATCAAAATAGCTAGAGGGACTTGTCCAGAAGCTACAGGAATTGATACAGAAAGAATTCCGTCTTTTTTCTTTTCAACAACAGTTAAAGCACGGAAACCTTCTCTTTGTGAGAAAACCTTTGCAAGTTCAGTCTGTCTCTGATATCTTTCTTCTTGTTCAACCATTACACGATTAGGAGCTAAATCTTCAAGACAAACAAGAACTCTTTCAGTTCCATTCACGATAAAGTAACCGCCAGGATCCTCTGGGTCTTCTGATTTTGCTTTTAATCCGTTTTTATATTCTTCATCACTTGAATTTTCACCAGTTAGATAATTTCTATGCAAGTTACATAAAATTGATTTTACCATTACTGGCATATTTCCAATTTCTTCTTCAACTTCTTCAATTTCTATACCTTCTTCAATAACTGTAAAATTTAGATATATTGGTGCTGCATAGGTCATATTACGCAATCTCGCCATCATAGGGATAGATTCAGTTTGAGACCCGTTTGCCTCATAAACCATAGGCCTACCAATTCTAATTTTACCCATATTTACAACGACATCCAAATCTCCCAATTCCAAACGTATAGCTCCTCTAAGAGATTCATCTGCACCTACTGAAATATTATCAACAACTCTTTGCATCCACGGTGCTGAA
>JAKURQ010000041.1 GCA_022449785.1 Candidatus Poseidoniia archaeon
TTTTCAGTTAAATTAAGTAAATAATTAGTACTAACTGACAAAGAAAAGTCATCTGGTCTAAGTGTACCAAGAAGTGAGTCTTCAGAGTCTGCATCTTCATCTTCACTCCATTCTAAACGATATGAAGAACTTGTAAGATTGTAAGGATAATCATGTGTCAAAGATGTTTGATCATCTTCTGCCGTGTATCCGGCAAGAGCAGGGACTGTAACTGTCTGTTCTGAGAAGCTTATACTGTATGTACGAATTTGGACCAAAATCCAGGTTTGAGATGTGCTAGAAAGATTACCATTATCACTAACTGTTAATGTAACTGTAAAATTCCCTATACTTTCATAAAAATGATTTGGACGAATGCCTTCTCCTGTATTTCCATCACCAAAATCCCAAAGGAAAGTTAATACATCTCCATCTGGATCACTAGATGAACCGCCATCAAAGAATGCTAAACTATTGACTTTAATTGTCTGACCTTTGCCACCATAAGTCGATTCTAAACTAGCAACAGGTTGCTCATTACGATGTAGGATTGTTATTTGTGTCTTAGCAACACCTATGCTACCCTTGTCATCTATAACAGTCAAGGTAATAGTGTACTGGCCTTCGTCAACATATACATGGTTGACAATTTCTCCAGAACCGCCTAGATTGTCACCAAAATCCCACAAATAGTTAGCACCATCTGGTTTAACACCATGTGCACGGAATTCGCCAGAATCCCCTTCAATGAGCTCATAAGGTGCTAAAATTTCAACACCTTCTAACTCTTCAGGTGTAGTGTCCAAACAGCCTGGAAACATCATCAAAATTGCTATCGCTAGAGCTTTGCGCACGGTGTGCTAAATAGAGGACATTTAATAATTAAGCCACCTACCGATACCCTTTTTTACCATCTGAGACCGTGGCAACAAGGTTAATTTATGCAAGCAGGACACATGGCTTATGACCGGGCTATCACGGTATTTTCTCCTGATGGGAGATTGTTTCAGGTAGAATATGCTAGAGAAGCAGTAAAGAGGGGGACAACCACAGTTGGTGTAAAGTTCAAGGATGGGGTTGTACTAATAGTTGATAAAAGACTAAGTTCAAAATTGATTGAACCCGAAAGTATTGAAAAGATTTTCAAAATTGATGGACACATTGGTTGTGCCACGTCTGGATTAGTAGCCGATGCAAGGGCATTAGTTGACAGGGCAAGAGTTGAATGTCAAGTTAATTCTTTCAATTACAGCGAAGATTTGGCTGTTGAATCATTGGTGAAAAAACTTTGTGACTTTAAACAAAGTTACACTCAGTACGGCGGTGTTAGACCATTCGGTACTGCAATGCTGATTGGGGGAATAGATAGCTCTGGACCTCATCTCTATGAAACTGATCCTTCTGGAGCTCTAATGGCATACAAAGCAGGTGGAATTGGTGCTGGAAGGAATGAAGTTATGGAAGTTTTTGAAAAAGATTACAAAGACAATATGAGCCAAAATCAAGCAATTAATTTAGGATTAAAAGGCCTATCTGCTGCAAACGAGAATAATCTAAAAGCTGATGTTATTGAAATAGCTGTAGTGAATGCCAGTAAAGGTTTTCATACTCTAGACTCTAAAAGCGTGGGCGAGGCTGTAAAGAAAATTAAGTAATGGTTTCACTTGAAGACGCAGTTACAGCCAGATACGAAACTGGTGGTAACCGTTTCGAGATTTTAATCGACCCGAAAGCAGCTCAAAGTTACCGTGAAGGTGATGAAATTGATTGGGAAGAGGCTATCGCTGCAGATGGTGTATGGGCTGACAGTGCGAAAGGAGATAGAGCACCTGATATTCTAGTGAATGATGCTTTTGGAACAACCGAATTAATTGAAATTTATAAGAAAATACTTACAGAAGGAACAATACAATTAACTGCGCAGCAACGCAATGAAATGGTAGATCAAAAGAAGAAGCAGATTGTTGCACACATAGTAGCAAATGCTATGAACCCTCAAACAGGAGGGCCACATCCACCGCAAAGAATAGAAAATGCAATAGATGAAGCTAGATTTTCTGTAGATCCAATGGAAGCAATAGAAAAACAAGTTGAAAAACTTATAAAATTAATCAAACCTCTTATTCCAATCTCATTTGAAAAGATACGTGTTGCCGTAAAGATTAGAGCAATACATGTAGGCAAATGCTATGGACAGATTTCTAGTTTATCTAATATTGAAAGCGAAGAATACCAAAAAGATGGTAGTTGGATTGGAATACTAGAAATGCCTGCCGCTTCCTTTGTTAAACTTGAGGATGTTTTAGGATCTTTGACTAAAGGAACTGCAGAAACTAAAATGCTCTGATAAGAAACAAATCTTCAAATAGGGGCGAGTTTGGAACGTGCCGTATTAGAAATAAAATAAGGATGATTCATAATGAGCGAAGAATCAAGTAGCGAGAGAAAGTTAGTTTTACCTGGCGACCTAATGGAAACCAAGAGTAAGCCTGGGAGAGGAATATTTCGAAAAGATGGAAGAATACATGCTTCTGTTGTAGGTCATTCAAGTGACAAATCAGGTTACATAAATGTAAATGGAATAAAAGGCAGATATAATCCTAAAACGGGTGATAAAATTGTGGCTGTATGTGCTGAAACCGGCCCTTCAATATGGCGTATGGATATTGGAGCTTCCTTTAACTCAACACTTCACCACAGTGAATCAGGATGGAAAGTACCATTCGGAGATACTGCAAGATTTCTGTCTATAGGTGATGCAGTCTGGGCTGAAATATTCATGGTGGATGCTGCTGGATCTCATCAAATTAGTTTAAAGAAAGACGATTGTAGAAAATTATATTCTGGAACTATTGTAAAAATAAATCCAACAAATGTCCCACGTGTTATTGGTAAACAGGGATCTATGATTACTACAATTAGAGAAAAAACCCAAACCCGAATTCAAATTGGTCAAAATGGTTACATTTGGATAGATGGAAAAGGAGATGATATTTCATTAGCTCAAAAAGCTGTTGAAATGATAAATGAAGAAGCAACTTCTAAAGGATTAACGAAAAAAATAGAAAAATTATTGGAGAAATAAAATGGCTGGCCAAACAGATATGGAATTGATAAAAAACGGTGTCCGAATGGACGGAAGAAAACCCGATGAGCTAAGAGAAGTCAAAATTGTCGCAGGAGTTTTAGACAACGCTGACGGATCTTGCTATCTTGAATGGGGAAATAACAAAGTTTATGCAGGGGTTTTCGGGCCTATGGAATGTCATCCTAGACATAAACAGAAAGCAGATAGAGCAATTGTTCAAGCAAGATACACAATGGCTCCTTTCAGTGTAAATGATAGAAAGAGACCTGGACTAGACCGACGTTCTAGCGAAATTTCGTATATTGCTTCTCAAGCTTTTGAAAAAGTGGTTATGGTTGAAGAATTTCCAAAAGCATCTATCAGAGTTGATATGCAAGTTGTAGAAGCTCATGCAGGTACTAGATGTGCTGCAATAACAGCTGCATCTGTAGCTCTAGCTGATGCTGGAATTCCTATGAGAGATATGATTCCTGCTTGCGCATCTGGAAAGGTTAACGATATTGTTGTATTAGATTTGAACAAAGAAGAAGATAACTATGGACAAGCTGATTTACCCTTGGCAATAATTCCAAGCACTGGTGAGGTAGTACTATTGCAATTAGATGGACATCTATCACCAGAACAGTTTGAAGAAGCAATGGATTTAGCAACAAGTGGTTGTATGGATTTATATGATAAAATGAGAGCTGCACTTGAAAACCGATATGGAGGTAAAAAATGAGTAACGACCATGTTTCTAACCTAATGAAAGGACACATGGAATCCTTGGCTGCCGAAGGTAAAAGAGCTGATGGCAGAGGGATTAATGAATTTAGAGAAGTTAAAATTGAAATTGGGATGCTTAACACTGCCGAAGGTTCAGCAATGGTTCATCTTGGAAAAACAAAAGTTCTCTGTGGAATAAAGATGTTGATTGGAACGCCTTATGGAGATTCACCAAAAAGTGGAACCATGACAACTTCCACTGAATTAGCACCACTAGCTGATCAATCTTTTGATCCGGGACCACCTCGAGAACAATCTATTGAATTAGCAAGAGTCGTTGATAGAGGTATTAGGGAATCAAGAATGATTGATTTCGAAGCTTTGTGTATCGAAGAAGGAGAACGTGTATGGATGGTTTACATTGACTTACATATTCTTGATAATGATGGAAATCTTTTCGATTGTTGTACTTTAGCAGCAGCTGCTGCACTTTCAAATGCAAAAATACCTAATGTTCAACACGGTGTTGCGGATGAAGATGTTGATTTACCAGTAACTTGCTGGCCAATATCATGTACTTTTGGAAAACTTGGAGACTCTGTTATTTTAGATGCTACTTCTGATGAAGAAGGAGTAATGTCTGCAAGATTTACAGTAGCTCATGATGAAAACGGAAATCTTCGTGCTGCTCAAAAAGGAATGAATGGGGCTTTTACAGATGCTGAAATCAGAGAAGCTGTGAAAACTGCAAGAGCCAGCGATAATGTTTTACGTGAGGCTCTAAAAGGTATACAATGAGTCAAGGGACTAAAAAAGTTGGAAGCACTGGCCGATTTGGGGCAAGATACGGAGTATCTGTTCGTAGAAGGTTAGGTGCTGTAGAAAAGAAACAACGCCAAAAATATGAGTGTCCCTCATGCTCAAAAGTTAATGTAAAAAGAATATCTACCGGAATATTCAAATGTAATAGCTGTGACTATCAATTTGCTAGTGGAGCATACTATCCCACACAGGAGGACTGAAAATGGTCAATTACAAATGTGCATCATGTGGAGCCAAATTGGACATGGATTTGGAAGTTCTTGGACTTACATGCCGTGTTTGTGGTGAGAAGATCTTTTACAAAATAAGACCTTCAACCAAAAAAACAGTCATATCTGATTGATGAAAGCTCAAGTGAGCCTTAAAACAGGAAAGAATACGAAAGCTATTGCTGAAGCTTTAATTGATGAAGCGAAGAATGGCCTGCCAAAAGTGAAAGTTGATGTCTGGCCTGCTGGTGAAAAATTAAAAATCGATTTAGAAGCTGAAGATTTCACTAGTTTAAGAGCTGCTTTGAATTCTTTTTTGGGTTGGGCTTATTGCGCTGAAGGAGTAATAGTAAATGAGTGAGATAACACCTGAAAATGTTCAGGAGAAATTGAATCTATTTCAGCAAATACAGCAACAAGTTCAAAGTCTTTCACAACAAATATCACAAATTGATATGTCGATTGGGGAAACTGAACGTACACTGGAAGAAATCAAGGATTTAGGAAAAAAAGCTACTCTATATCGAGCAATTGGTTCTGTCATGAAGAAAATAGATGATCCTAAGCAACTCAAAAAAGACCTTGAAGAAGAAAAAGAACGAATGGAAATTCGAAATAACAGTTTGAAAGGACAGGTTCAGAAAATGAATGAGGAATTGGAGCAAATGCAAAAACAACTAGCTCCGGTTTTACAGAATATCCAAGAAAACAAGGTAACTAATGCTCCTAAATGAAAAAATAAAGGACGCATTCAAGGATGAGTTATTACTTTTGGTACACCATCATGCAGATGTTGATTCTGTAGCTTCTGCTATTGGACTTAATACCATATTTGAAAATTCAACTATTTGTGCCTCTGATGGAATCAGTTCACACGGACAAAAAGTAGCAAGCACAGTGGACATTCAAATTATGGAAAAACCTCCTGAAATATGGGAAGGGACTGTTGTAGCTTTAGATAGTCCGAACCCTGAGCATTGTGGTCCTGTACCTGAGGCAAAACAAATCATAGTTATTGACCATCACACAAAGATTGAGGGGTGGCCTGAGGGAACTGAAATTATACACCAACCTCAAAGAACAAGTACTGCAGAAATCATCCTTGAAGTTATTAAAGAATTAGAATTAGAAATTACAGAAACCTGTGCAACTGTTCTTTTATCTGGAATTTACACAGATACTGGTCAATTTAGACATGCTAACAAAGAAACATTTAGTGCTGCAAGTGACTTGGCAAAGGCTGGAGCTGATCCACAAGAAGTAATCAATATTTTAGATAGTGAAAGGCCTATGATTCAAAAAACAACATTTTTGAAGGCCGCTCAAAGAATGAAATGGAGACAAGAAGGAAAATGGCTTATTGCTCAAAGCTTTGTTGGCTCATTCGAGTCAGGATCTGCTAGATTAATGATTGTTTTAGGTGCTGATATTGCATTAGTGGCTTCTGGAAACAAAAAAGGAGAGATGAGGCTTTCGACAAGAGCATCAAATAGAATTGTTTCAGAAGGATTCAACTTAACTAAAATCTTAGAAGAAATTGCTGAAATTAATGGAGGCTCTGCAGGAGGGCATCCGGGCGCTGCAGGTTACAATGGAAAAGGAGATCCTGAAGCTATAAGTGAAATTGCAAGGCAAAAATGTGTAGATTCTATAAGACAACTGCCTTAACCTTAGGTTTCCATAACTAATTGTGAAGTATAGGGCAATTTTCAGAATTTATGGTTTGATTACAGCCAATATGCTACTCCTAATGGGTGGACAATTAGCATACCTTTACCTTGTTGGACCAATCTCAATGGAAGACGGAAGGCCAATAACATTGCCTGATATTCCATTACTAGGCTTTTTGACAACTATTTTGATGGTAGCTGGCGCATTGATAATGGCTGCCATACTTCAAAGAAAACCATTACCAATAACATATGTTGCTGTAAACAGAAAACCACATCCAAAATTATCACAGGATGAATCAATAGAATCTGAGAAGCAACAATACAGGCCAATTTATCCTGGACAATTTAGCAAAAATACAGGAAAGGTGTACTACAATAAAGCAGATGACACAGAGGATTTGAATTGGGGGAGTGGTGAAACAGTACCTGAAGATATAGAGAAGAAATTAGGCTCTTTTACAAAGAGAGAATTGCAATTACCAAGTTCTGGTTTCTTGTTCTTCAGCTTTTTATTCGCATTGGCACTAGGACTGGTTGCATTAGGAGAAAGAGGACCTTTCATTTATTTATTTCCAATTGCTTTCGTGGTGGCATTTACTTTTCCAGGGCTAATATGGATTAGTTATGTTTATGATCGTACTATCAAATCTCCTGAACCTCAAAGATTAGTGTTAATCGCTTTAGCTTGGGGTATGTTTTCGACGCTGCCTGCTAGTTTACTGAATGACACTGGGGCAAGACTTATCGATGTTAATCAAAACGCACTGTTGGGTAATGGAGACTTTGGTAATGCCGAAATAATTTTAGTTTCCGTTATTGCACCTTTTGTGGAAGAATTGTTGAAACCACTTGGCTTAATTTTTGTTATGAAGAGGCTAAGAACGCCATACGAAGGAGTGTTGTATGGTGTGGCGTGTGGAATGGGATTTGCAATTATGGAAAATCTACTCTATGAATTGTTTATTTTGATTTGGTATGGGGCTGATGTATGGACAATTAATGCATTTGTTAGAGGTATTGGATCAACTGTACTTCATGCTGTAGGTCCTGCAGCAGTGGGGTATGCAATTGCACTATCTAACCAAATGCAAATACCACAGTCCAAGACACTCCCACTTGCTTATGCACTTGGAGTTGTGATGCATGGATTATGGAATGGATTTGCAACGATGCCCTTCATTATGGATGGAGAAAGGTGGGTTTACATTTCATATGTTTTGATTGCAATGATGATTGTTATTTGCTTAATTTTTATAGTTAAAGCACTCGAATATGGAAAAGAATATTCACAAATGGAATTAGAAGCTGCAAGTTTTGATGATTTAGAAGAAGCAACAAATAGTGGTCACTAAATGCAACTAATACCGTCCTTAGCTCAGACTGGCCAGAGCGGCCGGCTGTAGGGGTCTATCCCTTTTACCCGTTAGTACGGGAGGCCGCAGTTACCGGCAGGTCCCCGGTTCAAATCCGGGAGGACGGACCATTTTTCTAAAAAAATTATTTTGCTTTGCCAGGCATATACAATTTAACGAGTATAGCTGTGATTAGAGCAACTCCGGCAGATACCATTGCAGAACCTACCATGCCTTCCATAAATGCTAAACGAGCATTTTCAATTAATTCTGAGCCAAGCATATTTCC
Organism: Candidatus Poseidoniia archaeon; assembly: GCA_022449785.1. Classification (GTDB taxonomy): domain Archaea; phylum Thermoplasmatota; class Poseidoniia; order MGIII; family CG-Epi1; genus CG-Epi1. Next base: position 8,118 of record JAKURQ010000041.1, read on the forward strand.
TTCACCAAGTAATTGTCCACCTATTCTCATAGCTGCAGGGAATGATTCAGTAGCTATTGGTGAATAAGTTTCTAAACCTTCTGGAATTACCAAATCATTTTGATATATTTCATTCAAAACGCTTCCTCCAATAGCAATTCCAAGTGCTCCACCTATTTCTCTACTAGCATCGTTAGTTGCACTTCCAACACCTGCCTTATCCTCTGGAATAGAATCCATTACCATTGTAGTTGAAGGTGCCATAGTTAGACCCATTCCAAGTCCAAGAATAAAGAAAGTTAATGCAATCCTAAAATATTCAGTCCCAACGTCTACTGTAGTAAACAACAGCATTCCTGTACAAACTAAAGTTAATCCAAGAGCAACAACATTGTTCTTGCCAAATTTTGCAACTAATTTATCGCTATTAGCAGCTGCTGGCATCAATCCCATTGGAAGTGGAATAAACCGAATAGCTGCTTCCAACGCTGTATGCCCTCTTACAAGTTGAAAATG
>JAKURQ010000042.1 GCA_022449785.1 Candidatus Poseidoniia archaeon
TGCTCCTACAATAACTATAGGAATACATAGTATACCACCACAACACATTAAGAACAATCCGACAAATCCTAGTGGATCCTCAGGTACTCCTACAAATTCACTATATGCTTCTCCAGTTTCTGGATTATAGAAAATTTTCACTGTAGAATTAAGAGTTAAGCGTTCATCTGTTGCATTAATAAATGCTTGGAATAATTTATCTTCTCCCTCTCTTTTTATAACATCGACCCATTCACTTTCCCAGAATTCTAATGATTCTGATAAAATATAACTATTTTCCTCCTTGTCAGTGTAATTGTATGCTAAATCAACTTGGTAAACAAATTCTTTCCAGCATTCCCAATCATCAAGATAGCCGTCCTCATTGTCATCTTCACAATATTCTTCAGTTATGAATGTATTTACGTTGTCTTTTTCAATTATAGTTCCTTCAACAGCAGGCCATTCAGAGGGTTTTGAATCCGATTCAGTTGAAGACATTACAGCAGCAAATACAGAAGAAATTATCAAAGCAAAAACAAGGACTACAGCCATGATAACTGGCCAATTCATGTTGCCGTCTAGCCAGGAACCACCACCAGAGTTGTCTTCCTCACCAGGGAGCGCATATTCATCATCTTTTGGTACTGTATAACTACCACTTCTAGAACCAGTTTCAGAAGGTGTCTTTGATGAGGCATATTTGTCATTATCATTACCACTTCTCCACTTGCGGTATGCTTCACTATCTTGTTCTAGGTCTTCGTCTTCAGCCAAATTTATCCATTATCCTGTCTAAAAACGATGGTTTCTCTGAATCTAAATCTCTCAGTTGCTCCCAAAGTTTTCTTGTTTTACCATTAGGTTTGGGTACTTTAACGTTTATCCTCACATGCTGGCTACCGACAATACTAGGTCTAGAAATATCAGGCATTCCCTTACCTTTCAGTCTAAGTACATCGCCAGATTGTGTTCCTGACGGTATTTTCAGTTTAACGTTACCAGAGAGAGTAGGTACACGAAGATTATCTCCAATTACAGCCTGAGCAGGCGTAATTTCTAAATCTAAAATAATTTCGTTATCTTGTCTTTTGAAAACTTCATGTTTCTTGATGTTGACCACTATGTACAAGTCACCTTTTGGTCCATTGTTAGGCCCTGCACCCCCTTGTCCTCTCATCCTTAATCTAAAACCGTGGTCTGCACCCGGAGGAATTTGCAATTTGATTTTCTTCTTTATTGATACAATACCAGAACCTTTACAGTCTCTACATGGCTTGTCTATACTTTTACCACTTCCATTACAATCTGAGCAGGTATCTGTAGTTACAGTTGACATGAATCCTCTTCTAACCATTTTCTGTACCATACCTTGACCTCCGCAAGTGTTACACGTCCTAGCTAGACCACCTTCAGCAGCACCAGAACCAGCACATTTCTTACAACTTCCATCTCTTGGAATTTCAACTTCTTTTGTTATTCCCTTGTAAGCCTCTTCCAAAGTCATTGTAACATCATATCGTAAATCATCCCCTCTATTGTTTGGACCTCTTTGTCCACCACCAAAGAACTGACCAAAAATATCGCCCATTCCTCCACGCTGTCCACCTCCAAATAGTTGACCGAAAATATCGGAAATATCGGCACCATGACTAAATTGATCCCATGAGAATCCCCCTCCGTCAAAATCAACACCTTTATGCCCGAATCTATCATACCTTGATCGTTTCTCTTTGTCTGCTAAAACTTCATAGGCTTCTGATATTTCCTTGAATTTTTTTTCTGCAACTTCAGGGCTTTCTGAACTTGCATCTGGGTGATGTTTTCTAGCTAATTTACGATAAGCTTTCTTGATAGTCCTCTCGTCTGAGTCTTTTGCGATTCCCAGAATTTCGTAATAATCTCTTTTAGCCATAAGCATTCGTCCTATTTTGCGCTTTTAATAAAACTTTAGAATTGTTTGTTTGCTATTCCTCTTGCACCAAACCATAGCGCAAATATAGCAAATATGATTATAGTTAACATAGCATTCAGTGGTTCAGTAGCAATAATATCACCACTGCTATTTACTAGGTTAAAAAATTCAGCATCCACGCCTAAGTTCATATCTTTTGCTGAATCAAACATTATTGAATCTAAATAGTGTGTTACAGTTAATTTTTGATAATTTTGAGTTGATACAATTCTTTCCCAAACAGCCCAATAAATGATTCCTACTAAAAATGGTTTTTCAAAATATACTGTGAAGATACAGAAAACTGCCATGAATGCTATACTTTCAAACAATAAGACTTTCAGCATCAATGATAGGACATCTAAATTTTCTAAAATCCCATGTAATCCTGAAGACATCATTGTAGTGTAGTACAATAGAATTGAACCAAGTCCCAAAATTCCAAACATACATATTACACCAGTAATATATCTGTAAAGGAGAATCTCAAAAGAATGTATAGGTGTTGTCTTCAATAGTTGCATTGTTTTTTTCTCATATTCTTCATTTATTAGTTCTGAACTAAATACAATGGCCACAATTACTGCAACTATAATTATGATAATCATATAATTTTGTCCAGCAAATGCTTCTATCTTTTCCTCATGTATTAGGTCGCCCTCAGAATTATAGTATACTTTATCACCATCAATATTTTGAATTTGTCTATCTTCGTCAGTTTGATAATATATTATCACACCTAGAAGACAAGGCAATAGAAGTATTGCAATAATTACCCATGTTACTTTATTGATTAATAAGCGATACATGCTATCTTTTGCAATAGGCGGAAACACATTTTTAGATCTCTTTGCAAAAGTTTGAAGCATAACTGGAATTTGCGAAACGTCTTCTAATGTACGTTTTATCATTTCCATTGAGCACCCTCCACTAATTTTGAATAAAGAGAATCTAGTGAATCATCCTCAGAATATATTTTCTCTACAGTTATTTTTTCTTTTTGAAGGATTTTTGGCAATTCCAAATAAATTTCTTCGCTTTGATTGGTTTCTATCGTCACTTCATTATTTTCTTCATCTATAGCAGTTGCCTTTGTCCATTTTTTATCTATCATTATCTTAGCTAATTTTCTTAGATTTCCTTTTTTCACAGGCACAATACTAATTGGTCTTGGAATATTAATTAGATCTCTTATTTCATGTCTATTACCGTAGGCCAACATTTTGCCGTTGTTTATCAAAGCAATATTATCAGTTAAGCTTTGAACATCATGGAGAATATGACTTGAGACGAGTATAGTTTTCCCATTTTCGGCCCATTTGGTCATCTTTTCCATTAAAAGTATTCTGGTAGTTGGATCAGCACCTTGAAATGGTTCATCCATTATTAGTATTTCAGGATTAAAGACAGTTGCTCTTGCAACTTTAGTTTTCTGGCGCATTCCTCTAGAATAAGTGTTTATTTTTCTATCCATAGCGAGTTCTAAACCTAATTCAGAGAGAGATTCACGAGCCATTCCTTCGGCTTTTTCTTTGCTTATATCATGCATTCTTAAAAAATATGCAACAAATTCCAGCCCCGTCATGTGTTCGTAGAAACAATCATATTCAGGTACAAAACCAAAATTTCTTTTCAAGTCTTGACTTGTGAAAGGATCTTTTCCTTCTACAGTTACTCTTCCTCTTGAGGGTCTAGATAAGCCTAAAATCATTTTCATAGTAGTTGACTTTCCAGCACCATTAGGTCCCAATATTCCCGTTATTCCTGTGCCAACATCAAGATTAATGTTCGAGATTCCTTGAACATTACCATAGTTTTTGGTTACTTGTTCAAGTTTAATCCTCATTTATTTGCCTCCATTTGTTGAATCATCCAATACATTAATCCGCTACATCCAGCAAATATCACAGTGAACACTGCTCCGATTTGAATATTACTAATGTCAGTTTCCCAAGGAAAACCTGATGCCATAACATAATACTTAGCATCAAATATAGCAAAACTAATACAGTCCAATAGATGACTTACAGATAATAGTAAAATAAAATCAGCCCCATCCACCTCTATAACTTTTAAGGCGATAAAGAATATTTCACAAATTGTTGAGGATCCATAAATGAAAAGAAAGAATGCAGCTGAAGCGGGATTTTCTTTCTTTATTGCAGTAGAGAAAGTTAAACCTATGATTGCAAGCCCCGTAGAATATACCATAGCTTGAACTATTAAATCAAAAATCAACCATTTGTGATCTAAAAGCCAGTCAGTCTTTAATCCACTATCAGACCACATAGAAGTAAAAATCATTATATTTGGAACTAAAGTCACTAAAATCATTATCAAGAACACAGGAATAAACCTAGCAATTAGATAATCCAATCTGCTAATTGGGCGTGACAAATACAAATGAATCGACTTGTTTGCCATATCATTTCCAATAACGCCTCCACTCGCAATTGCAGCGATACTGATCAAGAAAATTCTAGTTCCTCCCTGAGTAAAAAAATCACCATAGTAATCTAGTGGTACACATCTTTGATACTCGTCACCCATATCCATACAAGGATAATTTTCGGAATCTGCAAATAATATGAATCGAACTAAGGCAAAGAGATAGACAATTACAATTAAAGACCACAAGCCATAATTCTTGAATTTCATTATTTGACCAAACTTTCGGAGCCCCATTCCAATAACAATCCAAGGCCTTGTTGTCAAGTTTGCATCAAAATCTCGAAAGCGTTCACTGACTTGAGCTTTGCTTTTCATTTAATAATCTCCTGATACACACTATCCATAGATTGTGATGTTCTCTCCATTTCATACAGCGGACATTTACTTTTGATTGTAGCATCTATAATTTGATCATAAGTTGAGTCATCTTTGTATGGTACTATTAGGACCCGTCCATTATCCTCAGCAGTTATTTTTTTCTTTTTGAGTTCAGCAATGAAGTCTTCTTTACTTCCTCCAATTCTAATATGGATGAAGTTGCTCTTTTCACCTATAATAGTTTTTACATCTTCTTGCATTTGCAATTTCCCATCTTTAACCATTATAACTGAATCACAAACCATTTCGACATCTTGAAGAATATGTGTACTGAGTAAAACCTTGGTATTACTTACATCAGTTAATCCATTTATTGTTTCAAGCATTTCCCTTCTCGCATTTGGATCAAGTCCAGATGTTGGTTCATCTAGGAAAACTACTTCAGGTGCATGAATTAATCCCTGAGCTAATTTTATTTTTTGCCGCATTCCTCCAGAATATTCACTGATTAATCGATATTTTTCTTCTCCCATTCTTAGATGACCTAAAATTTCATGAGTCCTTTCAGTAGCTCCCGATAAACTCATACCTGAAACCATCCCCATTTCGATTAAAAATTCAACACCAGTCATCTCATTTGGTATACAATCATGCTCAGGCATATAGCCAATCTTTCTACGGATATCTACGGTATTTTTTGTTAGTTTTTCACCTAAGACAGTAATTTCTCCACTTGTTGCAGTCAATAATCCAAGAGCAATTTTAACAAACGTACTTTTCCCCGCACCATTTGGTCCTAGAATACCTACTTTTCCTTCAGGTATATCTATAGAAAAATCATCAAGTGCTTTAAGTGCCCCATATTGCTTCACTACATTTCGTGCTTTTATCAAAGATATCAGCAGATATCTTGAAAATAACTACTTAAAGGCTTTTCAAAGGACAATTTTGAATAATTTTATATATCCCTATGTTTGCGAAGGAATACCGTAGCAGAGATGTAATCTCGCTTTACTACGGAGGTGAAACCATCGCATCAAACAAAGTAAATCAAGTAATAGAGGATGCCCTCAAATCAGATAAGGAGCGTAAGTTCGTTGAGACTGTAGAAGTTGCAATAAATCTTCGTGATGTTGATTTACAGAATCCTCAAAAGAGAATAAATGCGGAGGTAGCTCTTCCACACGGAAGAGGTCGGCCAGCACGTGTTGCAGTTTTTGCACAGGGTGAAATGGCAGTAATTTCCAAGAAAATAGTAGATACAGTTCTTGGCCCTGAACAAATAGATGAACTCTCTGAAAACAAGAGAGAAGCTAGAAAGTTAGCAGATAAATTTGATTTCTTTGTTGCAGAAACTGGATTAATGGCTACTATCGGTAAGAGCCTTGGTGTTGTTTTAGGTCCTCGTGGAAAAATGCCACGACCTATTCCTCCTCAAGCAGATATTGAAAGAATTATTAAAAGTTTAACCAATCTTGTTCCAGTACGTTCTAAGGATCGGCCAACTTTCCATGTTCCTTTTGGGAATGTATCAATGTCACAGGAACAACTCGCAGAGAATCTTGAAACTATTTTGAAACGTGTTGAGTCCAATTTAGATAGAGGAACAGACAATATAGCTTCAATTTGGGTCAAAACTACCATGGGTAAGGCGGTGAGGTTAGGATGAAGCCTGAAGCATTTGTAGCAGATTGGAAGCACAGCGAAGTTTCAGAAATACAGGAATTTATTCAAGGTTCCAATGTAGTTGGCCTTGTTGATGTAACTGGTATTGGAGCAAAGCAGATGTTGACAATGAGGGCTTCTTTGAGAGAGATGGGAGTCAGGTTGAGAATGTCTCGTAATAGACTTCTCAAATTAGCACTTACAGAAGCTTCTAAGAGTAAAAAGGGTGTTGACCAGGTTATTGATGCCTTTGGACCAAGACAATTAGCTTTACTTTCCTCCGATGAAAGTCCTTTCAAAATTTTCCAGATGTTATTAGAATCACAAACTATGGCTCCAGCTAAAGGTGGAGAAACTGCTTCTTATGACATTGTTATTGAAAAAGGTCCTACAGCCTTTCCGGCAGGACCTATTGTTGGAGATTTCCAAAATGCAGGTTTCCCTGCAGCAATTGAGAAAGGAAAAATCGTAATTAGGAAAAAACATACAGCAGTAGCAGAAGGCGATGTAATTAGCGCTGAAATAGCTTCTGCACTTGAAAAACTTGAAATTTATCCGATAACTGTTGGAATGCAGCTGTTGGGAGCATTTGATGGAGAAACTTTCTACCTTTCAGATGTTCTTGACATAGATATGGATGAGTTCCGTGGCAAGATTCAGTCTGCTACAGCTCAATCATTCAATCTTGCATTCAATACATGTTATTTCACTGGATCTGTAATACAACCATTATTGTCTAAAGCACATAATGATGCTTTAGCAGTGGCAGTATCTACAGCATATCCATCTGAGTCGACAATCAAGGCTCTTCTGTCTAAGGCACACGGTGCAATGCTTGGCGTTGCAGGACATGCTGGTGATGGAGCCGATGATGAGTTGAAGGAAATGTTGGGTAATGCAGCATCAGCTGCAAAGGCTGCACCAGAACCAGTGGAAGAAGAGTCATCATCAAAGGATGACGAAGATGATGAAGAGGAAGAGGAAGCATCTGAAGAAGATACAGCCGCTGGCCTTGGAGCATTATTCGGATAATAAAAAAGGAGGCAAAAAAATGGAATACGTCTATACGGCAATGTTACTGCATTCAGCAGGAGCAAAGGTTGACGCAAAAAGCGTCGAGAAAGTCTTGAAGGCCGCAGGCATCAAGGCAGACAAATCAAGAGCAGAGGCTCTTGTAGCTTCTCTAGAAGGAGTCGATATTGAGGAAGCAATGGCTACAGCCGCCGTCGCCGCACCAAGTGCAGGCGCCGCACCAGCAGCAGCCGCATCTTCAGAAGAGGCACCAGCTGAAGCAGAAGCCGAAGAAGAAGAAGAAGAAGTAAGCGAAGAAGACGCTGTATCCGGTCTTGGTGCACTTTTCGGTTGAGGTTGACGTGGGTCTAACCCCCCATATGAAGTTCAATGGATTCCGAGCAGGAAACCCAAGCCCCTGCAGCAATAGAAGGCGAACAGCCTTCCAATGAGAGTGAAAACTCTGCAGAAAACGCCCTAGATTACAGTGATTTAACAGTAAATGAACTGAAAGACAAACTGAAAGAGTTAGGTTTACCTTTATCTGGAAAAAAATCTGATCTTGTTGACAGATTGAATGCCTCCAACGAAAAGGTGCCCGAAGAGGAGTCAGTTACTGAAGAGGGTGAATCTACAGAACCGTTATTTTCGGTTGAAGAATTAGAAAATCTTTCTCGTAATGAATTAAGAGAACTAAGGAAAGATTATCATAAGAAAGCTGAAGAACTTCGTATCAAAAGAGATGAGTTAAATCTTCAATCACAGACCCATGCATCAGATAGAAATGATTTGAATGTTAAGGCTAAGGAGCACATGGACAATGTTCATTTGTTTAGAGATAGAAGGAATGGTCTAAACATTGAAGTAGGTGAAATACGAGATGAACGACGTGAAGTCTCAAATGGCGTTAACGATCTTAAAGATAAATTTCTGAGATTGAAACGCAAACGTTTTTCAGGACGTAATTTACCTCCTGTATCTAAGCTAAGAAAGCAGATACAAGAATTAGAAATTAAGCAGATGACTACTCCTTTGACTACAGATAAAGAAAGAGCACTAGTCGATGAAATTGCTTCACTTCAAAATAAAATTAAAGAACATGATAATTTAATTGAAACAGATACGGA
>JAKURQ010000043.1 GCA_022449785.1 Candidatus Poseidoniia archaeon
GTTCTAATTCTTTTTCAGCCCTCTTATTGATATTCAGTACCAAAATTGCAAGACCCATTACTAAGACTGTAACGGCAAGAGCTGAAATATACATGCCTTTCAAGGTACCATCATCGCTATCTGGCATCAAATATTCTACAGTTGCATTAATTGTGTCCTTCCAGGCTAAAGCTACAACTAAACCAAAAGCTGTCATTACGGAAGAAATGATAATTCCTCGCATATTCAATTTTTCAAAATCTTCTTGATCAATCCCCATTTTCTTCCTCCGGAGTATTCAGTTCTTTCAGCTCCAAACTATAAACAGAAAAAACATATATGTCTGGATTAATCTTAATTCTTTCAACACATGCCTCACACATTGGTTGAATAAAACCTTGATTTTCTTCATGTTTGTGCCTGAGATCGGCCTGATAACAATGTGAAACTAGGTACTCTGCCTGAGCTGGCTGGTTTAGTTTCGTTGGTGTCAAACCATGAACATCTACGCACATTCTACAGTACATTATCCTACTCCAAGTTACAGTTTTACTAAAAGATGGGGTCTTATAATTATGCTAATTAATTTTAAATAAGACTGGCAAGTCGAAAAATTATGGCAAAAGAAAAGAAAGGCCAAGGATTTCAGTCTGCTGCAGGATTGATTCGTTACTTTGACGCAGAAGATGATAATGCTATCCAAATGACAAGATGGTTTGTAATTCTCACTTGTATTTTGACTATAATGGTTGTGGAAATTGCAGCCGCTGTTGGCAGAGAAACCAGCTTGTATGTCTTAGCCATTGGTTTGGTAATTATTCTTTTGAATGAAATAAGACTACGACGTGCAGATTCAGTGTAATTTTATTAATCTGTATCTTACTTCATAACCTATGAAGCTCTGTGATTTCTGTGGATTTTATGTTGGACCTGAAGACATTAAATGCAGAAATTGCTCAAATCCTATTGCTGGAAGACAAGTATTCGAAGAGATAGAGTATACTCCCAAAGTTAATACTCAAACTAAGCCTTCAGAGGAAATTGTTTATATTAAACCAAAAAGTAAACTGTATAATATTGCTCGTAAAACTATCGTATTAATTATTCTAATAGGTATTGTAGCTGCTCCCCAGACACAATCCTTAGTCAAAGGAACTATGGATTACTGGGATGAAATTAACACGCCGTATTACCGTATTCCTGAAAGCATTGAACTCACAATGGTAAGAAATTTCACGATATATTTACAAGATAGTGGATATTCAGATTACAGTTTAGTTATCAGCAAACCCTATGATACTCCAGTTTGGCCACAACAAGATGCTAGTAATTGGCAAACTGTAACTGATTTTTCAGCTGTACCCCAATATGAAGAAAATGAAGCTGGCAGAATGGAATGGGCAAATAGAATAGAAGGTACAGAAAGAGACTATATTGAAATCGAATACAAAGTAAAAGTTGAGACTTTAAGACCAGATCTAGAAGTTGAAGATTCTGGAAACATTGAAGATTTACCTGAGGGATATGAATCATACTTAGTAGATGAATGGTTAATTGAACCAACAATGCCTGAAATTAGTGAATTAGCTACTCAGCTTTCTAACGGAACTGATGGAAATGTGATTAAAATTCTCAGAAATATTTACACTTATATTACATACAATTATACTTATCAACAATCTGCAATCCCAAAAAGCTGTGATGAAACGCTTAGTGGAGGATATGGTGATTGTGATGATCTAGCAATCTTGTTTACTTCAATCGCAAGGGCTGCAGGCATCCCTGCATGGCTAGAATTAGGAAGAATACCTGCATTCATCAACACTAGTTCTGGTTGTGAACTAAGAGACTGGGGAGGTCATGCATGGGTAAATGCATTGGTTCCTCTGAATGATGGAAGTGTGACTGTAGTCAACATAGATTTAGCAAATTCTTATTTCATGTGGATGCCACCTTACAGAGTATCTGATTGGGTTGATGATGGCAATGGAGACAATCTTTACTCATACTATTATTTGTTTTCAAGTAAAGGTACTGCTAAAGCTACATATCTTGAAAATTCATATATTTCCGATTGTAAATCAATTGGTGAAATTAAATTAGAAGAATTATGAAAATAGAAAAATTTGAAGAAATACAATTGGAGGAGCTCATGCTATTCTTAGATGAGAATCTGAATGAAAACTATGAGCGAGTCGTATTCCTAAATATAAGAAAACGTTGGCCTGAAGGATTTCTTACAGTCATTGATGAAGGAAAAATAGTGGGGACTTGCTGTGGTGCGATACTTCCTAATGACAAATTGAGAGTATTAATCTTAGTTTTACAAAATGATTACCAAAAAAGAGGAATTGGTAAGGACTTAATGGATCGAATGATAAGGGCTAGCGAGATTTTTGGAGTCAAAAAAGTGACATTAGAGGTCAGAAAAGACTCTGATGCGATTGCCTTTTACCGGAAGTTAGGATTCTCCAGTGTCGACGTGCTGCCTTGCTATTATCAGGATGGTTGTGATGGTATTGTTATGGAAAAACAACTCTGAATTTCTTGGTTATCGAGGAAAAACATCCGAAAGCTTTTTATAGTGGCCTAAATCCCACGAACCCTCTGATGGGGGCTTAAAATGAAATCTAAAGACGACGAAAATAGTGTTGACGAAATTACTGCCTGTCCTGATTGTAAAGGAACACATCTCAAAAGGGATTACGATCATGCAGAAATAGTATGTGCAGACTGTGGCTTAGTTTTAGAAGATAATATAGTCGATACAGGACCAGAATGGAGAGCATTCGACATGCAACAAGAAAATGCTTTGGCCAGGGCTGGACCTCCTATGTCTACAACCCTTCCAGATAAAGGATTATCAACAGAAATCTCACCAACAAATAGAGATTATTATGGTAGATCGATTTCGAATCGTAACCAATCTATGCTATTTAGAATGAGAAAATGGCAAAGACGTGCTAGAGCATCAAAATCAGCTGAAAGGAATATGGCTGTTGCAATGAGAGAAATGCAAGCTGTAGCTACTAATCTGAAATTGCCAAGAAGAATTCAGGAAACTGCTGCATTCATTTATCGTAGAGCAATACAAGAACAATCATTAAGCGGAAGAGCTATAGAAATGGTAGCTTGTGCTGCACTATACGCTGCTTGTAGACAGGAAGGAGTTCCTAGAACTCTAACAGAAATCAGCAGACATAGTAGATATTCAAGAAAAGAAATCTCACGAACATACCAAGTTATGGTAAAAGCATTGAAAATGCATTCAATGCCTCCACTTCCAGAAGATTATCTACCTAGAATATGTTCTAAATTAGAACTATCTCCAAAAGTTGAAGGAGCTGCAAGAGACTTGTTAAGAGCTGCACAAGATGTACCTCTAACCAATTCAGTTCCTATTTCATTAGCAGCTGCTGCTGTTTACATTGCTTCCATAGTCAATAATGAAAGAAGGAAGCAGAAAGATGTTGCTAGAGCTGCAGACTTAACTGAAGTTACAATCAGAAGTCGTTACAAGGAAATGGCTCAGTTTTTGAATATAGATATACATATCTAAAGCGTTCTTTAATCAGGGATATAAGATCCATGATTGATGAACAAATATATCGCCGTTTCAACCACACAATTGCTGCTTGTTTTGTAATCTATTTCCTGTTCCCATCAGAAATATTAGGTTTGGAGAGGAGCTATTACATTATTCTATTTTGGTTACTAGTTATCTCTGTCGAGTTTGCACGCCTTACTAAGGGCATCAAAATATTGGGAATGAGAGATTATGAAAAAGATAGGATTGCTAGTTTTGTTTGGTTTGCAACCGGTTCTTGCTTACTTTTGGGACTTTATGAAATGGAAATCGCCCCTCAAAGCCTAGTTATTGCAACTATAATAATGGCTGCATATACTGATCCTGTAATTGGTGAAGCAAATAAGAAATGGGGTGATAAGAATGGAATTATTTGTGGATTAGTATGCAGTTTCATTATCTATCAATTCATCATTGCTAATTTTATTTATTCAATAATTGGTAGTATTGTTGCAGTAATATCAGAGAGGCCAAAAATAAAATGGTTTGATGATGATTTGGCAATGCAAATAATACCAATAACTGTTTTAGTTACATTAAATTGGTTTGACTTATTGCCTGACTTGGTAAAAGACGGTGTGATAATTGGAGGAGGGATATGAGTATAACTAAATTATACATTTTGACTCTGTACTTAGTTGCTATTGTTTGCTCGACCCTATTTATCTTGGAAGAACATTATAATATAGCCATATTATTAATTCTAGGAAATGCTCTGCCTGGTTACAAACTTGCAGAATCATTGATGAGGGAAAATGAAGATTAATTACAAGCGAAGATGGGATGAAATAAGACAAAACCTTGGAGACAATGATGCTTTTGTGTGTTCATTACCTGGAAATACGAGATATCTAGCTAATTCTGAAGCTCCACCCGGTTGCCCACCAGGATCAACGATGAACTTTGTAATCATACCTTCTAAAGGTGAACCTGTAGCAATTACTTCCTCACTTGAAGAACACAGATGCAGAAAAGAATCCTCAATTGAAGATATTAGATTATGGACTCATTATCCTGATATTGATTCTCATGGTAAAACTGCAATAGATGTGCTGAAAGCTACTCTAAGTGAGAAAAAACTTACAACCCTTTATAGTGATACAAAAGTAGCTCTAGGTAGAAAATTTAAAGCATCCCAGAATAATTTTGTAACTGAAATGAGGGGAGTTAAGACACCTGACGAATTAGAAAGGATAAAGAATGCCATTAAACAATCTGATAAAGGCCAAGAATTCGCTAGAAATTTGGTTGAATGTGGTGAAGGATTAACAGAAAGAGAGGTGAGAACTGAAATTGATTACTTCATGGGTAGATGTGGAATTCAAGAAAATTCATTTAGCACAATTATAGCCTCAGGACCTAATGCAGCACATTCACACCACTCTAATACAAATAGGAAATTGGAGGATGGAGATTCCGTAATCTGTGACTTTGGTGTTTTCTGGGATGGCTATTGCTCAGATATAACAAGAACCTACTTTGTTGGAGCTAAACCATCTGATGAACTCAAGAATATATACCAAATAGTTTTAGATGCAAATAAAAAATCAATAAATGCACTTACTGAGGGAAATACGGGCCACAACATCGATAAAGCTGGAAGGGATTTCATCCGAAAGAAAGGTTACGGTCGCAATTTTGTCCATGGTACAGGACATGGATTTGGTTTGGAAATACATGAATTTCCTTCATTGACTTACAAATCAAAGGTCATTGCAAAAGATTCAATGGCTGTGACTATAGAGCCTGGCATTTATGTTCCTGGAAAAGGAGGCGTGAGAATTGAAGATGATGTTTTAGTCAATGGAAATGCCCCAAAAATATTAACAAAGGCAGAAAAGGACTTGTACTAAGATGATGGAGGCCGAATTAGTAGTCAACCGCCTTATAGAAAAAAAACCTAAAACAAGACAAGAAGTACAGCTGATTAAATTGGAAGTAGCTAAAGAACAAAAATTCGATATGGTACCACCAAACAACCAACTTTTAGCGCAGATTGATGCAGCAGAAGAACCTGAACTGGCGAAATTACTCAGAGTAAAACCTATGCGTACAAGCGCAGGAGTGACTCCTATTGCCATCATGACGTCGCCAGCAGCATGTCCTCATGGAACTTGTACATATTGTCCTGGAGGGCCAACAAATGAAAGCCCCCAATCCTATACTGGGCACGAACCTGCTGCACGAAGAGGAAAGAGACATAATTACAATTCAAAATCACAAGTAAATGCTCGTTTGGAACAATATGTTCGTAATGGACATCCCACAGATAAAATTGAAATTATCATTATGGGAGGTACTTTTACTGCAAGAACTCCAGACTATCAAGATGAATTTCTTACTGGTGCTTTTGAAACGCTTAATGGAGAAAGACTACCCTTAGATGAGGCTCTACATCAGAACGGGAGTGCAAAACATAAGTGTGTAGCATTAACGATGGAAACAAGACCCACAGAATGTAATCCATGGACAGTTTTCCAGATGAGAAAACAGGGTGCTACAAGAGTCGAAATAGGCGTTCAATGTTTAGATGATGGCGTACACGATAAATTGAATCGCCAGCAAAAAGTAGATGATGTAATCAAGGCAACTAAGTTACTCAAAGAGGCTGGATTGAAGGTTGTTTATCACATGATGCCTGGATTACCTGGGATGACTCCTGAAACAGATTTAAGAGATTTCAAAAGATTGTTTGAAGAAGAAGATTTTCAACCAGATATGTTAAAATTATATCCAACCTTATTGGTGAAAGGATCTCCACTTTCACGTAACCCTGGAGATTTTGTCCCATATGATACGGAAACTGCAGCTAATGTGGTGGCCGACCTGAAAGAGATAGTCCCTCCTTACGTTCGAATACAAAGAATACAAAGAGATATCCCAAAACCTCAGATAATTGCAGGAGTTATGAATTCCAATCTAAGACAATATGCTAGAAGAGAACTCAAGAATCGTGGGAAAAAATGCAATTGCATAAATTGTAGAGAACTTTGGAGAGCTCAAATTGATCCTGATACAGCTGAATTAAAGGAAATTAAATACAAAGCAAGTGGTGGTGATGAATATTTCATCTCATATGAATCTGGAACAAAATTATTAGCATATGTAAGATTAAGACTGGATGACAATGCTACTGTTAGAGAATTGAAAGTAACTGGTCAATCTGCCAATATCGGAAAAACAAGTACAGGTGTTCAACATATGGGTTTAGGATCAAAATTAATGGAAATTGCTGAAGAAAAAGCAAAAGGTTATGACCAAATTAGAGTAACACATGGCCCTGGAACAAGATTATACTATGAGAAATTAGGATACAATTTAGAAGAGCACTATATGGTTAAAAAATTAAAATAAGAATATGGATAATTCAGATTGGTATAATCATATAGACTTATTGAGGACTAAAATTAAGAAGAATATATCCAAAAAAGAATTGTCTGAAACATTAAAGAAGAATATTATAAGTTCTATACCTAAAGAACCCTTTGGAATTTTACTGTCTGGAGGTGTTGACTCTACACTTATTGCTAAGATTTGTAAAGACCAGGGGGTCGATTTTAGGGGCTTTTGTGTTGGAACAAAGGGTTCAGTCGATGTGAAAGGTGCAAAAATTGCTGCTGAAGAATTGGACTTAGATTTAAAATTAAAAGAATATGAATTGAATGA
>JAKURQ010000044.1 GCA_022449785.1 Candidatus Poseidoniia archaeon
ATAGTAGTTGTTTTTCCAGCACCATTTGGCCCTAGAAATCCAAATATTTGCCCTTTTTTAACTTTGAAACTTAATTTATTCAAGGCATTGTATGTTCTAATAACTCTGCCATATTGGCGTATATGATAGTCCTTCTGGACTTCTTTTAACTCAAGCAGAGTTGCTGCCATGTAATGTCACCCTTGATTGCTGTTATAAAACCACATCGCTCTTGTGTAAACGTGCCAGAACATTGGAGATATCCGTTTTTGCCAACAGCAAGTGCAATTCTCGAGGATGTTAATTTAGAATCATTATTAGAGGATTATTTTTACGCAGAAGCTAGAGCACTTGCAATAAATCGTCTTGAAACTTCTGCAACTAGAGGTGCGATTGAGATTGAAGGGCCACCTACTAATGATGAAAATGACATAGTTTTAGGGTACGTTATATCTCGATTAGTTCTAGCAGCTACAGATAATCAAGCCCTTATCAATTATGTGGCATTGTCAGAAGCTATTCGGGCTGAAACCCACCTCACATCAGAAACAGATGAAGATTTAGTTGAATTTGTAAATAATCTAGGTGTTGTTAGAGTCGAATTAAATGGTTCTAGCTTTGACATGAATTTTGTTGATTATGTACGTGCGGCATCAAAGCTTCGTGAGGGAGATTGGAAGTTATCAAACAGAGGTGTAAGTAAAGGAATTGTAACTCTAGACCGTAAGACTTTGATTCGGTTAATGAGAGAAGTCATAAGGCAACATCTAGAAGAATTGCCCAAAGCTCCTGTAGAGATTAAGGACAAATTCGGAGGGACAATAGAAGATCTGAAGTCTCAAGTCTCTAAGACATTTACTGAAAGAATTGGTGGCTTGAATAGTGTTGTTGATGAAAGACAGGCTGAGGCAATGAAAGAACTAGGACGTTTTGATCTTTCAAAAGCTCCACCTTGTTTTAATTTGAATTTAATGGATTTACAAGCAGGTGTGAATTTAGCACATCCTTCACGTTTTTTCATTACTACTTTCCTTTCTTCTCTCAATCAAGATCCTGAAGCTGTAATGCGCCTATTTGCAACAGCTCCTGATTTCAAGGAGGCATTTACAAGATATCAAGTTGAACATATTTCGGGAAAAACTTCAGGAACACAGTACAGTTCTCCAAAATGTGATACCTTAGTATCGAGTGGAGTGTGTCCAGGTCCTAATGCCCTTTGTCGTCAAATTCGCCATCCACTAAGTTATTATCGAGTGATGGCGGAATCAGAGAAGAAACCTCAAGCACGAATGGAGAGAATTCTATTGGCTGCATTGAACAAGGAGATTTATCCGGATAAATTAATTGAGAAAAATTTGGCTAGAATTGGTGATTTTGATTTTGAATATAATGAGTCTAAAGAACGAAAACTTTCAGAAGCTATACGTACGGATGACATTAGTAAGATTAATGCAAAAATAAGTCATTTTCAAGGACGTGTTTATTCTACAGATGTTCCTAATGAAGATAGAAAGATATGGATAACTAAGGCAACCGTAAGCGTAACTGATAGTAATGTGGATTATGATTGCCTCCCTCTTACTGATTGGAAAGTAGCCCTTCCTATTGAGGAAGCGCATTACAAATCTAAGAAGATTGATTTAATTGTCAAACCCTTTGATATAGATTTAGATGAGGGCGAAACTCGCAAGTTGCTTCTAATTCTAGATACAGTTAAAGAATCTTAAACTCTTATACGTCTTCCACAACTGCATATAAATTTAGTTGTGTTTTCCTCTACATGATGTGTTTTTTCACATGAAGGACATGTAACACTCGTTACTCCTTTGCCCATATTTACCTCAGGCTCAGCTGCTTTCTTCTGTGCAGGCGCTGCTTTTCTAACAACTTTCTTCTTTGCAACAGTTTTCTTTGTGACCTTTTTCTTTACAGCCTTCTTCTTCGGTGTAGGAGCAGGTTTTTCTTCATCGTCATCAGTTTCATTAGTATCATCCAATGTCTGAGTTCCTGTTAATTTGTCTAACATTGCCCTTTCATCAAATTCTTCATCATCATCGTCATCATCATATTCATATTCTTCGTCATCATCATCGTCTTCTTCTTCATCAGAATCCTTATCCCTATCTTCAAGTCTCTTTAGTTTAGATTCACTTGGTAGTTCAGATTCATATCCTACCCCTGTCAAACTTTTCTTTAAGGGATCGATACTTTCTTTTTGACGATAGATATCAGCAGTAGTATCTTCGGGTGCTAAAACAAATTGATAAACTAATAATGATAATATTACAAGACCAACAAAGCCACCGATTATTAGGATAAGATTGTCTGCAATCTCATCAGGTAAAGCAGGAAGTGAGAAACCAGAAGCAACACTTTCTTCTTTAGCTGGGGCTTTCATGGTAATCATTAAAACTCGGTCGCCACCAGGAATAATATCATTACTAGAGTTTTTTAGAATAATAGAAATTCTAATTGGTCCTTCATATCCTTCAAAACGGGTGTCATCTCCGTTGAATCTTGATTCAAACAAGTCATAATCTCTAAGTTCGTCAGATCCTGGAGCTTTGTATTGAGGAATTCCAGAAGTAGATTCTCTGCGGTCAGTATCGCTTTCAAAATAAACATCAATATAGATACTTTCAACAGATAAATTTTTGTCGTCAGAATCAATTCTTAGTGCTCCTGAAAGTCGAATTTCAAGGTTTATATCTTTGCCACTTTCAATAACAAATTCAGTTTCGCTTTCAGTTAATTCTTCAGAGTTATTGATGTATATTTCTACCAGCCCTGCATTAGCAACAGGCAAAACGAAGACTGACAAAATCAATGCGAATAACAAATTGCGGCCAAATTGTGCACTTCTTGACATTGCTTAACACCCTGCGTTAGCTCTCTCATAAATAAGACTTGCTATTTATTAATGCATCTCGCTAAAGTTATTAACTACATGTCTAAGTGGTAAAATAATGTCATCAGAAAAAGACCATCTAAGAAAGTCTGGAAAAGGAACACGAGCAGTTCATTCAGGAAATTCACCTAGTGAGAATTCATTAAACACACCAGTGTATCAATCATCAACGTTTTTCTTAGACGATAATGCTTACCAGATGTGGCAAGCTGGTACACCACGTGCACCTGTTTACTCGAGATATAATAATCCCTCAATGAGAGCTGCTGAAAAGAAGGTAGCTCACTTAGAGAATGCAGAAGATGCCTTAGTATTTTCATCAGGTATGGCTGCAATTTGCACTACATTGCTAACTTTCCTTAGTCAAGGTGATAGGCTAGTCACGACACGTAATTTGTATGGAGGAACTATATTGTCCTTAGATCAAGATTTTACGCGTTTCGGAATTGATGTTCATTATGTTGATGTGAAGGATTTGGATGCTGTTGAAGAAGCTCTAAAAGAAAAAGAAACTAAAGTATTGTATTGTGAAACTGTTACAAATCCATTACTTGAAGTATCAGATTTACCTGCATTAGCTAAGTTAGCAAAAAAATATGGTGCATTGCCAATTGTAGATAGTACTTTTGCAACACCTATGGCTTGTCAACCCTTAGATCACGGCTTTGAATTAGTTCTTCATTCAGTTACTAAATTACTAAATGGCCACAGCGATATTCTCGGAGGTACTGTTGCAGGTAGCCAAGATTTAATTCATCAAATTTGGTACAAACTTAGAAATTTTGGTGGAAGTATGGATCCTCATCAAGCATCCTTGCTAGAAAGAGGAATGAAAACATTGCATGTAAGATATGAAAAGGCAATGACTACCGCTCACAAGTTAGCTTCTTGGTTAGAATCTCATGATAAAGTCAAAAAAGTTATCTATCCAGGTTTAGAAAGTCATGCAGATTATGATTTGTGTAAAAAAATATTGGATAGTCCAAGTACAATGGTTTGTTTTGAAGTTGAAGGTGGAGACGAAGCTGGTCGCAAATTAATGGACAATCTTAAAACAGCTACACAAGCCGTCTCATTAGGTGGTGTCGAATCATTGATTTCTATGCCCTGTTCGACTACACATGTTTCTTGGAAGAAAGAGGATCGTTTGGCAGCAGGTATTGGCCTAGGTTTCGTAAGATTTTCAACGGGCTTGGAAGATACAGACGATTTGATTGCAGATTTTGACCAAGCACTTAAGAAAATTTAATCCATACCGATAATATACCTAGGTTCCATGTATAAATGTGGAATATTCAATTAGGTTACTATCAGCAGCTTCGAGGACTGAAGAAATAGAGGGTAAAAATAGAAACTTAGTATATTTATTCGGAACCACAAGAGAAGGCGAGGCCATTGCAGTTCGCACACCCCTCCTTATGCCCTATTTTCAGGTAGTTGAACCAACAAAAGATATTCTAGCAAATTTAGAAGAGAAAGAGGAGGTAGAAAATCTTGAATCACAGGATTTATGGGTTGATGGTTCGGTAAAAAATTGTACTAAAGTTACAACATCACATCCCGGTAAAGTTCCTAAAATCCGAGACTGGTTGAAAAATAATGGTTTCAAGCCTTTGGCAGCAGATATTCCATTTCACTACAGATATTTGTATGACAATGATATTGGTGGTTGTTTAACGATTAAAGGAGATGAAATTCCTAAAGAAAATTATTCTTGTAAAGTTATTGATGCTAAAGAGATTACCAAATCGGAAAATTTTGAATCAGATTTTAGAATTCTGAGTTTCGATATTGAAAATTCTATATTTGAACGGACAATCTATTGCCTTAGCTATTGTGTTAAGACATCAGAAGGCTATGTACACGAGGAAACTTTACATGGTGATGAGGAAACACTTCTGAAAAATTTTGTTAAGGCTATTAATGAGCACGATCCAGACATAATTACAGGTTACAACATAGATGGTTATGATTTACCACTCTTAGTCGAACGATGTGATGTTTATGGCATTGATTTGAAGATAGGTAGAGATGGCTCGGAACTTGAACAGAGAATGCAAAGATTCTGGCAAGCTCAAGGTAGAGTTATTGCAGATGCATGGTGGAATGTTAAAAGAGAAGTCCGACCACGTCAAGAATCACTTAATGCTGTTGCTAAAGAATTATTAGGGAGAGAAAAGCACGATGTAAATCCAAAAAAGATGGATGAAGAATGGGCAAATAATCCAGATAAAGTAATGGAATATTGCCTTGAAGATGCTAAATTGGCTTTGGAAATCTTAGAGCACATCAAAGTTCTTCAAAAATATCAACATTTAGGTTCTGTTGCTAAACTTCCACTAAATGATGTTATCAATGGAATGACTTCCACAATGATAGATTCATTGATGATTCGATTTGCAGATTCTAAAGGAATTGGCGTTCCAATGACGAATCGTCGTAAAAGAACAGGCCATATTGAAGGAGGATATGTCCATAGTATAGATCCAGGACTTTACGAGTGGGTTTGTGTTCTTGATTTCAAGTCTATGTATCCAAGCATAATCATTGATCGCAATCTTTGTTTTTCGACAATGTCAGAAGATGGTGAAATTGAGACTCCATTGGGTGTAAAATTCAAAAGCCCTGAACAGAAAAAAGGACTATTGCCTGAATTATTAGTTAATTTGATGGCCGACAGAGATGAAGCCAAGAAACTTCAAGCAGCAGCTAAAACAGAGGATGAGGAAAATTATTACAAAAGAGTTCAAGGAGCAATTAAAATTCTGATGAATTCAGTTTATGGTGTTTTTGCTTCATATTTTTACAGATTTACAAATTTAGATATCGGTGCATCGATTACAGCCTATGCAAGAGAATATGTGAAAGATATTTTGGCCGAATTAGAAAAAGAAGGTTTAGAGGTAATATATGGAGATACCGACTCGGTTTTTTTCAGATCACCACATGATGATTTAGAGAAAACAGTAGAGTTTGGTGAGAAGATAGCAGAGAGATATTCGGTGGGGGCCAAGCAATTGGAATTTGAGAAGATATTACAGCCTTTTTTCTCGCATGGTGTTAAGAAAAGATATGTTGGAAAACAAGTTTGGCCTAAAGAGGGCATGCTGATTCGTGGCTATGAAACTCGACGAACAGATTCTTTCCCAATTCAAGTTCAAGCATTAGAAGATATTTTTGCTAAATTAATGGCTAGAGATATCGATAATGCATTAGAATCCTCAAAAGATTGGGTCACTAAAGTTTCAGAAGGGGAATTTAATGATAACCAATTTGTTATTTCTAAAACAGTTAATCTAAATAGGAAATATGTAAATGAAGATAATCAGGCCCATTTACAAGCATACAAGAAATACATTGAAACGGGACGTCCTTTTGTGAGTGGTATGAAAATATCATTTATAGTTACAAATGCTAACGTAAGTCCAATGGTTGTTGAGCCGTATATTCCCGAAGAGGAATGTCCAAAACCAGATTACAATTATTATGCAGATAGAATTGCTAAATCATTATCAAGAATTACAGATGTTTTTGATTGGGATGAAAAAGCCTTGAAAAGCGGAAAAAGAGCTCCGAAACAACAAACTCTATTCTAATGACCGAAATCGAATATAATAGTGAGAGCCGAGAATGGTATTTCGCGTCGAGTCTAATTTTAGGTGTAACATTTTTGTGCTATACTTTTCTAAATTCATATGTTTTACCAGATCAAGCAGAGATATTGCCAACAATTGCTAATGCCATCCATCTTTCATTTGCTTTGTTAGCACTTTCAGGTATTTTTTTGGCATATCAGGGTTATAAATTCAAAGACAATAAAGGAATTCTTATTCGTAAAGATGGAGATGAAGCCCTATATGAGCTAGAAAAATTATTTCTTGATGCAGATTTAGATGTCAAAGAAAAATCGTGTGTTAATGCTAATAGCCTTGGATTGTGGAGACCAATGGGACGTCTTGTCCTCAGAGATGGCGAAATTGAGGTAAAAGAAATCTGGTTTTATGTTTATTATTATAGGACACAAATAGCATTGCGGGGTAAAGTTCCTAACGAGATTATAG
>JAKURQ010000045.1 GCA_022449785.1 Candidatus Poseidoniia archaeon
TGCTCTTGCAAGCTCTGCGACATGGTATGTCGAAACCATAACATTGCCCAAGCTTGAGGCATCAGTAGTAGTATCTGTTGAAGTGTCATCTTCAGTTTCAATACATCCTACAAAACTTGAAAGGACCATTACAACTGAAAAAACAATTGCTAAATTTTTGGAATTCATCTAACAGCACCCCAATTTACAACCACAATCAATTTCTGGTCCATGATCATGGTTACATTCTGGATAAAGGGAATCAATAGCTCCCTGTTCCAAGGACCATTTCAATAAATCTGAAATTAATTGGGAACGGCTTATTCCGTCTATATTGGCTTTCCACCCATCTAGTTGCTGAACTAGAGAGACTGGAAGATCTGCTGATACTTTAGATAAAGCATATCTTGAGCGACGTGTCATAACATCTACTTTTAGATACTGTATAAAAAGATTAGTATTCTATTATTATTCTATTATTATCTTATTATTAAAGCTAAAATATAATAAAGGGGGGACTAAAATGTAGTCTAATGAATGAAAATACGATGCAAATTATTGCAGCTTTGGTAATTGTGAATCTAATCGCTTGGGGGGGCTTTGTAGCCTTGCAAGACGAGGAAACTAAGGAATATATTGAAACTGTAATTTACCAACAACCTGATATTGATATTGCAAATGTTACCGTAGTCATAGACTATAATGGTGAAGAAATAAACGCTACTGCTAACACAAATATGACTATTGTAAGTTATAATGTAACTGTAATTGATGATACATCTGCATTCAATGCGACTCTAGAAGCAAGTAAAGGAAATTTTCAAGTTACATTTAGTTGGCACCCTACTTTTGGCGTATTCATAAATGAAATCGACGGTATTCCTGGAACTTGTGCATATTGGGAACTTTTACACAATGGTGAATCTTCAAGCCTTGGAGCATCTAGCCTAAAACTAGAAGAAAATGATACAATTACTTGGAAATACAATACCGATTGGTGTTAATCTGTAGCAAAAATCATATCATCATTCTTGAAAGCTTTGAATTCTAATGCATTGCCACAAGGATCAAGGAAGAACATTGTAGCCTGCTCTCCTGCTTCACCTTTGAAACGAATGTGAGGTTCTATAATGAAATTCATATCTACTTTCTTTAGACGCTCTGCTAATGCTTCCCACTTATCTAATTCAAGTATAACTCCAAAATGACTTGCTGGAACGTCGTCTCCATCAACTGGATTTGTCTGAACTTCCTCTACTTTATCGATTAAATGTGCAACTACTTGATGCCCATACATATCAAAATCTATCCATCTATCTGAGCTACGACCTTCATTGCACTCCAATATTTTTGTATAGAACTCACGTGTTTTTTCTAGATTGTCTACTGGAAAGGCAAGATGAAATGGTCTCATAACATACCAGTAATGTGTTCTTTTTAGGAATTGGCTTAAGTAGAATGAGCCAAAATATCAGATAATGGACCAGATTGTATTACTGATTGGCCTAATCATTTACGGCGTGTTCATCATATTTGGAACAAAGTGGGTTTTTGAATTCATGATGGCGCGTAATGTCAAGGAAAATGTTGCAATCTATTACAACCGAAAAATATTGCATATGTTTTGTGGAGGTTTAATTGGAATTATGGTTCCATTAGGACAAATCCAAGACCCTATGTATGCGCTTTACATTGGAATTGCATTCACTATAATCACATACATACCTTATTACACTGATCAACTTCTTTATTGGGTTCAAACGAAGGACAATAAGAATGATGTTAATTTCTGTTTCATGGCTGGAGTTTCTGTGTATATTATTTGGGAAGTACTTGGAGACCCTTATCTAGCAATTATGCCTCTACTTTTCATGGCATTTGGAGACGGAGTGACAGGAATTGCAAGAAATATAAAATTTGGATATCGAACCAAAAATCCTATTGGCAATGTTTTCATGGCAATTGTCTGTATTCCTATGGGATATTACCTAGGCACATTGTCAGACCCTGCCCTTCCCATATGGGGCATTATCGCTGCAATTGTAGCTACTGTTGTTGAAAGATATGAATTTGGGCCTATTGATGACAATGTACTAATTACTGTAAGTGCTACAATCGTTTTGTTTATTGGTGATGCTATTGGACCTTTATCTTAACCAGGCAATTTATTTGGCTTAGATAAATTCGATTCCATGAGTCTAAGTTCATCAATACCACTTATAACCACTTCTGAATCTGGAATCAACTCTTTGTCTGGTATTTTATCTTCGTAGTCTATTAAAGAAAGAATGTGTTTCATACAATTTATTCTAGCTTTCTTTTTGTTATCTGAACGGATTACGGTCCATGGTGATAATGTTGTATTTGTTTCAAGTAGCATTTGGAATTTACGCATCGTATAATCACCCCATAACTCCTGTGCTTGCATATCGACAGGAGATAATTTATACTGTTTAAGAGGGTCATTTTCTCTTTTCTTAAAGCGCTTTAATTGCATTTTCTTTGATACTGAGAAATATAATTTAATTAGAATCAAACCCTCTTTAACTAAGATCCTTTCAAAAACGGGAGCATATTTTAGAAATCTTTTGTGTTGTTCATCTGTACAAAAGCCCATAACTGGTTCAACCATTGCACGATTGTACCAACTTCTATCAAAAAGTACAATTTCTCCTGCTGAAGGTAAATGATCTGAATATCTCTGGAAGTACCATTGTGTTTTTTCCTTATCGCTAGGTTTTTCCAATGCAACAACGGGAGCTCCTCGAGGATTTAGGTGCTCTCGGATTCTCTTAATTGTACCTCCTTTTCCTGCTGCATCTCGGCCTTCAAACAGCAAAACTACGCGCTGGCCTGTTTTCTTGACGTGGGTTTGAAGCTTTAACAATTCTATCTGCAACTTTAACTTTTCTCTTTCGTATTCAATTGTAGATTTAGGGATCCAAACTTGGACCTTCTTTTCACTTTCTTTAGAATTAAGATTCTTCAAAGCTTCTCCTTCTGATAGTTTTACCTTATCGGATTCTGTCACAGAAATTTCGCACCAACCGCGGACATATAATATTTATTTTGAGTATTTGCTCATGAAATCCCAAGCAATCTGAGCTGTGTCTACTGTTCCCTGAGTACCGGGTTCTGAAGATACAGGATCATCATTATTGTATATATTGTGTGTTCCTGCGTGAATAGTTACAAGGGACACTTCGGTATCATTTTTACAATCTGTGAAACTCTGAATATTGTGATAAAGTGATTCCTCTATTCTATCTGGTAACGTTCCAGAACATTCATTCATATCTTTCCAAGCGTAAAGATTCTGTATAGCGCCAGTATTCCAAAATACCTGTTGAAAGAAAAACGAAGTTACTGCTACGTGCGAATAGAGTGCTACTGGGTCAAGAAATCCATGCATTTCCATTACTGGTATGGGTGAATAACTTGAATGTTTATCTCCAATAAAATACATAGACATGCAAGCAACTGCTGTGAACATATCTGAGGCCTCATTTGCTAGAACTTGAGACATAGCACAGCCATTAGACCATCCTGTGAGATAAATCCTATTAGAATCGATTGGGAAAATGTCTAAGTTATGTGTTACTAAAGTACGAATGAAACCAATGTCATCTATTCCTTCTTCTTTTGCAGGGTCACAACATGCTCCAAAATTCCATGAATCGCCGTATCCTTGTGGATAAATGATTATTGCATTATTTTCTCTAGCAATTCGATCCATGTCTGTCATTTGGTATTGAGTCTCTGCAGTTCTAGTTAATCCATGTAAATCAAGAATTAGAGGAATTGATTGTGTTGAATCGGTTTCATCAGGGACGTAAAGTTTCCAGCATCTTTCCATTCCTCCATGTTCAAAGCACTCGTCCTTTATTCCTCTAAAAAATGTGTCATTTGTTTCTTCTGGTGGTTCCTCTGGCTCAGGTTCTGGTTCGGGCTCTGGTTCGGGTTCAGGTTCTGTTTCTTCCTCTGTTTCAACAATTGTGGAATCGACTTCGTCATCCTCTGCATAAATGAAAAAATAACCGTAGGTTCCGCTTGCTCCTGCTATTAAGACTATTACGGCTAAAAGCAAAGAGATTTTTTTCATTCTATATTTCTAAAGATGGTGAATATTCGCCATGGCAAGCCTTTGAATTCATTTCGGCTCTATGATAAAAGACTGCATAAGTTGTCTCTAAATTTGCATTATTTCCATTCCAAGCATGTAATGCAGATTGTTGAAGTGCGCGACCGTATGAAAAACTCAAGGCCCAAGGATGATCTCCCATCATATTCATTGCATTCAAGTGCTCTGTAGCCTCAGTTTCAGACTGGCCTCCTGAAAGGAATACGATACCGGGAACCTCTGCAGGTACTGATGCCTTAAGACATTTAACTGTCATTTCTGCGACTGTGTTCATATCTCCCTGGACTGGGCAATCTTTACCTGAAACAACCATATTTGGCTTTAACAAAATTCCTGGCAAATAAACTCCTTCATTATCTAATTCTTCGAAAACTGTCTTAAATGTTTTTTCTGAAACTTCATAGCATCTCTCAATTGTATGATCTCCATCCATCAAGACTTCAGGTTCAACAATTGGCACTAATTCGGCATCTTGACAAGCTCTTGCATATTTAGCAAGTGCAGACGCATTTGCTCTGATGCACTCATCTGTAGGCATGTCATCTCCAATAGTTATGACTGCGCGCCATTTAGCAAATCTTGCACCTAGTTTGTAATAATCTAAACATCTTTCGTAGAGACCTTCAAGTCCTTTTGTTAATTTCTCAGAGGGAGAACCATCCATAGGATGAGCTCCTTTATCGACTTTTATGCCTGGATAAACTCCTTTTGATTCTAGAATTTTAGAAAGTCTAGTCCCTTCACTTGTTTTCTGTTCCAATGTTTCTTCAAACAAAATAACTCCTGAAATAAACATCTCCATTCCGTCTGTTTCGAAGAGTGCTTGGCGGAAGTCTCGGCGGTTTTCCTCTGTGTTTTCTTGGCCGATTAATGCTAATCTTTTACCCATTGTGGGCGTACTTTCATCGGCTGCTAAAATCCCCCTACTTGATGCTACTATATCGCTAGCTACTTTAGCTAAACTTTCTTTGTTCATGAACTACACAAAACAGCCTGAATAAAACAATTTAGGAGCTATTTTTGACCAATTTCGGACAATAACTCTTGAAACCAAGATTGATTTACATCAAATTCTTTGCCACCTTTAATCTGTTGTAAATTTATCAAGCCTAATTTTCCATCATTATTTTCATCTAGGCCGACCAATCCACTTTCACCATTTAGGGCCAATTCTGCTGCCATAAATGCAGATTTTTTAATTAAATCTAAATCTCTTTCTCCTGGCTTTGCAGAACGTGCAAAATAACCACTTTTCTGAATTAGAGTTTTGTCTGCGTCTAATGCTTCTGCAAACTGTTTGGCAAACCACTGCCCAGGATTGATATCATCCAAACGAACGTGGCCAAAGGCATCTCTTGGAACTTCTTGCCCTTGTGACTCGATTTCTCGAACGATAGTGTCCATACCTGCCCCTTCACTTAGAAATATGTTTACACAATCATTTTCATCCATACATTTGCGGAGTCTTTGTGATTCTTTTTGGAAATCTATATCTATTTCTGGAATATAAACTGCATGAACGTCCCATCTTTCTTTTGACATATTTAATTCTGGAAGAAAAGTCATATTTTCTAGAGATTTACGATATTCATAGGCCGTTCCTGCTGTAAGCCAACCGCAATGGCGACCCATTACTTCATGAATTATCAATTGTCGACGGCTAGTAGTATTTTCATTGACTATATTCTGAAAGAAGCGAGCTCCTTGCTCTGCTGCAGTCCAGGCTCCCAAAGTTTGCTTAACTGGAATTACGTCATTGTCGACTGTTTTTGGAAGTCCAACTACTGTTAATTTTTTTCCTGCAACTTCTAAATGTTTAGCTAAAGCTGCAGCCATAGTGTTAGTGTCATCTCCTCCAATTGTATGCAAAATATCGATTTTATCCTTCTCTAATTGATTTGCTGCAACTTCCAAAGGATCTTGCCCTTCTGAAACATAGCCTTTCTTTACACAATCTTCTACATTCGTTAATTTAACTCTGCTATTTCCTATCGGAGTTCCTCCAAAATTATAAAGTTTTGAAAAGTTTTGTCTAGCTTTTTTAGAAAATTCAATGCTCTTTCCGAGTAGTAATCCTCTGTAACCGTGTTGGTAACCTATAATTTCAGATTCAGGAGAAAGTTCATTATATTTTTCAATCAAACCGCCTATTGATGCGGAGAGGCAGGGCGCAATTCCTCCACTTGTCAATATTCCCACTCTTGGCATGATGTGCGAAAGAGCAGGGATGTTAAAAATTGTTGTGCATTTTTTTGATTGGGGCCTTTATATACTAATCCCTATGAAATGCTCTGTAAATTTGGCTGCAGTATGCAAAAAAAGCCTAATAGCACATATTCGCCCCTCAATAAAGGGTGATTTAGGCTGTTTTGAGCATAGAATTTATATAAACTACTTGACTGGCCACAAGCTCCAGCATTCATCTGTTCACGGTTAGAGGACACAAGGGCCTGTAGCTCAGCTAGGTAGAGCGTCCGGCTTTTAACCGGACGGCCAAGGGTTCGAATCCCTTCAGGCCCGCCAGATGTTTATTGGTAAGGAAGCACTATGAAAACCGGGAAAAGAGGGGCAGAAACCAGCACTTGTCTCACTTGAAAGGAGTAAAAAAATGAATGATAACATCTTATGGCTAAACAACTTGGTACCGAAGCATATCTTGCTTGACGATTCTGAAGTGGATGGGAAATTGGAGCCTCTAAATGTAATAAGAGAACAATTGCCTAAAATTTTGTTGAAAGATCCTGCGCTTAAAGCGCTTGATCAAGAAGCAAAACCTGGAGATGTTGTAGAAATTCACCGAGTTAGCGAAA
>JAKURQ010000046.1 GCA_022449785.1 Candidatus Poseidoniia archaeon
GGATGAAAAGAAAAAATGAAATATTATTCTTTAGAGAAGGCAAAAGCTCGGGGGAAAGCGAATTATACTTGGCAACCTCTACTAATCGCGATTTCAATTATATTTATTGTTGCAATAAGTCATAAAGTTCATTGGCAAGTTACTACAGAAACAGACCCTCTAAGCATTTGGAATCAAAGGATAACAACTGATCAGAACAATGAAACAATAATATACTATGATAATGAATTATTATTAAACAAGACTATAACCTTCAAAGGTGTCCTAGAAATATTTCCATACACCAATAAAAGTATTGGATCATTAGAACAAGCTAATGGAACTTATGATGAAATAGACGGATTAGTCTACAGCAATGATACTTACAGTAAATGTATGATTAGTCTCAATGGTATGAGAATCCTAGTCAATGGTAGTTTGGATGGAAAATTCTATGAAAGTGAAATTGTAACTGTAGAAGCTACACTGATTGAAAAGAATTTTAATTATGAAAGAAATAGTCTAGATATAGCACTTAAAAGTCAGATATGGACTGCTGAGGTTGATGATATAAAATTAGCAGATGAAAAGGATTACTATTTTTTTGGTTTAGAAACTATAATTTTTGCTTTGGGCCTTTATCTTTCACTAAAACGTATTGACAATCTAAAAGAGCAAATGAAATTTGCTAAGCATATTGCTTTATTTGAATTTAGAAGAGGGCTAAAAACTCCAAGAATGATTGTTTTGGGGCTTATATTTTTCGTTTTTATTGTGGGAATGGGGATGCTTTTAGGACAACTACAGAATGAATCAAACTCTATCCTTGGAACTATGACAACTAAGGGTAGCATTGTGCAACTATCTTATTTTACTTTCATGATAGGTTCAATGGTTGCCATAGGTGTATCTGTAGATACTTTCCATAAAGAAAGGCAAGAAAATACTATGAACCTATTACTAGCCAGACCTGTTAATCGTGAAACTATTGTATTGGGAAAAGCACTAGGTCTAACAATGGTTGTGGGAATTCCTGCATTCATAGCTCAAATTATAGGATTATATTTCATGGTTACAGAAGGAGATATGCCACCTATAGGAAGTATGTTAGCTTTCCTCTTTTTTGGACAAGTTATGATATTTACAATGGTAACATTCCAACTTTGCTTGGCTATTTCTGCAAGAAGTGGTTCAAGCGTAGTAATCTATGGACTAAGTGCATGGTTATTGTTTGCATTGGTCTGGGCCTTAATTGTAATAGCAATGGCCACTGTAATCGGAGTTGACATTAATGGAGAAAATTTTGAGAATGATCCTGACTATCAGAATTTTGCATCTAGAGTTGGTTTGCTAAATCCAGGAGTGATTTACCAAATGGTTGTTGGTTTATTTACAAGTAGAACTTTGGCTATAGATTTAGAGGGCGTACCTGGATGGTTAGCTTTATTGTCAGTCTTCTTGTGGCCAATAATGTGCCTTAGAACTGCCACATGGCTATTCAAGAGGGAAATGAGCGGATGAGAAGAACCTTACCTAACGAGGAAAACGCAGTTACACACGTTATTGAGTTTACAATAGCACTAACTGTATTTGTTTTACTAGTTCAAGCGTTTACTTCATCGATGAACCACAGAATAGGAATTGATTTGGATGTGAATGATGATAAAGTAGTTATGGCAAGAGAAGTAATCTCTGAATTAGCAGGATCTCAAGGTAAAATTGGTGACGTTGCAAATTGGGAAGACTTTGAATTTGGAACTGGAGATGTTCAACTAAGGGATGGATTAACTGTAGGAATTCTCAATTCAAACGGTGAAATAGATAAAGACAAATGTGATGCCCTAGGTAAATTTCCATACACTCCTCTAAGAAATGAACTTGGAGTTACGAATGAACTAAGGATTGAAGTTAGGACAATGGTACCTAATGAATCTGTATGTCTTTGGGGTGGTGATCCTAGTGGCTCATCAGTCAGTATTCAATCTGAAAGGTATTTGTTGTACAATACAGGTTCAGAAATTTTGCCTGCAGTTCTAACGGTGACTGTATATGATGGAGAAGTACCAGGCAACAAAATTTACATGACTGAAGTAATGTATAATCCGACAAGAAGTGGAACTAATTATGAATGGATTGAGGTTTACAATCCAAACCCTACTGCAATCTATATTGCAAGTTGGCAAATTTCAGATTCTGTAGATGACGATGTCATCATAGCCGATAATGATGATGATTTAATTTTATTACCTGCAAAAAATGTAGGTATTTTGACGAGCTCACCTGCTATTTACAAGGAAACATATGGAAATCACCAATATGTCTTTTCTGTAGAGGACACTGCTATTGGAAATGGTTTGGGAAACAATGAAACTCTCACTCTATCAAAAGGTTCATTCAAAGATATATTCAGCTATACTAACGATGATGGGGCTGATGGAAATGGAAAGACTCTTACACGCAGCTGTTATAATTGTGAAGAATGGGCTGAAGCTGTTGCAAGCCCAAATACAATTTAAGTTATTCGAAAGCTTGAATACCTGTTATCCAGCGGCCAAGGATTAAATTATGAATGTCATGTGTTCCTTCATAGGTGTACACACTTTCTAGATTAGCCATATGTCTCATTATTGGGTATTCATTTAGAATTCCATTAGCACCATGAATATCTCTAGCCATACGAGCAATTTGAATTGCTGCATCAACATTGTTCATTTTCCCAAGAGAAACCATCTCTGGGGTTGCTTCTCCTTTATCTTTAGCTCTGCCAAGATGATAAGCTAGTAATTGACCCTTAGTGATTTCTCGTAGCATCCAAGCTAATTTATTCTGAACCAATTGAAAACTAGCTATTGGCTTCTCAAACATTATACGTGATTTAGAATAGTCGACTGATGAATGGAAACAACCCATTGCTGCACCTAGAGAA
Organism: Candidatus Poseidoniia archaeon; assembly: GCA_022449785.1. Taxonomy (GTDB): domain Archaea; phylum Thermoplasmatota; class Poseidoniia; order MGIII; family CG-Epi1; genus CG-Epi1. The sequence goes on from JAKURQ010000046.1 coordinate 2,906, forward strand.
CCCCAAGCAATGCCGTATCTAGCTTGAGTTAAGCAACTTAGAGGACCTTTGAGGCCTTGAACATTTGGCAAAATTCTATCTTTTGGAATCTTACAATCCTGGAAAACTAATTCGCTAGTTATTGAAGCTCTAAGTGAATGCTTGCCTTTCATTTCAGGTGCTGTAAAACCAGAGTCTCCTTTCTCAACTATAAATCCACGAATCTTGCCGTCTAATTTAGCCCAAACAATTGCTAAATCTGCAATAGTACCATTTGTTATCCACATCTTGGCACCATTAAGAACATATGAATCTCCATCCTCTACTGCTTTAGTTTCCATGCCTCCTGGATCTGAACCATGATCTGGTTCAGTTAAACCAAAACAACCAATAATCTCTCCTTTAGCCATTCCTGGCAAATATTTCTGCTTCTGTTCTTCTGTACCAAATGCATGTATTGGATACATCGACAAGGACCCTTGTACTGAAACACAACTTCTTATTGCGGAATCTCCACGCTCTAGTTCTTGGCATACTAAGCCATATGCAACATTAGAAAGCCCGGCACATTCATATCCTTCAAGGTTACAACCAAAAAGACCCATCTCGCCTATTTCTGAAATTAATTCTGTTGGAAAAGTACCCTTTGTATAATATTCTTCAATTATCGGAATTACTTTTTCATCGACCCAATCACGGACCAAATCCCGGACCATAATCTCCTCTTCTGTAAGATGCTGCTCCATCTTGTAGAAGTCAACGCCCTCATACCTAGACATATAGTCTATTTTGTATGGGTGCTATATATGTGTTACATTACCTATTGTTAGAATTAAATACAACGTGCGAATGGGTTTCTAATGGATGAAATCTGGATTGAAAAATATCGCCCCACCAACTTGTCGGAAGTAGTAGGGCAATCTGCAGTTACAACCAGATTGAAAAATTATGTTAAAGAAAGATCCATGCCTCATCTATTATTTGCAGGCCCTGCAGGAATTGGAAAAACAACAAGCGCGTTAGCCCTTGCTAGAGAATTATTTGGAGACTTATGGAAACATAATCTCCATGAACTAAATGCATCTGATGAAAGAGGAATAGATGTTGTCAGAGGAAAAATTAAAGAATTTGCTAGAACTGCACCACTAGGCGAAGACGGTTTCAAAATAATTTTCTTAGATGAAGCTGATGCATTAACAAGTGCCGCACAGGCAGCACTAAGAAGAACTATGGAAAAATATGCAAGGACATGTAGATTCGTCATGTCGTGTAATTTCTCATCTAAAATTATAGAACCTATTCAATCCAGATGTGCAGTTTTTAGATTTAGACCAATAAAATCTGAAGACTTAGAAAAATATCTGAAATTCGTTGCTGCTAAAGAAGGATTAACTGTTACCAAAGAAGGTTATGAATCTCTTACCTACTTGGCTCAGGGCGATTTGAGAAGAGCAATAAATGGATTACAAATGGCTGCAGCGGCTAAACAAGATATTACTCCAGATATTGTCTACCAAGCAGTAGCAGCGGCAAGACCTGAGGAAGTGAAAGAAGCGTTACAAATGTCACTAAATGGTGATTTCTCTGGTGCAAGAGAAAGATTGGATACGCTGCAAATAACATACGGTTTAGCTGGTGAAGATGTTCTAAGACAAATGCATAGATCTGTAAGAGATTTAGAAATACCAGACAAGATTAAAGTTCAGATGATAGAAAAATTAGCTGAGGCTGATTTTAGACTATCTGAAGGGGCAAATTCAAGAATTCAGATTGAGGCTGTGGTTGCTAATTTTGCAATTCTTGGCCGCCATATTCAAAAATAAATAGGCGGAAAGCTTTACTTACAGCCCCCTTGCGAGACGTGGCTCAAAATAGTGGTTACGTAACTGTAGACGGCGAATTTGACACCCTAGAAGAACGAAGTTTTTTTACTATTGATGATTTTGAAATAAAAGATAAAACAATTATTTTGAGAATTGACATTAATTCCTCAATTAATCCTGAGAATGGAGAAATATTAGACGATACGCGAATTAGAAGGCATGCTGCAACTGTAAAAGAATTAGCTGAGAAAAATGCAAAAGTTATAATCCTTGCACATCAATCTAGACCTGGAAAATTAGATTGTGTGAATTTGAAAGAACATTCAAAAAGAATGGCTGAAATTATAGGCATTAAAATACAATTTGTACCTGATATATATGGAAAAACTGTTGTAGAATTAATCAAGAAGATGAATAGTGGTGAAATTCTAATGTTAGATAATGTTAGATTTGACAAAGAAGAAATCGAATTGAAAGATTTTGAAAATGATAACTTTGAAAAACAAGCTAACAGTAAAATGGTCAAAACATTAGCACCTTTAGCTGATTTATTCGTTAATGATGCATTTGCGGCTGCACATCGTTGCCAACCCTCTCTTGTAGGTTTCTCAGTGAAAATGCCTGCAATTGCAGGACGAGTTATGCAAAGAGAATTGGATTTCCTTGGGAAAGCAATCTCTTCTGGACCTGCCCCTAGGATTGCCTTATTAGGTGGAAGTAAAGCTGCAGATTCTGTAGCAATCTCTGAATATTTTCTTGGGAAAGGAGTGAATTACATACTTACTGGTGGTGTTGTAGCAAATATATTTCTGATAGCTGCAAACCACGACATAGGAGAACCAAGCACCGAATTTGTAAAAAATAACATACCTGATTACAAAAATGTAATTAAACATGCTAAAAAATTGATTAAGAAATATGGTGAAAAGATTGTTTATCCAAGTGATGTGGCTACCAATGATAATGGAAAAAGAATAGGAGTAGCTATTGATCAATTACCTACTGAAAATCCCATACATGATATCGGCATAGATACTTTAGTGAAATACATAAACCTGATAAGCGAAGCTGGAACGATAATCGCTAACGGACCAATGGGTGTTTTTGAGAATCCTGAGTTTGCTATTGGAACCAGAGAAATCTTTCAAGCAATCGCAAATAGTGAAGGTATGACTGTTGTTGGTGGTGGCGAAACTGCAATGGCATTCAACCAAATGGGTCTAGCAAAAGGAATAGAACACATCTCAACTGGTGGTGGGGCGTGTATTTCATTTATGGCTGATGAGACAATGCCTGCCTTAGAAGCTATGAGACGTAGTAAAATTAAATTTCAGTAAATGGAGCCACCGGGGGGATTTGAACCCCCGACCTACTGATTACGAATCAGTCGCTATGCCAGGCTAAGCCACGGTGGCACTCGTTTGGCTAAGAATATTGGATTAAATGATTTAGGCTTCGAAAAATTCTCCAATTTCTGAAACGATATCATCAGATTGCTCTAACTCTGGAATGTATTCTAAGAAACGACCAGTTCGGCTATCTGCTATAACTATGAAACCTCTATCTGTCTCTGATCTAACCACCCTACCGGCTGCCTGCAATAATTTTCTAACGGCAGGAGATTCTACTGCAAATTTCCATCCTTGGCCGTTAAATGAAATATCATAGTAATGCTGTAATGCATTTTGCCTAACACCTGGTGCAGGATAAGGGATTCCAACAATAATTGCCATCTCTAAAGTAGTGTCAGGATAGTCTATTCCTTCCGCTAAACGGCCACCCATAACTCCAGCTAATACTGCACTAGTATCCGATTTGAAACTTTCAACTGTTCGCATTAATTCTTCTTGATCCATGCCTGAATATTCTCTATAAATTGGTTTTTTAATCTTAAGACTTTGTAATGCTAGTTCAAGGAGTTTATATGAGGGGAAAAATAAAGCTATATTGCCTCCAAAATTAGCAATCATCAAGTCTAATTTAGCGATTATTTTGTCCCATGTACTAGATTTATTAGTTAATTCACGGTATGAAGTAGTGACATCTGTAAGATATACCACTTTCTTGTTATTAACTGGAAAAATCGATTCTTTCCTCAACAAAATTGAATCGGGCCTTAATCCAACTAAATCTCTAAACATATCTAAAGGACTTATTG
>JAKURQ010000047.1 GCA_022449785.1 Candidatus Poseidoniia archaeon
CGTTAGTTGTACTAGATAAGATAACCTTGCCATTTAGATTAGACTTAGACATTTCTTCCGGTGAGGAACCTAAATCATAGCCCACTATTTTCTTACATAATCTTTCTCCTGATTTCAAAGCATCAGGATAAATTCTCATCTTTTCATCCAAATGATCTCTGCTAGAACAAGGAACAATTCTTGTAGCTCCACTCGCAAAGGCATTCACATATGTTGTTGAAGCTCTAATTGTGTCTACTATTATTATTGCATCATTACGCGAAACAGCTAGTTTTGCACCATCAATGCCATGCTCAATCTTTACTTCCATCGATTTTACTTACGGCCCTGCTTTTTCAAGTGTCTATCAACTATAACAAAGAAATCATCCATTGTATCTCCTCTCAAACCCCTTCTAAGCGTTTCAACAGATATTACATCAGTTGGATGTATATTACCCAGATTAGTTTCAGGACCGAATTTCTTTAAGAAAAAGACCTGCTGTGACTTTCTTGGAGACTCAAATATTACTTTAGAAGGATCTATCTCATCTAAAATCTCTTTGAGTTTGAATTCTTGTGGTTTACCCTCATCATCCATTACACCTACACTAACTCCAGATTCCCTAGCTTCTAGAATAACTTTTTCAGCGCCAGCATCCAAATATTTTTTCATCAACCTATTATATTCTTGTGAACTGAAGTCTTTCTCTGGTAGTTTCTTACCAACCTCACAAAAGACACGAAGATCACGAGACTTGGCGCTCTGAATTAAATCAACTACTCTATCTGAATCTATATTCAAACTTCCACTTGATATCTCTGTCGAGTCACATCCCAGATTTACTAATTCGTCAAATAAAGTCTCTGCCTTATCTTGGTGCTCAGACAATTCCAATAAAGTACCTCCATTACAAACTGAAATATCATATGATCTTAACAATTCAATTTTTTCCTTGACCAAATCAGATGATTGTAATTGTGTTGTTGCCCATCCCAATTTCCATAGATCCACATATTCTGAGCATAAAGAAAGCAAATCCTTGGTGTAATCTAGACCCATGCCCTGATCCAAACACATAGTCATTCCATCGACTCTAGGCTTACTAGATCTCTCAGGCATATCCAAAAATGAAAAAGCTTTTTCAGACATTATATCTCTAACTCCGGTGCATCTACTAACATTGCACTCAAACCACCAATAATATCTTTCACGTTAATTCCTTTATTCTTTAGAAAGGATGCTGCAGCCATTGATTTGTGACCATTACCACAGTAAAGAACATCATTTTCATTTATACTTGTGTAATCTGTAATTATACCTACTAAAGGAAAACTTTTCACACCTTTGACATGTAAAACTTCCCAATCTTCAGCATTACTTACATCCTTCATTATATCAACAAAATTATGGGCCTCTTTAGCCTTGACTCTATTAATTGAATGCATGTTTCCATTCCATAAATCAAAATTAAAGGTAGAAATATCTTTGAATCCTTCAGACTCTAACCTCAATATAGATTCTCCCTCTCTTCCTGCATCACAAATGACTACCAAATGCTTTTCTTTATCAAAAGTACAACTAGCCATATATTCGTAAGAACCATTCAAACTGGCATTTACTGAATTAGGTATAAACGAAGATGCAAAATCGTTTGTTGGTCTACTATCTATTAATTGAGAACCTTCGCTCTGAAGAACTTTGAACTTTTCTAGAGATAAGCTAACCATTGAACTAGGGTCAGAGTTTGTATATTTAAAATATACTAAAAATCACCCAGCGTAAATTGTCTAGCCTTTGTTTTAGACTCTACATATTTTTCTAAAGCCTTCTCAACTCTACCTTTATTGAAGGAATAATCGTTACAAAGATACTTAATTGTCGACTCGACATTAGGTGTTCTCCATTCAGGAGTGAAATCAACAGAAGGATGATCTAAGAATAAAGTTCGTATTTCATCCAAATTATCAATCTCTTTGCCTAATTTTTCAAGAGCACCTTCAGCTTTACCAAATTCTTGTATTAATTTCAAACCTCTTTTAGGACCAATTCCATCTATTCCAGGATTAAAATCTGTACCCATCAATATTGCTACATCAATTAATTGTTCTCTATTAATTTCCAATTTCTGGAAAGATGTCTCCAAATCTACTATTTCTGGAGAAACTTCAACCCACTTTTGTTGCTTGGGCAATTTACGTCTTCCTGAAAGTGTTAGATTACGTATGAATTTTGATGCACCGAATAAAACTGTATCAAAATCTTGTGATGCCCCATAATCTACCATTCCTTGTTCCAAAAGAGAAGCAACCTGGGCTTCACCCTCACTAGGTGCCTCAACCCAAGGAATACCTAATAAATCGAGTAATTTTTTTGAGTCATCTATCATATGCGATTCTAATCGTGTTGTTTGTTGAGCTTTGGTCCTAGCCGTTTCTCTATCTCCTGCTTCTATTGCTGCTTCCCACTCAATCTGAGCTTTAATTTTCCTTTGACGTCTTTCTTCTAATAAATTCATTTTGAGTTTAGGAGGTTTACCATCAAAAACAACACAGATTCTAATCCCGTTCTCTACTAATTTTGAAAATCTAAAAAGAATACCACTAAGATGACTTGTTACCCTTCCCTCTGAATCTGTTAACAAACTACCATCAGCCTGCCTAATACTTGTCAAAAACTGATAAAGAACATTGTAACCATCAATAGCAATTCTTTGGCCACTCAATTCTTCCACTTTAATTTTGCGAGTTTCAAGAAGAGAACTGAGTTGTATACCCATTAACCTTTCACAACTCCCATCGGCTTCAAACGAACTACTTTGTTAGCAATGCCTGTAGAATGACAAACATCTACTACCTCCGAAACATCTTTGTAAGCACCGGGAGCTTCCTCTGATGCTACTCTAGGAGATCTAGCTCTGACATAAACTCTGTTCTTTTTCCAAAGTTGTTTCACTAAATTAGTTGAATTATACTTCTTCAATGCTGCTTTCCTTCCTAAAGCCCTACCAGCTCCATGGCATGTAGAACCAAAAGTTTGCTCCATTGCTCCTGAAGTTCCAGATAATACGTAACTAGAAGTTCCCATATCTCCCGGAACTATAACTGGCTGACCAAATGACCTGTATTTTTGAGGTATATCTGATGAATCTGGACCAAAAGCCCTAGTGGCGCCCTTACGATGCACACATAATTCATCTCCACCGTGCTGTTCAATTTTGGCTATGTTATGTGATACATCATAAACTGTATCCATTCCTAAACTTTTACCATCTCCACCAAAAACATGTGAAAAGGCCTTTCTGGTAGCATAAGAAATTAATGATCTATTTGTCCAAGCGAAATTTGCTGCCGCCGACATAGCACCCAAATATTCCTGAGCCTCTTTGGTATGTAAGGGAGCTGAAGCTAATTGCTTGTCTGGCAAATCAAGACCTTCTCTTTTACTTGCCTTCAAAACACATTCTAAATGATCCTGACAAACTTGATGACCACAACCTCTAGATCCTGTATGCATCATCACAACTGCCTGCCCCTCAAAAAGACCAAATGCTTTTGCAGCTTCTTCATCAAATACTTCATCGACTTTTTGTACTTCAAGAAAATGATTTCCACTACCTAATGAGCCAACTTGCTTACGCCCTCTTGTCCTTGCATAATGTGATACATGCTCGGGAACTGCATTATCAATACATCCATTTTCTTCTAATACGTCTAAATCATCTTTCCAAAGATAGCCATTTTCTTCTGCCCATTTAGAACCAATTGAAAGTACTGACTCTAATTCTCTATCTGATAGCGTAATTTTTCCTTTAGAGCCTAAACCTGCAGGAACTTGATTATACAACTCATCAATTATTTCTTTTTGTTTAGCTCTGATATCCTGCTCTACCAAATCTGTTCTAAGAAGTCTAACACCACAATTTATGTCAAAACCAACTCCACCTGGAGATATTACGCCCACTTCTTCTTTGGTATTTTCTGTTCGGAAGGCTGCAACACCACCTATTGGAAAACCATAGCCCCAATGAATATCAGGCATAGCCATACTTGCATCTACTATTCCTGGTAACTCTGCAACATTTGATACTTGCTGGATAGCTGAATCCATACCTGGATGTGATAACAGAGATTCAGAAGAATATATTCTTCCTGGAACTTTCATTTTGCCTTCTTGAGGCAATTCATAGATATTTTTGCTTTTAGAAATTAATTTGTCTTTCATGAACACTACTCTTCTGCTGGTTCATACTTAGAAGGACACCCCATTTGTACTTTCTCTGCCTCAAGGATAAATTCACCATCAACTACACGTATTATTCCTGTAAAAGTAGCTCCTTTATCCTCAGCAAAGGTATCTGGAAGAACTAGGGAAGAAATATCAACTTTGATTGTATAATTACCATCAACTAATAGACAATCATTTACTTTTAGATCTGTAATAGTTCCATGGACTTGAATATTAGAACCATCTCCATATTTTCCTGAAATCGCATCCTCAACAGAAACATAGATTGATTGCTCAGTAACTGTTAATGATACTGCAACTCCGGTTATAACCAAAATTGAGACTGCAAGCAAGCCTTTAGCCCATGAAGACCATGGAACACTAGTTCTTCTCTCTGTTACCATCCTCTAATCCTGATTTATTACTTAATTCCCTAAATTTATTTGATAAAAACAAAGTATAAGCTCCAATAGCTATCCAGAATACAGTCATACCTCCCCAGAGATACATCATATCTTCTGCAGAGGGTTTGTTTACATGTATTTCAAGAACAAATGCACCCTCTGGACCTTCAGGCCCTGTGATATTTACATAAAGTTCCAAATTGAATATTTCTTCTGTAAAACTAGAACCTGAGAAACTAATTGAATCTGTCTCTTTATCAGGATCATATGTGTGAACTTTGCTCAAACCTGTACTAAATTCAAAAGAAATAGTGTCGTCACTTTTGCCAGAAGGATAATCAAAAATTATGTACCAATTTGTTCCTATATTGAAGATGTTATTATAGTAAAAAGTATGCTGCATACCACCATCCTGCTGATACTTATACTCTTTAAGCATACACTCCTTTTCTCTACATTCAGCTGTAGCATTACTTGATAAAAGTAAAATAACCAAAAATAACGAAAAAAATCTCATCCATTCTCCATTTTTAATTTTAGCATATCTCTTTCCAATTTTTCTATCTTCATCCGTGTATTAAAAAGGAAAATATAAATTAGCAAGAAACCAAAAAGCCCCATATACAAACCAATTCTAAGTGAAGGGTCAAGGCTTCCTTGATCTTCTGTTCCTACTATTACTGGATGGTGTGACCTCAGAAATCTTGAAGAAAGATAGGATAAAGGAACCATAAGCATTCCAGATAACCCCAGAATAGCTGCATTATTTTTAACAAGACTAGTCTCGGGCTGATTCCTGTAAACAAAATAACCAATGTAAAGAAGCCACATAGCAAGTGTAGTGGCCAAACGCATATCAGTCAAAAATCGAGATACTATATCTCCTCCCCATTCTGCTTTCATCCAAAATGTTCCAGATGCAAGAGACATAAATCCAAATACAATACCTAATTCAGTTGAACATTTTGCTAACCTATCTGCATAATCTGATTTATTATAAAGATAAACTGCACTTCCTCCCACAACCATCAAAAAAGCTAGATATGTTATCAAACCAGACGGGACATGAAGGTAGAACAACTTTTGGGCATTTGGTGCTGTAAAATACTTTGCTGGTCCTGTTTGAATTAAGCCGAAGTAAAGTGTTCCTAAAACAAGTAAAAAACCTGTTATACCTATAAACTCCCTAGAATACTTCATTTTGTTTTCCACTCTCTTGGATAGGTTCCTCTCTCCATTATTACACGTTCTAATTTAGCTACTTTTCCTTTGCCATTTGGGTTATCTGCAACTTCATTTGCATTAACAGTTGCCCTAGCTAAAGCAATTGCTTCATCTCTTAGTGTTCTAATTGAAATTAATTGGCCTCTCTTCATATCTTTAGATAAAGACGTGACACCAGGGACTGCTAAATCTGCCCCATGACAAAGTGCATCTACTGCTGAATCCTTAGCAACAATAATTGGAATATCAACAAGCATATCTTCTAATGGCCTAAGAATAGATGACAAAACATTTGAATCACCTGTTTCTTTCCAAACCTTATACATATCATGTGCCTCAACCATAGTCACTGAGTTCTCAATATCAAAAGGCCCTGATTTAGTCCTAATCAGCTGTTCCATTACTCCACCTGAACCCAACGCTGAACCTATGTCTTCACACAAATTACGAATGTATGTACCACCTTCACATAATACTCGGAAAAGTGTCTTTTTGGAAGTATGTTCTAGCATTTCGATTTCATAAATACGACGAATTCTCAACTCTCTTTTTACTGCAGCCTGAAAAGGAGGTATCTGATATATGGGGCCTGTGAATTTTTCAAACATTTCCAAGACCTTAGACTCTTTTTGACTTCTGTAATGTTTCATTAGACAAACATATTCTTTAGGTGACTCCTGCATTACTTTTATCACTTTAGAAGCTTTACCAATAGAAACTGGTAACACGCCAGTAACATTAGGATCTAAAGTACCTCCATGACCTGTTGAATCCAATT
>JAKURQ010000048.1 GCA_022449785.1 Candidatus Poseidoniia archaeon
TACTCACGACTGATTCAAATGGATATGTAGAATTCAGTTTTGTTTTCCCAACCAATGCAAAAAGTGTTTCAATAGAAATGAATTTTGTGGGCGGATATTTAGATGCTTTCTATGATACGCCTCAAGAAGCTGAATTCACTGCAACAAGCAAAGTTATCAGTATAGCAAAAGCTACACCACCTGCTGCTCCACTAAGTGAAGTACTTGAGAAATATATTCCATTATTCATAGGAATACCTGCTGCATTGCTTGTAACTGGATACTATATGTATTGGACTCAAAAACACAAATATGAAGTACGGAATTTAATTAAGCAAATGCAAAAAGAACTTAATCAAGATGAGGATTATAGACAAATTATTATCAAATCTTATCATCAACTTCTCAATATCTTAAGTCGCTATGGTTTTATTAAAACAAGAACGCAAACAGTTAGAGAATTCACTGATGTAATGGCAAGAGCTTTACCTATCCCTGAGCATAGCGTCAAAATTCTTACTTCATTATTTGAAATCGCTCGTTATAGTGGAATTAAACCAAAAGTTGTTGATGAATTTGGTATGGAAATGATTGATGGGTCCTATAATATCTGGTGTGTTGAAGCTATCAATAGCCTCCATCAAGTGGAAACAGATTTGAATACGGGCCTAAAACAAGGTAAAGTTTCAAGATTTACAAACGTATTTGGAATGGGGAGGAAAAAATGAGAAGTCAATTTTGGAAGGAATATGGGTCAAAAATCTCGGCATTATTCATAGTTATAATGATGCTAACCGTTGTCTATCCGGTTTTAGTTGAAACTGCAAAGAATCCTTCACAATTATCTGTTTATGATGATGACTGGAACGACATTTCTGAATTTTCTAAGGATCTTGACATAGATGGAAATGGAAAACATGAAATCAAAACTATTGTTTCTAGACCCTCAATAATGGATAAGATTGCTGAAATAGAAAAGAATACAACAAAACAGACAGTAGATACAAACAAAACAATATTAGTTATCATAGGTGTTGAACAAAGATACAGTGAATATGATTCTAAAGCAATTTATAATTTTGTAATGTCAGGAGGTACTGTTGTTTTAGCTGCAGATGGAGGATACGCGAACTCTGCATTTTATGGTGAACAAGACATTGGCATACAATGGTGGACAAATAATGTTCAGGAAGGATGTGAACCAAAGACAAGTGGCCAAACTACAATTATCGGACAGGTTGCAAGTGCTGGCGGTTATGGTTACATGGACCCTAAATGTAAACCTGCAAGATTATATGATGCGAATCATTGGAATGAAGATTATCATAAGAAAAACAATTCGATTGTAATTATTGATGCTAACATAGATAGGATGAATTTTGAAGGACAGCTGATGATGAGTTCTCCCTCCGCATTGAAACTAGGTGGTGGGAATAGTGCTGAAGGGCTTGCTTTCTCAACACAACAAGGATTTGTTGATTTAGACCAAAACGGTGAAGGAGGGCCTGGAGAGAGTACACACAGGAGTCCTGAAGATGTTGGTGAAGATTGGCCTGCTGAGCATGGACGTGAAGTCGTAGCTGAGTCAAATGTTGGTGAAGGAAAGGTGATTGTAATTTCGGATACAAGTATATTTACTAATGGATATTACAACGAGTTAGACAATAAAGAATTCATTACTTCGATGTTTGAATACTTAACGAATGGAGAAAAACATACAATAATTTTTGATGAAAGTCGACATATACAAGGTGATTTTGTATCATTAGTTTATGTTCAGCTTTTTGGTATTTTAGCATATGTTAGTAGTAGTGAAGCATTAGGTATTCTGTTCCTTGGTTCAATTATACTAGTTCTTCAGATAGTTATGATGCGTGTCGAAAATCCAGCACCATGGAGGCATTTATTCAATATATATGAAGGAAGATTATCGCGTTTTAGAGTACCACACGCACATTATACTCATCCTGAAACAATAAAAGAAGTATTTATCGAGAAAGTTAGGATTGAAAACGGATTCACACGAGAGGAATTCGAAATGTTGGCACCTTCAAAAGTTGAAGAACTTTTGAAAGATCCAATACTAATCAGATTCATTATCAATAATGAAAAGAATATGACCTTAAATATGGTCGAAGAAGCAATCAAAAGGTGGAAAAAATGAGCCCGCTATTTGGAAGTAATAAAAAAGAAAAGGAAGAAGAGCAAGAACAAGCAGTAGCTGAGACTGAAGCGCAAAGTGATGGAGTACAAACTTACGTCATGGAGCCTTCTTTACAAGAAACGCATGAGCTAATCCAAGCTGTATTAGGCGAAGTAGAACAAGTGGTAATGGGGAAAAGACCCGTCCTTGATTTATGTGCAGTAGGAATTTTGGCTGGAGGAAACACTCTATTCGAAGACAATCCTGGCTTGGCAAAAACATTGCTATCAAACACGTTTGCACAGGCTCTTGGCATTAATTTTAAACGTGTTCAGTTTACGCCAGATTTACTTCCTGCAGATATTACTGGAATTTATATTTGGAATCAAAAAGATCAAAAATTCCAATTCCGAAAAGGACCACTTTTCTGTAATCTCTTACTAGCGGATGAGATTAACCGTGCACCACCAAAAACTCAGGCTGCTTTACTTGAAGCAATGCAGGAACACCAGGTCACTATTGAAGGAGATACACATAAACTTCCACAACCTTTTGTAACACTAGCAACTCAGAATCCAATAGAATCTGAAGGAACTTATCCTCTACCTGATGCTCAGCTTGATCGTTTTATGATGAAATTATCTGTTGGCTATCCTGGTCGGCCGATAGAAAGAGCAATCCTTGTTAAAAGAAAACAAAGAGGACAGGATGCTCATGAGGTGAAAGCAATAACATCACCTGAAAAACTTAGGGAAATGCAACAGAGTCTTGAGAAAGTACAGGTTGATGATGCAATAATCGAATACATTGTTGAAATAATCAACAGAACAAGAGAGGATCCTCGTGTTAAGGTAGGGTCATCCCCAAGAGGTGCTCAAGCTCTATTCAAACTGTCAAGAGCTCTAGCAGTGCTAAATGGTAGAGATTATGTGTTACCTGATGACATCAAGAGATTAAGTATTTACACATTAAGACACCGAATTATACTAAAACCTGAACCCCGTATAAAAGGAGTACAAACTGAAGAAATTGTATCACAAATTCTAGAAGAAGTAGAAGTGCCAACAACACAGGGACAACTAGAAGACTGAATGTGGAGTAAGAAAGCTGCAGCAGTCGCAGGAGGTGCTCTTTTCCTAACTTTAGCAGGCCTTATTCGATTGAATTACCTGTTCATAAGTGCCGGAATGGTTATGCTGACTTTTGTTGTTCTTTCTAGCTTTCTTGACGTTTGGATGCCGAATGTCAAAATCAGAAGAGAAACATCTTCAGATAACATATTTGAAGATGGTGACATGAATGTTAGATTCATTGTTAAAAATAGAGGTCTTGGAATAGGTTTTGTAGAAATATATGATCAATTGCCACCTCAGGCTCGAATTACAAAAGGATCTAATTACACCTTACTTTACATGAGGCCTTGGCAAGAAGTTTCTTTTGAATATTCATTGAAATTACCATTACGTGGGCATTATCATTTGGGGCCAGTAAAATTAAGGGTCAAAGATGCATTTGATTTATTTTATAATGAAAAAATTGAAGAATCGTTACATAGTTTCTCAGTTTTCCCTCAGATTGAAGTTCTTGAAGAACAGGTAATTAAATCTAGAGCACCAAAATTACTTTCGGGGGCAATGCCATTGAATGTAATAGGGGCTGGAACTGAATTCTATTCCCTTCGAGAATTTGTACCTGGAGATTCTCTACGAAGTGTTAACTGGAAGGCCTTAGCCAAGAAAGGCAAAATGATGGTTAATGAAACTGTGCGAGAAGATGTAATGGATGTAATTCTTCTCGTGGATGCTAGAGAAGTTTCTGCAGTTGGTGGAGGTAAAGATACTCCTCTTGAAATGTCATGTAGGGCTGCTGCAACATACGCTAAGCAACTTCTTGATGAAAGAAACAATGTTGCTCTAATGGTTTATGGAGAGACGGTAGAAAGAGTTGATTTGGATCGTGGTGAGCACCACTTATTCAAAATACTTACTTCACTATCTAGTGCAAAACCGCAAGGAAATCTGAAATTAGAAATTGTTCTAAAGGATACTTTGCCATACATCCCAAGTGGCTCGCCAATCATATTGTTTAGTTCATTAGATGACGATCATACTATTTCTGAAGCATTCACAAACACAATAAGCAGAGGGTACACAATTACAACCGTTTCACCATCTAGCTTAGATTTCGAAGAGAGGATGAAAAGAATACCTGCACAACCATTGCTTATAGCAAGAATTGAGAGAGATAATCTCATTTCAGAAATTCGAAGCTTTGGAATGCAAGTTGGAGACTGGAAGTCAGATGAAGCTGTCAATACAGCATTACAAGGAGGATAAATGGAAGAAATTGAAGTTAAAAAATCGAGAATACCTAATATAAAAGATATTGTTAACTACAAAGACTTTTTTGGTGAATATCCTCTTATATTTTTAATCAAGATAATATCTAGTCTTGCATTAATATATGTAATAACAGAATTTTATAATTATCATAATCCTGTGGATTCACTCATTACAAAATACGTTAAAAAATCATTACCTGGCTTCATTCCTAATTCTAAAATATTTGTTTTGTGGGGATTTATTGCTGGTTTCGTGCTTTATATTTTCACCCTTTTCAAAGGAAAATACAAATTTCTTATATTGTTCTTAACCATAATATTGGTTGGACAATATATCTCAGATCCTGCTTTAGATTGGAAAGTTGGAGAGTATGTTATACCTAGCAAAGTTGGTGAAGAAGGGGCTGAAAAATGGGCTTGGAAACCCATAAAAATCTTGTATGATGATAAAGAAGGAAGTGAAAAACGAATTGATGATGCAACGATAAGAGCATCAAATTTAATTTTTGGTTCTGTTCCTTTCCTAGGTGGATATGGTATATGGAAGAGAAAGGGGTGGGCAATTGCAGCATCAGTAGGATTGGCCATAATTATTGGATTCCTATACACTCCTAATTCATGTTTAGAAAACTTTGACTCCAGCTATTGTGGCTATGAAACTGAAAGTAAAGAAAAAACATGGGAAGAATATCTTGCAGGAGGTGTGTTTATCGGATTGGGACTAGTTATTTACATTGAATTATCATATGCTGCAATCAAATATGAAAATTATGCAGAACAATTCAAGCCTGCAGGATTAGATGCATCATTACTTACAGATGCTCAAAAGAAGGGCGTATCTAGAACACTGATGACTCTTTTTGTTAGTTATTTAATTAATCTAGGTGTCATGCTAATCATTACGTTTGCAGTGGCTGAAATCGTTATAAATATTAATGATTATCTTTCACAAAGCGACGGCAGAATACAGGATTCAATAGAATTAAATGGCCCCTATGGCATTGTTTTTACTTCGCTAATTTTCTTTATGATATTAGGATTTATTCGAATGTTTGTAGGTGCTGATTACCAAACTGAAAAAAATTAATCTATTAGAATTGGTTCATTTTCGTTAGGAAGAACTAACTCGTAATCCTTCAAATCTTCTGCGAAAGCTTCACGATTATCACCGTGATAAAGTATGACTTTTTCCGGACCACACTTATTGATAAAATCAACAATTTGACTGTGACCTGCATGGCCACTTAAATCAAATGATTTAGATTGACAATGGAGATCAAAACTTGGAGAATTAGGATCTCTTTCCAATCTTAGTTTGCCAGTTTCCTTCAACAAGTGACCGTTAGTTCCTGGAACTTGGTATCCTGTAAGAAAAACAGCCGAGGAAGAATCATTCCTTAATTTAGACAAATAATGAAGAACTGGACCTCCATTAAGCATCCCTGAAGTTGTTACAATAATATCACCGTGCAAAGCAGCCTTCCTTTGTCGGCCATATTTAACAAAATTAGTACTTTTGAATGCTTTATTCATAGCTCTAGCATCTCTAATTGAACCAGGATGTTTTTGAAGAATTCGAGCTATATCTCTTCCCATGCCATCTAACCAGACTTCAAAACCTAAATCTCTTGTCAGCATCAATAATTCTTGTGAGCGACCAAGGCCAAATGATGGTAGCACAACTTTACCGCCTCAATTGACTATATCTTCTATGGAATCTACAAGTTCTGATTCAACTTCACTTCTCTTGGGATGTTCACGCCCACCATATGTTGATTCAATGGCTAAAGTCTTGCAAGGTTTGGGTTTAACTGCCCTAGTGAGTTGAGTGTCTACAGTATGGATATCTCCTGTAAAGAGGAATTCTTGCTGAGGGAAATCAAACATTACGGCACCTGGAATATGGCCTGCATTATGCATCCCA
>JAKURQ010000049.1 GCA_022449785.1 Candidatus Poseidoniia archaeon
CGGTGGTACTGTGGTGCGCGAGCCCACGGGAACTCGAGTACGCCGTCAACTTTTTTCCAAGATAACTTCCATATAGACACACTAATTGAATAATCAAATCATGGATGCAAAAGAAATAACCGATGCATTAGCCACGGTAAAGGATTCTTACTTCAATAAAGACATCATTACTCTGGGCTATGTCAAAGGAATGACGATTGGTAGTGACACTCTAAGGTTCTCCCTTAGATTGCCTGCACCACTTATGCCAAACCATGATGAACTTGCTCAAAAATGTCAAGAAGCTCTAAAAGACGTAGCAGACATTGGAAAAGTAGAAATCAAAAAAGATTGGCAAGTTCAACGATTGCCTTCACTCAATGCCCCAAATACTCCAAACTCACTAAAAGGTGTAAAGAATATCATTGCAATTGCATCTGGAAAAGGCGGGGTTGGGAAATCAACAGTGACTGTTTGTATTGCTGAAGCATTTGCTAATGCTGGCGCAAAAGTTGGAATTTTAGATATTGATGTTTACGGACCAAGTATCCCTAACATGGTTGGTCTAGGTGATCACCAATTAGGAGGTTCACAACAAGGAGTTCTTGAACCAGTTGAAGCTCATGGAATGAAAATTATGTCGATGGGGTTTCTTGCTAACAAAGACACTCCTGTTGTTTGGAGAGGACCTATTGCATCTCAATTAGTTCAACAGTTCTTAGGTGGTGTGGATTGGGGAGAGTTAGATTATTTGTTTGTAGATATGCCTCCTGGTACTGGAGATATTCAACTTACATTATCTCAGGCAGTTCCACTAACTGGTGCTGTAATTGTTACAACTCCTCAAGAGGTAGCGCATACTATTGCTGAGAAAGGATTGAGAATGTTTCAACAAGTGAAAATTCCAATTCTAGGTATTATAGAAAACATGGCTGGTTTCACACCACCTGGTTCTGATGAAATTTACCATATTTTTGGAGAAGGGGGAGGAAGTTCTGCCGCAGAAGAATTTGACTTGCCATTGTTAGGAAAAATTTCTATTAAACAAGAATTAAGAGAAGCAATGGATACTGGAAAATTCGTTGATGATGATAATATCAAAGCTATAGCATCATTAATTGCAGTTGAAGCAATGGCTGTAGTAACTAATGAAGAATTATCGCCATTTGCCCCTCAAGAAATGAATCTAGCAAACAATGGTCAAACTTTAATCATCAAATGGCAAGATAATGTTGAACATGTAATTTCTGCATTCAATGTTAGATACATGTGCCCTTGTGCGCATTGTGTTGATGAGATAACTGGTGTAAAATTAATCAAGGAAGAAGATATTCCTGCAAATGTGAGAATTATAGAATCTGCACCAGTAGGAAGATATGGAGTTAGATTTTCATTCGATGACCCAAGTCCAGGGGCAGGAGCTGGAATATTCACATTCTCATTATTACGTAAAATGGGAGAAGAGGCTGTTGAGAAAGCATCTTTTGACGTATAAGCAACAATAATCTTATTAATCAGTATGGAAGTAAAAGAAATATGTTAGCACAGGAGATTAAGATACGTGGTGAACCAACTGCAGATCCACAAAAGTGTAGATTTGTGCTGGATGGTGAGGTTCTATCAAGAGCTTCTTTAACATTTACTAGCGAATCTGATACTGAAAATGCTCCTTTAGCTAAGAAACTTTTAGATTTGCCTTACATCGCTCAAGTTAACATAGCTGGTCAAGTTGTCACTTTAACTGGAGATAACATAGAAAGTTGGCCTGCTGTTGGTAAAGAAATTGGTGGCGTTATTAGAGAACAAATAAAGAGTGGTGAAGCACCCGTTACTGAAAAAGCAATGGATGCAGGCAATAGTGCATTATTTGATCAAGTTAATACTTTAATCCAGAATGATGTGAATCCAAGTATTGCATCACATGGAGGCGTGATTACTCTACACAATGTTTCAGATGGAAAAGCATACGTGACAATGGGTGGAGGATGTCAAGGTTGTAGTATGTCCAGCGTCACACTGAAACAAGGTGTTGAATCATACATTGTAGCAAAGGTAGATGGTGTTAATGAAGTAGTAGACATTACTAACCATTCAGAAGGTGAGAATCCATACTATTCAGGTGAACCAGTTGCTCAATCTGGTGGTAGCTGTGGTAGTGGTTGTGGTTGCAGCAGTGGGGCCAGTAGTGGTAGTGACTGCGGTTGTTAGGTTAGGGTATCAGTTTTAATACTTGCATTATATTACCATTATATCTTTACAAGATATCATGAATGAAGAATCAAATTCTGCTGAAGAATCCGTAGAGGAAGAAGCCATTGAAGAAGTTTCTGAAGTAGAGGATGAAATTGAAAATGTGGATAAAATAGAATTTGAAGATGAAGACAGTAAACCTGAGCTACCGATTGATTATGAGAGGAAATTGGGTGACGATGATGAAGAGGAAGAAGAATTACCTTTTCTTGAAAAAAAAATAAAAGAAACTATTGAATACTTAGATGGAAAAAGTCGAAAAGTTGTTACTGGATCACTAGTTGTCTTTCTAATAAGCATAATTAATTTTATTGCATGGAACTTTACAGAAACTGGTTCTGAATTATCTATTAATTTAGAATATCTTGGAACATTTTTATCATTTCTCCTTCTTTTGGCATGTGCTGCAGGAATACTGATATCGTATAATGTTTATACTGCTGAATTAGACCACAATAAAGACATAAGAATTTCAGGACTAATATTATCTGCAGGAAGTGTGCTGCTAACTATTTTTGTTATATTCTATGAAGTCAGCCAAAATCCTTGTTTACTAGAACTTAAAGAGGAGAATTGTGATTCTGTGAAGGTAGAATCTCTTAGAGCAATAACTGCCGTTTCTGTATTTGCAGGTAGTTTGGGAATTGTTATGCTAATTTATGGTCTTGGACTTTTACGAAGAGGATTGATTGGATATGCTCTATCAATCTCTTTTGGAGGATCATTAATACTTACAATTTTACTTCTTATGTCTGCCTTTGAGTGGATTGAAAAATCTGTTTGGTTATTGTTGATTCCTTTACTTTTCTTAGGTATGGGTTTAGCTGGTTTACACCATAGAAGGTACCAATTGGCAGGTTTTGTAATAGGTTGTTACATTTCTGGTTTAGCTGGAATTGGATGGATTATTGAACCGAATCTAGCCTCAGGAGGTTTCCTAGGTGGTGGATTGCCAATGACAGGATCAGGACTCCTTTTTATTCTTCGAAGAACGGATAGGGAAGCAAGAGAAAAAATGCTCCAAGAAGCTGCAGATTTACTAGAAACAGGATATCCTAGTAGATCCCTTGATGCAGCAAATCGTTTGATGAGAAGAGCACAACAAGATGGCGTTCTGATGCAAGATTCACGTATGTGGTTAAGCAAAGCCAGAGCACTAACAGGACATCGAAAATATGATCGTGCAATAACATACTATTCTATGGCTTTAGAAATAGATGAAAAGAATGAAAATATATGGTTTGAAAAAGGTGATTTACATAGAAAATTAAAGCAATGGGAAGAAGCTGAAACTTGCTTCCAGAATGCAACTGAAATAGATTATAATTTTGGAAGAGCATGGCTGAAATTAGCACAAACAAAAGAAAGACTTGAGAATTTAGATGAAGCTGAAGAAAGTTATCATATCGCCTTAGAATCTGAATGCAATCATGGATTGGCATATCTAGGATTGGGAAGATCTCAATCGAAACTAGGAAAAGTAAAGGATGCATTGAAATCTGTAGAAAAATCAATGGCTGTTATGAACGAAGATTACAGGCCATACATGGTAAGAGGAGATATTTACTTTGGCTTAGGAGACTATGAGAGGGCAGATTCAAAGGGATATTCAAAAGCAGTCAATATCAGGCCTGATTTGAAGAGAGGTTGGAGAAAGCTGACAAAAGTTTACAGGGCACAAGACAAGAATGAACTTCTAATTATGGCCCTTTCAAGAATATTGGAGATTGATTCTGAAGACGAGATTGCACTATGGGAAAGGGCGGAGGCTCATTTTGAGGCTAAAAAATTGGGAGATGCAATGGGAGATGTCCACAAACTATTAGCAATTAATCCTGGAAATCAAAAAGCAAGGAAATTCAAGGCCCAGATTCTAGAGAAATTAGATACAAGAGAGTGGGATTAATGTTTAAATTAAGAATAAGAAATTTGAATGAATCATATGGAACAACTAAAGAACATTTAGTTGCAGATTTCTTACAAGCTATTGGTTTCTTAGGTACTGATGGGCCAAAAGCAAGGGAAACAAAGAGAGCAAAAACTGGAATTTTACTATTTACAAAATGTTTGATTCCAAATCCTAAGAAATCATGGACAACGTCAGAGATAGCAAAAGAATTGGGAGTTCCATTACAAGGAATTTACAAGCACCTACAATGGCTACGAGAAATTGGATTTCTGACAGAGGATTTTCCTGGTAAGGCAGAAGATCCAAAAAAAGTAAGATTGTGGCATTATGATTTGGAAAAAGCTTGGGCTGGTGTAGAGAACAGAGCAAGAATTTGCCTTGACACTTATCGAGAAATAATCAACAATCTAAATAATACACTTAAAGATGCAAAAGATGTTATACCTGAAGGAATGATTCTTTTAGAAAAAGAAGAATCCTTTGAGATAGAATTAAGAGAAATAAATAGAAATGAAGAACAAAGTTATGAAACCGATTTGAGTGCAATCGGAAGAGGTATTGGATTGCTATCGAATCATCACTATCCTTACAGTGAATCTATGCCCTACAAAATATTGGATGAATGTTTCTTCCAGAGGCCTGATAGAGCTTGGACTGCAGAGGAAATTGCTGCATGGATTGAAACCACAAAACCTACTGCTTATAGACATCTAAATAGACTTATTTCATTAGGACTTATTGAGAGATGCAGAGCTTCAGATGGAGGACCTCCAACAAGTGCTTTCCATCTGAGATTTGGATCTCTTAAGAAGGGATGGCAGAAAATTGAAACTCAAACTGAACTTATACTAGATAAATACAAAAAGACTATAATCAAATTAAAGGAAGAATAATGAATCCAAACCATCCTGCCAATAATGTAGAACCTAAAGGAGACTATCTCAAAGGAAAGAAAATATGGTTAGGTATTACTGGATCAGTTTCATGTGTTGAAACTGTTGGAATAACTAGAGAACTTCTCCGCTATGGAGCCGATGTAACAATTGTTGCTAATAGGGCAGCATTAGAATTAGTGGGTGAAAAGGCTCTAGAATTTGCTTGTGGAAAACCAATCATAAAAGAAATTACAGGACAAGTTGAACATGTTATTGCTGGACATGAGGCTGATTTACTAATGATTGTACCGTGTTGTGCTACTAGTCTTGCAAAAATGGTGCAAGGTATTGGAGATAATCCACCTATGTTAGTAGCTTTGACTTGTATAGGTGCTAAAACTCCTATCGTAGTTGCTCCAGCAATGGATAGTAATATGTCTAAATCTAAAATAGTTCAGGACAATATTAAGAAAGTAAAGAAATTTGCTACACTTGTTGAACCTGTCATGGTAGAAGGAAAAGCTAAGCTTCCCACAAAAGAAAGAATCGTGGCTGAAGTATGCAAAATTGCAGGTCCAAAAAACTTAGCTGGAAAAAAAATATTGGTAATTGGAGGAGGGAGCAGTGAACCAATTGATGACGTTCGAGTAATAAGTAACAAATCAAGTGGATTTATGGCCACTTCATTATGTGAAGTAGCGCATGCAATGGGGGCCAACGTCGATTTATGGTTAGGTAATGCTGTACACAAACCCGGTGAATGGATTAAGACAAATCGATTCTCAACACTCACTGAACTGAAAAGTTTGATTAAAGCAAAGGGAAAATATGATGCAGTAATTGTCCCGGCGGCTCTATCTGACTTTATTCCAACAACGGTAAAAGGCAAATTAGATTCGACTGAACCAATTTCACTAAAAATGAAAAAAGCTCCAAAAATAATAGATAATCTCCGAAAGAAACACAAAGGACTGCTCTATGCATTCAAACTAGGATCTCGAATAAAGAATGATGAATTAATTAAGAAAGCTGAAAGCCTTCTAAAAAACTCTGATTGCGTAATTGCAAATTTTTCAGACGCAATGGGATCCAAAGAAAGCAAAGTGGCTATTGTTGACAAAAAGAAAACTGAATGGATAGAAGGTACTAAAATCGAACTATCAAAAATAATCCTAGAGAAAATATCTTCTCAGATTTAAGATTTTTGCAATACTCGTAGGTATACTCTGAATAGCGCATTACGGGCTGTATCTTCTGGTACATGCTCT